>NZ_JBEYJD010000008.1:0-195131 GCF_040636125.1 Streptomyces sp. NPDC006733 | reverse complement strand
GGTGCGGGGCCCCCCCCCGTGGGGCGGGGGGGCGGGCCCGGCGTCGTCGTTGCGGCGACGGCTACTGGGCCAGCCAGAGCAGCGCGACGATGGTGTCGAAGGCGCCGAGGACGACGGCGACGACCGCGGGGATCGACTTCGCGCCTCGCCAGCTGCGGCCCATGGCGAGCCAGCCGAAGATGATCGCGAGGGGGCCGAGCACGATCCCCAGGACGAAGAATCCGACGATGGCGCAGACGGCGCCGACGACGGCGATCGTCCCGATGTCGGACCGGCCGGACCGGCCGGACCTGCTGGACCGGCTGCTGAATGGCGAACGGATACGGCTGCGGGTTCGGGTGGCCATCGTCCCTCCGTAAGGTTTCTGGGCTCGCCGGTCGTGTTCCCCGACCCGGGCCGCGCATGCGGTGCCGGTGCCATGCCTTCAGTTCTCCCATACTTTGAACGCCCGGACGGTGAAACGGGATTCGGGCACCCAGGTGCCCGTCGGGTAGGTGTCGAACTCGGCCTCGGTGGCGCACTCGGCGCTCTGGTACACGGTGACCGGCCGGCCGACGCGGTTGACGAAGGAGCGGGCGGGGACGCCCGCCGGGAGCGGTACGCAGTTGTCGATGCCGGTGTCGGCCAGCTCGTGGCTCTGCCGGGTGCCGCTGTAGCCGGCCCTGCCCCACAGGCACAGCTGGCCCGGGTCGCAGGCGGCCTTCGCGGAGCCCGCGGAAGGGGCAGACGCGGCGGAAGGGGCGGACGTAGCGGAGGCGGCGGAGGCGGCGGACGGTACGGCGGCGGCGGTGGGCAGGAGCGCGGCGGCCAGGGCGGCGGCGGTGAGGATCGGGTTCATGCGGCTCAGGCTGGAGCGGCCGGTGCGGCGCTCACAAGACCCGGCGGGCGCGTTCCTCCTGATAGGGGGATGCTGGCCGGCCCGTCACGCCGGTAGCGGCTGACCCATTCGTGACCCATGCGCGACCCATTCGTATGGCCGCTACAGTCACTTTCGAAACGTGACTTGGGTCACCCTTGGCTCGAGCATGGCTCCGCGTCTTCTACGCTGGATCGAGATACCGCACCTCTTCGATGAACCGAGGGGCCACCACACCCCGCGCGCACCTCTGCCGACGGACCGGGTCGGCGTGCGCGTCCGGGACGATTTCGCGAGGCAATCCTGAGTGACCCCGTTCGATGAGCGCTTCAACGCAACGTCTGTCCGGGCCCTGCTGGCCCTGGCCGTCATCTTCGTCATGCTCGCGACCACCGGCTGGACGGCCATCCGGCCGCACAAGGGCGCGGAGGATCCACGGGCGGCGGCGCTGACGTCGTGGCTGCACGGCTCGGTGGGCGGGCGGCAACTGCCCAGCGCCTCGGCCAACGCCGACGCGATCGCGCACTTCTTCGCGACGCTGACCGCGGCCCAGTCCCGCCAGCTCGCCAACCGCTACCCGCTCGTCGTCGGCAACCTGGACGGCGCTCCGGTCAGCGTGCGCTACCTGGCCAACCGGGTGGCGCTCGCCCGCACGCGCGTCACGGAGATCGTCCGCTCGCACAGCGACCAGCTCACCCCGGCCGGCCGCAGGGACGCCGACATGCGCGCCCACCGCTACGCCTCGCTGCTGGCCGACGGACGGCAGATCCTCGCCTTCGACCCGACCGGCGCCGGCCGCGCGGCCGAGGTTTTCGGCGACCTGGACTCCGCCGACCGGGTGGCTTTGGTCGTGCCGGGCGTGGACACCGACATCGGCACATTCGAACGGACCGCCAAGTCCTACGCCGCCCCGGTCGGCATGGCCCGCGCCCTGTACTCGGCCGAGCGCGCCCAGGCTCCGGCCGCGCGCACCGCGGTGATCGCCTGGGCGAACTACACGACGCCGTCGGGGGTCGGTCTCGACGCCTCCACCGGCGAGCTGGCGGAGAACGGCGCGGTCCGGCTGAACGCCCTGGTCGACGCGCTGCCGCAGAGCGCGCACATCTCGCTGTTCTGCCACTCCTACGGCTCGGTGCTGTGCGGGCTGGCCGCTCCCGACCTGCCGTCGGACCGGGTCTCGGACATCACGGTCTTCGGCAGCCCGGGGATGCGGGTGGGCAGCGCGTCGCAGCTGCACACCTCCGCCAACGTGTGGGCCGCGCGTGACCCGAGCGACTGGATCGGCGATGTGCCGCACCTGGAGATCGCGGGTCTGGGGCACGGCGCCGACCCGGTCTCGGAGGCCTTCGGGGCCCGGGTGGTCGGCACCGAGGGCGCCCTGGGCCACCCAGGCTACTTCGCGCCCGGCACCGAGAGCCTGGCGAACTTCACCGACATCGCCCTCGGGCAGTACGGCGCCGTGCACTGCGCGCCGCACCGCGAGGACTGCTCGTCGGGGCTCGAGCAGAGCTGAGCCCCCCGGGGCCGGCGGGACGACCGTCGGCCCGCGGTACGTCCCTCGGGCCGCAATCCCAGGCCCCGCCCCCATCCCACGCGTGTTTTTGCGGTCGGTTCGGCCGTTGGGACCACATTCGGCCCTACGATGAGCCGTATGGGTGACGTTTTGGCCGGATCCAATGCCGTGTGGGAGTTCGACACGGATGCCGTGGTCATCCGGTACGAGCGCGGGGTCCGCAATTCGAAGCTGCTCCAGGCGCTCGGCGAGCGCCGGATCCCGCACGCCGCGCTGACCGGCGTCGAGCTCGTCCCGGGCAAGCGCGGCACGGTCGTGCTGCGCGCCCTCCCCCGGCCGGGCGCCGATCCGCTGATGGAAGCGGCGGGCGGGCAGCTGAAGGACTCCGCGGACCCCTACCGGCTGGTGCTGCCGGCCGACCGCGAGACCCTCGCCGAGTACTACACGGACGAGCTACGGGTCGCGGTCTCCGACAGCGACACGGGCGAGCCCGCCGAACGCTTCCTGGTCGCCGCGCCCGCCGGTCCGCAGTCGTTCAAGGCGTACGACGCCCGGGCCGCCTTCGACGGCCGCACGGTGTCCTTCCGCTGGTTCTGGACGGGCGCCTCGACGGCCAAGTGGAAGGCCGGCGACCAGCACTTCCCGGTCGCCGACCTCACCGGGGTCGACTGGCGCTCCCCCGAACTGCTGCACGGCTATCTGCGGCTGCGGCCGGCCGACGACACCGAGCGTCCCGGCGACCCCGACCAGAACCCGGCCGCGGTGGTCTTCGGGCTCGGCTACGGGCAGGTCCACGAGTCGCTGCCGTTCGCCGCGTCCGTGCTGGCCGCCGTGCAGGCGGCTACTCGCGCGCGGCGGAGGTAGAGCTCATGTCCGGGTAGCGGTCGCCGGCGACGTGCTCGGCGATCGGTTCCAGCCACTCCAGCTCGACCGGGTCCAGGGTGATCCGGGTCGCCGCCGTGTTCTCCAGCACGCGGCTCACCTTGCGGGTGCCCGGGATCGGCACCACGGCGAGCTGGTGCACCTGGGCGCGCTGCTGCACCCAGGCGAGCGCGATCTGGCCCAGGGTCGCGCCGTGGGCCTTGGCGGCCTTGCGCACCGGGTCCAGCAGGTCGGCGTTCCGCTTGGCGTTCTCACCGGTGAAGCGGGGCTGGTGCCGGCGGAAGTCGTCGTCGCCCAGATCGGTCGTCGCGTCCAGGAAGGCGCCGGTCAGGAAGCCCCGGCCGAGCGGCGAGTACGGCACGAAGGCCACTCCCAGCTCGGCGGCGGCCCCGACCGCGCTGCGTTCCACATCGCGGCTGAACAGCGACCACTCGGACTGCAGCGCGGCGATCGGGTGCACGGCGTGCGCCTCGCGCAGCTCCGCGCCCGTCACCTCGGACAGCCCGAGGTACCGGACCTTGCCCTCCGCCACCAGCTCGGCCATCGCGCCGACGGACTCCGCGAGCGGGACGGCCGGGTCGCGGCGGTGCATGTAGTACAGGTCGATGACGTCCGTGCCCAGGCGGCGCAGGCTGGCCTCGACGGCCTGCCGGATGTACGCCCGGTCGTTGCGGACGGCGCGGTAGGTCGGGTCGTCGTCCCGGCGCTCGATGGCGAACTTCGTCGCCAGCGTGATCTCGTCGCGGTGCGCCCGCACGAAGGGGGCGATGAACGCCTCGTTGGCCCCGTTGCCGTAGATGTCGGCGGTGTCGAAGAGCGTGACGCCCGCCTCCAGCGCCGCGTCCAGCGTCGCCCGGGCCGCGTCGACGTCGGTCTCGCCGTAGAACTCGCTCATGCCCATGCAGCCCAGGCCCTGGACGCCGACCAGCGGTCCGTCCGTGCCCAGCCGTACGGTGTCGACCTTCTCGGTGCTCGTGGTGTCGCTCATCGGGTTCAGGACCTCTCCGGCGCCCGCTGGGCGCCTCCATACATGTCGATCTTGTAGTCCAGGACCACGAGGGTGTCCTGCAGCTCGGCGATCCGCCGGTGCACGTCCTCACGGTGCGCGACGAGCAGCTGCTTGCGCGCGCTGTACGTCTGCTCGCCCTCACGGACCATCTCCGCGTACCTGACCATGTCCGCGACCGGCATCCCGGTCAGCCGGAGCTTGCCGACGAAGGCCAGCCAGTGCAGATCGCGGTTGGAGTAGCGGCGCTGCCCGGTGTGGGAGCGGTCGACGTGCGGCATCAGCCCGATCCGCTCGTACCAGCGCAGGGTGTGCGCGCTCAGCCCGGTCACGGTGACCACTTCGCTGATCGTGTACTGGTCCTGCCCGTCGGGCCGCAAAATCGAGGTTTGCTCATCGCAGGACGCGATCCGGGTCGCCCTGGTCCTCGCCGCCTGCGTCACAGCCACCTGCGTTACCGTCATGCCCCTACGCTACGGACTTCGAGTGCACTCCAAGCAAGCGCCGCAGGAGATCTTTTCCGCCCGCGTTACGCTCGCCCCATGGAGAGCTTGCGCGAGATCAGGAACTGGCCCGTCCCCACGGCCGCGGCGGCCGTCGTCCGCCGGGACGGCACGGTGGCCGGGTCCGAGGGCCCGGTCGGCGACCCGTTCCGGCTCGCGTCCGTCACCAAGCCGCTGACGGCCTACGCGGCGCTGGTCGCCTGCGAGGAGGGCGTCTTCGAGCTGGACGAACCGGCCGGTCCCGAGGGCTCGACCGTGCGCCATCTGCTCTCCCACACGTCCGGGCTGGCCTTCGACCAGCACCGGGTGATGGCGCCGCCCGGGGACCGCCGGCTCTACTCCAACGCCGGTTTCGAGGTGCTC
This sequence comes from Streptomyces sp. NPDC006733, assembly GCF_040636125.1. Lineage (NCBI taxonomy): Bacteria > Bacillati > Actinomycetota > Actinomycetes > Kitasatosporales > Streptomycetaceae > Streptomyces > Streptomyces sp. NPDC006733. Next base: position 190,008 of record NZ_JBEYJD010000008.1, on the reverse strand, counting down.
GCCGACCACATCGCCAAGGCGACCGGCATCCCGTTCCCCGAGTACCTGCGCCAGGCGGTGCTGGAGCCGCTGGGGATGACCGCCACCTCGCTGCCCGGCTCGGCCGCCGCCGACGGCGTCTCCACCGTCGAGGACCTCGTCCGCTTCGCCGCCGAGCTGCAGGCGCCGCGCATCCTGCACCCGTCGACCCTGGACGAGGCGACCTCCGTGGTCTTCCCCGGGCTCAAGGGCGTGCTGCCGGGCTACGGGCACCAGAACCCGAACGACTGGGGGCTGGGCTTCGAGATCCGCGACTCCAAGACCCCGCACTGGACCGGCGCCGCCTCCAGCCCCCGCACCTTCGGCCACTTCGGCCAGACCGGCACCTTCCTGTGGGTCGACCCGGACGCGGGCGCCGCGTGCGTCTGCCTCACCGACCGCGCCTGGGGCGAGTGGGCGGTCCCGCTGTGGCCCGCCCTGACGGACGCGGTCCTCGCCGAGCTGACGGCCTAGAAGCCGTCGCGCGGCGGCGGGCCCATCGCCCAGACCAGGTACTCCACCGGCTCCGCCGCCGCCACCGCAAGCCCCCGCCCGCCGGTGACGCGCGCCGCGTCGCCCTCGCCGAGGGCCGCGTCGCCGATCCGCACCGTGCCGCGCACCACATGGACGTACACGAAGGGCGCGGCCGGCAGCTCGGCCGGGCCGCGGGCGACGGACAGGGCCGCGTGCGGCTGGCGGAACGGCACGAAGCGCGTGCCGCGCTCGACGCCGTAGCGCGGCGCGCCGCCGGCCGTCGCGGGCTCCAGCCACATCTGAAGGAACCTCAGCGGGCCCGCCCCGGCGTTGCGTTCGACGTGGCGGACGCCGTCGCCCGCGCTGAGCAGCTGGACCTCGCCGGCCCGCACCACGGTCTCGTGGCCCGCGGAGTCGCGGTGCGCCAGCTCCCCCTCGATCACCCACGTCACGATCTCGACTCCCCCGTGCGGGTGCTCCGCGAAGCCGGCGCCGGGCGCCAGCCGCTCCTCGTTGCACGCCATCAGCGGCCCGAACCGCAGGTTGCCGGGGTCGTAGTGGGAGCCGAAGGAGAACGCGTGCAGGCTCTCGATCCCCGCCGCGGCGTCCCCGCCGCCGTACCGCTCTCCGCCGCGCCGAACGTCGATCATCCGGCCACCGTATCGGGCGGGCCCGCCCCCCGGGGACGGGCCCGCCGAAGTGCCGGGGCGGGGACCGGGAAGCGTGCCGCACGGCACCCCGGCGCTGGGCACTCGTGCGGATAAGGCAGTCTTGTCCCGTGCCCGACACCCCGCAGCTCCCGAAGAAGCCCGTCCGCGCTGAGCACGCCGCGACGCTGCGCCGGCTGGAGAAGTCGTCCGGCCGGCTCGCGGCCAACGCCATCGCCCGAATGGACGAGCAGCTGCCGTGGTACCGGGCGATGCCGCCGGAGAACCGGTCCTGGATCGGGCTGGTGGCGCAGGCCGGCATCGCGGCCTTCACGGAGTGGTTCCGGCACCCCGAGGCGCCGCAGGCGATCAGCACGGACGTCTTCGGGACCGCGCCCAGGGAGCTGACCCGGGCGATCTCGCTGCGGCAGACCGTGGAGATGGTGCGCACCACCATCGAGGTCATGGAGTCGGCCATCGACGAGGTGGCCGCGCCCGGCGACGAGTCCGTGCTGCGCGAGGCGCTGCTGGTGTACGCCCGGGAGATCGCCTTCGCCACCGCCCAGGTGTACGCGCAGGCGGCCGAGGCCCGGGGCGCGTGGGACGCGCGCCTGGAGTCGCTGGTCGTCAACGCGGTGCTGTCGGGCGAGGCCGACGAGGGCGTGCTGTCGCGCGCGGCGGCGCTGGGCTGGAGTTCGCCCGACAAGATCGTGGTGGTCCTCGGGACCGCCCCGAACGGCGACAGCGAGCTGACGGTGGAGGCGATCCGGCGGGCCGCGCGGCACGCGAAGCTGCAGGTGCTGACCGGGGTGTTCGGCGACCGGCTGGTCGTGATCGCCGGCGGCGAGGGCGAGCCGATCCGGGTCGCGAAGTCGTTGATCGGCCCGTTCGCGGCGGGCCCCGTGGTGGCCGGACCGGTCGTCGGCGACCTGCTGTCCGCCACCCGCTCCGCGCAGGCCGCGGCGGCCGGTCTCAAGGCGTGCGCCGCCTGGCCGGACGCGCCCCGGCCGGTCGTCTCCGACGACCTGCTGCCCGAGCGCGCGATGGCCGGCGACCGGTTCGCACGTGAACAGCTGGTGGAGGAGATCTACAGACCGCTCGAAGAAGCGGGCTCCGCGCTCCTCGAAACGCTGAGTGTCTACCTGGAGCAGGCGTCCTCTCTCGAAGGGGCGGCCCGCATGTTGTTCGTTCACCCAAACACCGTCCGCTACCGGCTGCGACGTGTGACGGATGTCACCGGATGGTCACCCTCCGACGTACGTTCGGCGTTCACGCTGCGCATCGCCCTCATCCTGGGACGACTGTCCGCCGCTGACCCATCACCCTGAGTTTTTGTTGGACACCAACAAATCGTCCAGCAGTTCTTGGTCCCTGTCCCCACGGGCGGTTCGACCCGCCCGCGAGAGAGAGTGTTTACGTGCTCGTACTCGTCGCTCCCGGCCAGGGTGCCCAGACGCCCGGCTTCCTGACTCCTTGGCTCGACCTCCCCGGTGTCGCCGACCGCCTTCACTGGTGGTCCGCGGTGGCCGGGCTCGACCTCGTCCACTACGGCACGAAGGCCGACGCGGACGAGATCCGCGACACCGCCGTGGCGCAGCCGCTGCTGGTGGCCGCCGGACTGGTCTCGGCCCTGTCGCTGTTCCCGCACCCGGCCGAGGGCCGGCGCGCGGTCGGCGCGGTCGCCGGGCACAGCGTCGGTGAGATCACCGCCGCCGCCGGCGCCGGAGTGATCACCGCGGAGACCGCGATGGCGCTCGTGCGGCAGCGCGGGCTGGCCATGGCCGAGGCCGCGGCCGTCACCACCACCGGCATGTCCGCGGTGCTGGGCGGCGACCCCGAGCAGGTCCTCGCGCACCTGGAGAAGCTCGGGCTGACCCCGGCGAACATCAACGGCGGCGGGCAGATCGTCGCCGCCGGCACCGCGGAGCAGCTGGCCGCGCTGGCCGAGGACAAGCCCGAGAAGGCCCGTGTCATCGCCCTGAAGGTGGCCGGCGCGTTCCACACCCGCCACATGGCTCCAGCGGTGTCCACGCTGGAGGCGCTCGTGCCCGGCGTGACCGTGGCCGACCCGGCCGTCCGGTACGTGTCGAACGCCGACGGGCAGGTCGTCACCAGCGGCGCCGAGATCGTGCGGCGGCTGGTCCAGCAGGTGTCCAACCCGGTCCGCTGGGACCTGTGCATGGAGACGTTCAAGGAACTCGGCGTCACCGCGATCATCGAGATGGCCCCGGCCGGCACGCTGGTCGGCCTCGCCAAGCGCGCGCTGCCGGGCGTCAAGACGCTCGCGCTGAAGACCCCGGACGACATCGAAGCGGCTCGCGCGATCGTCGCCGAGCACGGCGACCCGGACGCGGTCGCGTCCCTGCCGCTCACGGCCGAAGAGGAGTCACCCCAGACATGACGGCGAAGATCCAGCCCAGCCAGGGTGCCCGCTACGCGCGCATCCGCGGCGTCGGCGGCTACCGGCCGACCCGGGTGGTCCCCAACGAGGTGATCCTGGAGACCATCGACTCCAGCGACGAGTGGATCCGCTCCCGCTCCGGCATCTCGACGCGCCACTGGGCGAACGAGAAGGAGACCGTCGCCGAGATGTCGATCGAGGCCGCGGGCAAGGCCCTGGCCGACGCGGGTCTGACGGCCGAGGACATCGGCGGGGTGGTCGTCGCGACCGTCTCGCACTTCAAGCAGACGCCGGCGATCGCGACCGAGATCGCGTTCCGGCTCGGCGCGGGCAAGGCCGCCGCGTTCGACATCTCCGCGGCCTGCGCCGGCTTCGCCTACGGGCTGACCCTCGCCAAGGGCATGGTCACCGACGGCAGCGCCGAGAACGTGCTGGTGATCGGCGTCGAGCGGCTGAGCGACCTGACCGACCTGACCGACCGGGCGACCGCCTTCCTGTTCGGTGACGGCGCCGGCGCGGTCGTCGTCGGCCCCTCCGACGTGCCCGCCATCGGCCCCGCCATCTGGGGCTCGGAGGGCGACAAGGCCGACGTCATCTCCCAGACCGACTCGTGGGAGGTCTTCCGCGAGGGCGGCCAGCCCGAGACGGGCAAGTTCCCGGCGCTGCGCCAGGAGGGCCAGACGGTCTTCCGCTGGGCGGTCTTCGAGATGGCCAAGGTGGCCCAGCAGGCGCTGGACGCCGCGGGCGTCACCGCGGAGCAGCTGGACGTCTTCATCCCGCACCAGGCGAACATGCGCATCATCGACTCGATGATCAAGGCGCTGAAGCTGCCGGCGCACGTCGCCGTCGCCCGCGACATCGAGACCACCGGCAACACCTCGTCGGCCTCCATCCCGCTGGCGATGGAACGGCTGCTGGCCACCGGCCAGGCCAAGAGCGGCGACACCGCCCTGCTCATCGGCTTCGGGGCGGGTCTCGTGTACGCCGCAACTGTGGTTACTCTCCCCTAGTCACAAACCCTTCGCGGCGCCGCAGTCCCGCACGCCGCACTCCCCCGCAACACATAAGGAGCGCCGTAATGGCCGCCACCCAGGCAGAGATCCTCGAAGGCCTCGCCGAGATCGTCAACGAGATCGCCGGCATCCCGGTCGAGGACGTCCAGACGGAGAAGTCCTTCACCGACGACCTGGACGTCGACTCCCTGTCCATGGTCGAGGTCGTCGTGGCCGCTGAAGAGCGTTTCGAGACCAAGATCCCGGACGACGCCGTCAAGGACCTGAAGACCGTCGGCGACGCCGTCGACTACATCCTCAAGAACCAGGCCTGACACACCCCCTGGGACGACGCGTCTGTCGCCCGCCCTTCTATACGTGGAGAGACAATTCCTGTGAACTCGACCAATCGCACCGTGGTCGTCACCGGTATCGGCGCAACCACACCGCTGGGTGGCGACAGCGCGTCGACCTGGGACGGTCTGGTCACCGGACGTTCCGGTATCAGCGCTCTCGAGCAGGACTGGGCCGCTGAGCTGCCCGTCCGCATCGCCGGTCAGATCGCCGTGGAGCCGTCGGAGATCCTGCCGCGCCCGCTGCTGCGCAAGCTGGACCGCTCGGCGCAGTTCGCCGTGATCGCGGCCCGCGAGGCGTGGGCCGACGCCGGCTTCACCGCCAAGGCCGGCGAGGACTCCTCGATCGACCCGGACCGCCTCGGCACCGTCGTCGCCTCCGGCATCGGCGGCGTCACGACGCTGCTGGGCCAGTACGACGTGCTCAAGGAGCAGGGCGTCCGCAAGGTCTCCCCGCACACCGTTCCGATGCTCATGCCGAACAGCCCGTCGGCCAACGTGGGCCTGGAAGTCAACGCGCGGGCCGGCGTTCACTCGTTGGTGAGCGCCTGCGCCTCCGGCGCGGAAGCGGTCGGCTACGCCATCGAGATGATCCGCACCGGCCGCGCCGACGTGGTCGTCGCGGGCGGCACCGAGGCGGCCATCCACCCGCTGCCGATCGTCGCCTTCGCCAACATGATGGCGATGTCGAAGAACAACGACGACCCGCAGGGCGCCTCGCGCCCGTACGACAAGGGCCGTGACGGCTTCGTCCTCGGTGAGGGCGCGGGTGTCATCGTCCTGGAGTCCGCGGAGCACGCCGAGCGGCGCGGCGCCAAGGTGTACTGCGAGGCGCTGGGCCAGGGCCTGTCGGCGGACAGCCACCACATCGCCCAGCCCGAGCCGACCGGCCGCGGCATCTCCGCCGCGCTGGAGCACCTGATCGCCGACACCGGTCTCGACACCTCCGAGATCATGCACCTGAACGCGCACGCCACGTCGACCCCGCAGGGTGACGTCGCCGAGGTCAAGGCGCTCGCCAAGGTGCTGGGCCACGAGCTGGAGCACATCTCGATCTCCGCCACGAAGTCGATGACCGGGCACCTGCTCGGCGGCGCGGGCGGCATCGAGTCCGTCGCCACCGTGCTCGCGCTCAAGAACCGCCTCGCCCCGCCGACGATCAACATCGTGGACCTGGACGACGAGGTCGACCCGAAGCTCGTCTCCACCGAGGCGAAGCCGCTCCCCGAGGGCCCGATCATCGCCCTCAACAACTCGTTCGGCTTCGGCGGCCACAACGTCGTCCTGGCCTTCCGCACCGTCTGACGCGTACAGCTCGGCGCCTGACCACACGACGGCCCGCCCCCGGCTCGACCGGGGGCGGGCCGTTCGCGTTCCCCTCAGGGGCAGGCGACGACCTGGGCGGCCCACGACAGGCCGCCGCCGAAGCCGAGCAGCAGCACCGGCGCCCCCTGCGGGACGGCACGCTCCTCGACGAGCTTGGAGAGCGCCAGCGGGATCGAGGCGGCCGAGGTGTTGCCGGAGACGGCGACGTCGCGGGCCACGACGGCCTGCGGCGCGTCCAGCCGGCGCACCAGCGATTCGATGATGCGCAGGTTCGCCTGGTGGGTGACGATGCCGCCCAGTTCCCCGGGGGTCAGGCCGGCGCGGCGGCAGGCCTCGACGGCGACGGGCGCCAGCTCGGTGGTGGCCCAGCGGAAGACGGTCTGGCCGTGCTGCCGGAAGCGCGGCTGCCACGCGTCCTGGAGGCGGACGGCGTCGCCGCGGGCGGGGTCGGACCCCCAGACGACGGGGCCGATGCCCGGCGCGTCGCCGTCCTCGTCCCCGTCCTGCCGGGTGCTGACGACGGCGGCGCCCGCGCCGTCGCCGAGCAGCACGCAGGTGGTGCGGTCGGTCCAGTCCGTGAGGTCGGACATCTTCTCGGCGCCGATGACGAGCGCGTGCCGCGCGGCACCCGCGCGCAGTGAGTGGTCGGCGGTGGCGAGGGCGGTGACGAAGCCCGTGCAGGCGTTGTTGAGGTCGTACGCCGCGGCGGCGGGTATGCCGAGGCGGCCCGCGGTCTGCGCGGCGACGCTCGGGCAGCGGTCGATCGCGCTGGACGTGGCGACGACGACCAGGCCGATGTCGGCCGGGTCGAGCCCGGCGGCGGCGAGCGCCTTGCCCCCGGCCGCGGTGGCCAGGTCGGTGACCGACTCCCCGCGGGCGATGTGCCGGGTCTCGATGCCGGTGCGCTGCCGGATCCACTCGTCGCTGGTGTCGACGAGGCCGGCGAGGTCGTGGTTGGTGAGGACCTCGCCCGGCTGGTAGTGGCCCATGGCGGCGATACGGCTTCCCGGTGCTTCCCACATGGCTGGCTGGCTCCTCGGCTCGGTGCGCGTGCGGCGCGGTGCGATGCCGAGCAATATAGCGTCCGACCGGTCGGACGCTAAATGAGGTCCGGTGGCCGATACGATGGGGGCATGAGTCCCAGGAAGTCGGCCGCGGAGGCGCACCGCACCCGTGAGCGCATCGTCGAGCGCGGTGTCGCGATGGCCTCGGTCGACGGGCTCGGCGGGCTGACGATCGGCCGGCTCGCCGGCGACCTCGGCATCAGCAAGTCCGGGCTGCTGGGCCACTTCGGCACCAAGGAGGCCCTGCAGCTCGCCGCCCTGCGCCGGGCGTCCGAGGTGTTCTCCCGGGCGGTCTGGGAACCGGCCTCGGGGGCGGAGCCGGGCCTGGCCCGGCTGCGGGCGGTGTGCGAGGCGTGGACGACGTACCTGGAGCGCGAACGCGCGACCTTCCCCGGCGGCTGCCTGTTCACCACCGCCGCCGTCGAGTTCGACGCCCAGCTGCCCGGCCCGGTGCGGGACGCCGTGGTGAGGCTCCATCAGACGTGGCGGCACCGGCTGCTGGCCGACGTCCGGCACGCGGTGGCGGCGGGAGAGCTGCCGGGCGACGGCGATCCCGAGCAGTACGTCTTCGAACTGCTCGGGATCTTCTTCAGCCTCAACCACTCGGTGCAGCTCTTCGGCGACCCGGCCGCCCCGGCCCGCACCCGCACCGCGGTGGCGCGCCTGCTGCGCGGCCCAGGCGAGGGCTGAACCGCGCGGGCCGCCGTCCCCGCGTCGCGGGTTCGCTACGCGTCGAAGCTCGCGAAGTAGGTGGCCGCCATGTCCTCGCCGCCGTGGCCCAGGCCGACCGCGCGGCTGAAGCGTTCGGCGCCGGCGGCGGCCACGTCCAGGTGCAGGCCGTGGGCCTCGCCCGCGGCGACGATGAGGCGGGCGTCCTTCAGGGCGCCGTCGACCGTGAAGTTCGGGGTGAAGTCGCCGCTCAGGATCGCCTCCGACTTCAGGCGCAGGTACGGCAGGTCGAGCGGGCCGCCGTCGAGCGCCTCGAAGAAGTGCCGGGGGTCCACGCCGAGCCCTCCGGCCAGTGCCATGGCCTCGGCCGCACCGTTGGTGACGGCCAGCACCCAGCTGTTGAGAACGAGCTTGAGGCTGCTCGCCGTTCCCTTCCCGCCGTCGTCGCCCAGCCACAGCGACTTGCGCCCGACCGCGTCGAAGACCCGGTCCGCCACCGGCCGGGCGGCCTCGGGGCCGGCCGCCAGCACCGTCAACTGGCCCGCCTCCGCCGCCGAACGGGTGCCGAGCACCGGCGCGTCGACGAAGTGCGCGCCGCGCTCACGGGCCAGCGCGGCCAGCGGCGCCAGGGCGTCCGGGCCCACGGTGCACATCTGCGCCCACACCACGCCCTCGCGCAGGCCGGGGGACGCCTCGCGCATCGTGCGCAGTACGGCGGGGCCGTCGAGCAGCATGGTGACCACGGCGTCCGCGCCGCGGACCGCCTCGGTCACGTCACCGGTGACGTGCACGCCGTCGGCGGCGAGCGGCTCGGCCCGCGCGAGGGTGCGGTTCCAGGCGCGTACCTCGAACCCGGCGGTGGCGAGGTTGCGCGCCATGCCCGCGCCCATGAGACCGGTGCCGAGCACCGCTACGGAAAGTTTCTCGTCCATACCGGCACGTTAGTACCCGCCGCGGGGCCTGCGCCAAGGGCACGGGGACCGGCCTGAGGGGACGTCACACGACCTGGTGCAGCCAGCGCACCGGAGCGCCCTCGCCCGCGTACCGGAACGGCTCCAGTTCGTCGTCCCACGGCTTGCCCAGCAGCCGAGCGACCTCGGTCTCCAGGTCGGCCTCACCGGTGCGGGCCCGCTGGAGCGCGGCGCGCAGCCGGTCCTCGGGGATGAGGATGTCGCCGTGCATCCCCGTGACGGCGTGGAAGATGCCGAGTTCGGGGGTGCAGCTGTATCTCTCCCCTTCGGCGGCCGCGCAGGGTTCGGCCGTGACCTCGAAGCGCAGCAGGTGCCAGCCGCGCAGGGCGGACGCCAGCTTCGAGGCCGTGCCGGGCTCCCCCTGCCAGGAGAACTCGGCCCGCCAGGTGCCCGGTGAGACGGGCTGGCGGATCCAGTCGAGGCTTACGCGCACGCCAAGGACGCCCGCGACGGCCCATTCGACGTGCGGGCACAACGCGCGCGGTGCGGAGTGAACGTACAGAACTCCACGTGTCGTCACCGGTACCTCCAGTGTGGGACGAGGTTCGCCTTCCCCAGCGGCCTCACGCCCGAACCGGCTGCTTCCGGGGCAACATTAGATATTCTGCACCATTGATAACAAACAGGACAAGAGTGAACTTTCGCCAACTGGGCCTCGGTAAACCTCCCACGGTTCTCCCGGCTGTCAGGGAAAAGCTACCGTGCGGCGTCTCCACAGGAGTGACGTACCGTCGGGCTCAGAGCAGATGTCACCCACTCGTCGGAGGGGATCACCGGATGCGACCGTTCCTGCGCGGCTGCCTGGCCGCTGCCGCCGCCTCCCTGTTGCTGGCCGGGTGCTCCGGCGAGGGCAGGGCGCCGGGCCCGGGCCCGGCCACCTCCGCGAGCCGCAAACCCGTTCCCCGCCCCACCCCGACGTGGAACGCGCACCCCGCGTCGATCGCCGCGCTCGGCGACTCCATCACCCGCGGCTTCGACGCCTGTTCCCTGCTGAAGGACTGCCCCGAGGTGTCCTGGGTCACCGGCACCCGCGCCCAAGTGGACAGCCTCGCCGGGCGGGTGCTGTCCGCCGCCGGCGCCGCCAACAGCTGGAACCTGGCCGAGAGCGGCGCCCGGATGGCGGACCTGCCCGACCAGGCGGCCGCCGCCGCCGCGAAGAAGCCGTCGCTGGTGACGGTCCTGATGGGCTCCAACGACGCCTGCCGGGACTCCGTCGCCGCCATGACGCCGGTGGCCGACTTCCGCGCCGACTTCACCCGGGCGATGGCCGGGCTGCACACCGCGCTGCCGAAGTCGCAGGTGTTCGTGGCGAGCATCCCCGACCTCAAGCGGCTGTGGGAGGTCGGCAAGGAGAACCCGCTGGGCAAGCAGATATGGAAGCTCGGCATCTGCCCCTCGATGCTGCGCGACCCGGACTCGGTCAGCCGCAGCGCGCAGACCCGCAGGGACGCGGTCCGGGCGCGGGTGGTGGCGTACAACCGGGTCCTCAAGGAGGTCTGCGCCACGTACCAGCACTGCCGCTACGACGGCGGGGCGGTCTTCGACTACCGCTTCTCGTCGAACGAGTTGAGCAGCTGGGACTGGTTCCACCCCAACGCCCAGGGCCAGGCCCAGCTGGCCCGGATCCTCTTCACGGCGGCCTTCGCCAAGCCCTGAGAGCCGGCCCCAACTCCCCCTGGTTCCCGCGTTTCCTTGCGGACAGAAGCTGACCGCAAGGGTCCGTAGCGTACTGCTCATGGACACGAAGAACGCACTTCACCGGTACCGCTGGCTCGGGTACAGCGCCGTCATCGCGGCGAGCGTCATGGACCTGCTGGACTCGACCGTCGCCAACGTGGCGGCGCCCGCGATCCGCACCGGGCTCGGCGGCTCGTACGCCGACCTGCAGTGGATCGCGGCGGGCTACACCCTCGCCATGGCGGTCGCGCTGCTCACCGGCGGACGACTGGGCGACATGTACGGCCGCAAGCGCGTCCTGCTGGCCGGGATCGCCGGGTTCACGCTCACCTCGATGGTGTGCGCGACGGCGCACTCCCCGACGATGCTGATCGTCGCGCGGATCGCGCAGGGGGTGTGCGGCGCGGTGATGCTGCCGCAGGGCTTCGGGCTGACCCGGGACCTGTTCCCCGCCTCCGAGATGAAGAAGGCGTGGGGGATCTTCGGTCCGCTGATGGGGCTGTCCGCGGTGATGGGCCCGATCATCGCCGGGGTGCTGATCCACGCCGACCTGTTCGGCACCGGCTGGCGCATGATCTTCGGCATCAACCTGCCGATCGGCGCGTTCGCGTTCGTGATGGGCTGGAAGTACCTGCCGGACGTGGCGCCGACCGCCCGCGGTGCCCGGCTCGACCTCCCCGGCGTGCTGCTCGCCGGAGCCGGCGCCTTCCTGCTGGTCTTCCCGCTGGTGCAGGGCCGCGAACTGGGCTGGCCCACCTGGGTGCTGGTGATGCTCGCCGCCTCGCTGCCGGTGCTGGCCGGCTTCGCCCGCTACCAGGTGTTGCGCAAGCGCGCCGGCCGCACCCCGCTGGTGGAGCCGAGCGTGTTCCGCAAGCGGGCCTACGTGTCGGGCGTCGCGTTCGCCATCGCCTTCACCGCGTCCATGGGCGGCATGATCCTGACCCTCGGCATCTTCCTGCAGCTCGGCCTCGGCTACACGGCCCTGCACTCCAGCCTGACCACGGCGCCCTGGGCGCTGGGCGCGCTCTTCGGCTCCGCCTTCGGCGGCATCATGATGGCCCGGCTGGGCCGCCGCATCCTGCACCTGGGACTGCTCCTGATGGGCGGCGGGCTGCTCGCCCTGTACGGCGTCTTCCAGTGGGCCGGCGCGGGCATCACGGACTGGGACTTCGCCGCCCCGCTGCTGGTCGGCGGCGCCGGAATGGGCATGATCTTCGTCCCGCTCTTCGACATCATCCTCAACGGCGTCGACGGCCACGAGATCGGCTCCGCCTCCGGCACGCTGCAGGCGCTCCAGCAGCTCGGCATGACGCTCGGCTTCGCCGTCCTCGGCACCGTCTTCTTCAACATCCTCGGCGACGCCCGGCCGGGCCCCGCCGGCCACGTCGACGCCGCGCTGGACGCCGCCGGGACGACCGCGCTGTGCACCGTGGGACTGATCGCGCTGGCCTTCGCGCTCGGCTTCTTCCTGCCGAGGACGGTCCGCCCGGCCGAGGAGCCGGAGGCGGACGCCCCGGTGGCGGCGGGCGCCGCGGCCGACCGCGAGCTCACCCTGGTCTGAGCCCCGACAGGCACCGCGACCGCGGGCTCCCCCGGCCACCGCCGGGGGAGCCCGCAGCGCGTCGCCGTGGGGAAGCCCGCAGCGGGTCAGCCCGCCTTGCGCGCCAGGAAGAACATGCTGGGGCCGAACGACACCCGGGCCAGCGGTGCCTGGAGGGCGCCCTCGGCGCGGACCAGGGCCTGGTGCGGCACGAACTTCTTGAGCTTGCCGCTGCGCAGGTTGGAGACCGAGAGCGTCCGCTCCACCGTCAGGCCCGCCGCCGCGAGCTGCTCGGCGACCTTGCGCGGGTGGTGGTTGACGAAGGGGATCGAGTCCCGTTCGCGGTTCTCCGCGGAGCGGATGTCGACCGGCTCGGTGGGGATGCGCTGCCGGCGGGCGGCGTAGCGGACCCGGTTGGCGGCGTGCGCGAGGTTGGCGCTCTCGACGACGGCGACGCCGCCCGGCCGCAGCAGCCGGGCGATCTCGGACAGGGCGGGCGCAGGGTCGGGCAGATGGTGCATGACGCGGATCATCGTGACCAGGTCGATGCTCGCCTCGTCCATGCCGAGCCGCCCCGCGCTCATCAGCCGCATCGAGACATCGCTCAGGTCGGCGAGGAACTCCTCGGCGTCCTTGAGCTGCTTCCTGCTGGAGTCGACGAGCGTGACGTGGTCGGCGAACTCCCGCAGCACGGGGACGAGACGGCCGTAGCCGCCGCCCACGTCGGCCGCGTGGCCGAAGTGGCGGCCGGCCAGGAGCGAGCGGAGCGCCGCGACCTCCGCGTCGTGCTCGTAGCCGCGGCCCTGCCAGTACGTGCGGTAGCTCTGCTCGTTCTCGTCGTACTGGTTCGTGCGCTCCGCCATGAACGGCCCCTCCCAGGTCTCTGCGATCCGCCGCACGGACTGGGTTCCCCCCCAGGGCGATGCGGTCTTTCGCATGGACATGCTCAGGAGATCGGAACGGTTCCCGTCGTGTCGTCACCGTTCCCGGCGGACGGCCCGTCCGGTTCCCCGTCGGGGTCCGGGTCGTGGTCCGGGTCGGCGGCCGGCACCGGAACGAGATCGCGCACCAGCAGCGTGGCGCCCGCGACGGCGCCCGGCATCGCGAAGACGGCGACGACCGGCACCAGGAACAACAGGACCACCGGTACGCCGAATCCGAGGGTCAGCGGGAGCCGTCCGCGCAGCAGCCGCAGCCGGGCCCGCAGCGGGACCGAGCGGCGCTGCATGGCCACCGAGGTCAGCTCCGTGGTCAGGAAGAAGCCGGAGACGCAGAAGCCCACGACCGGCACGACGGTCTGGCCGACCACCGGGATGAAGCCGCAGGCGAACAGGAACAGCCCGAAGGCCGCCACCCGCAGCAGGACGGAGAGGCTGTCGCGGATCGAGGTGAGGATCTCGCGCCAGAGCGGGATGTCGGGCTTGGGCGGGGCGCCGCCCTCCATCTCCTCGACGCGCTCCGACAGCGACTCGTAGAACGGGTCGCCGATCAGCAGCGCGACGGCGGTGAAGGAGACCATCGCCAGCAGCAGCCCGCCGCAGAAGACGACGGCGGTCAGCGTCCCGCGCAGCAGGGAGCGGAAGAAGCCGTCCCAGTCGTCCGCGAACGGCGTCGCCCAGGCCGCCATGTCGTCCGCCCAGTAGCCGAGGGCGACGAGCGCGGCGATGTAGAGGACCAGGGCGATCAGTCCGGGCAGCAGCCCGAACCCCCACCACCTCCGGTGCCGGGCCACCCAGCGCTGGCCTTCGAGGAAGTACTTCACGCCGGTCGTGAGATCACGCATGGGCGTCACCTTAACGACTCGCCGCGACGGGGTGCGGGGGCGGGGCGCGTCAGGGCGCCCCGCCCCCGGTCAGGAGGTTCCGGCCCGCTGCCGTACGGGGGTCACGGCAGGTCGAGCGCGGCGCCGACCCGGAGGTCGGCCAGCGAGCGGCCGGCCTCGATCCCGTAGTGCCCGGGCACCAGCAGCCAGTCGCCGGCCGTCTCGTCCCACACCTCGGCGGCCCTGCGCGGGAGTTCGACGACGGCCTCGGCGCTCTCCCCCGGCCCGGCCTGCACGGAGGCGAAGCCGGCCAGCCAGCGGGCCGGCCGCTCGACCGCGTCTGAGGCGGGTGCCAGGTAGACCTGGACGACCTCGCGGCCGGCGCGCGCGCCGGTGTTGCGGACGCGGACGGTGAGCCGCCCCAGCGCGTCGCCCTCGCCCGCGCCGCGCTCGAACTCCGCCGACTCGTAGGCCCAGTCGGTGTAGCCCAGGCCGTGGCCGAAGGAGTACGCGGGGGTGGCGCCGGCCCGGTCCCAGGCGCGGTAGCCGATGAAGACGCCCTCGTCGTAGGTGAGCGTGCCGTCCTCGGGGGTGACCCGGGTGACGGGCGCGTCGGCCAGGGCCACCGGCCAGGTGGTCGGCAGCCGGCCGCCCGGCTCCTCCGCGCCGAGCAGGACGTCGGCGAGCGCGGCGCCCGCCTCCTGCCCGGGGAACCAGCCGAGCAGCACCGCGGCGACGTCCTCGCGCCACGGCATCTCCACCGGGGAGCCGGAGTTCACGATGACCACGGTGCGCGGGTTCACGGCGGCGACCCGGGCGACGAGTTCGTCCTGCCGGCCGGGCAGCCGCAGATCGGTGCGGTCGAAGCCCTCGCTCTCCACGCGCTCGGTGGTCGCGACGACCACGACCGCCGTGTCGGCGGCGGCCGCCGCCGCGACGGCCTCCTCCATCAGCTGGTCCGGGTCGCGCTCCGGCTCGCCGTGCACGAGGGAGAAGCCGATCGCCTGGACCGGGGCGTCGGCGAACTTCGCGACGGTGCAGGTGAGGCTGACGTCGACGGTCTCGCCCGCGGTCAGCTCCACCGTGCCGCGCGGCACCGGGGAGCCGAAGAACGCCTCGAACGGGTCGGCGTTGGCGGCGGACTGCTCGCCGTCGAAGAGCACCGTCCCGGCGATGGCGAGCCGGAAGCCGCCAAGGCCGCGGGTGCCGAAGGCGTGCGCGCCGCTCTCGCGGGGGGTGAAGGTGCCGGTGGCCTCGACGGTGGTGACCGCGTCGAACGTGACGCCCTCCGGCAGGTCGCCGAGCCACTGCACCATGCCGTTGGGCATCCGCTCCGAGCCCAGCTCCCGCCCTTCGGCGTCGCGGGCGACGGCGCGCAGGGTGAAGCCCTGCCCCGCGACCGAGAGTTCGTCGCTGGGGTCGGCGCCGACGGCGTAGTCGAGCGCGCAGCCCTCGGGCAGCGCGGCGCGCAGCCCGTCGAGCGGGGAGACGACGTGGTCCGGGAAGACCTGCGCGGAGCCGCCGCCCAGCACGCGGGCGTCGCGGGCCGCGGCGCCGATCAGGGCGATGCGGCGGACGGCCGACGCGTCCACGGGCAGCGCCCGGCCGCCGCCCGCGACGGTCTCGTTGCGCACCAGCACGAAGGCGCGGCGGGCGATCTCGCGGGCCAGCGCGTCGCCGTCGATCGGGGCCGGGAGGTCCGCGGCGGCGACGGCGGCCGGCACGCCCTCCAGGATGCCGACGCGGGCGGCGAGCCGCAGCACGTTGCGGACGGCCCCGTCGACCACCGGCTCCTCGACGCGGCCGTCGCGGACGGCGGCGGCCAGCGCCTCGCCGTAGACGGTGCGCGGGCCGGGCATCGCCACGTCCATACCGCCGTTGATGGCGCCGACGGTGTCGCGGGCGGCCATCCAGTCGGAGACGACGTAGCCGTCGAAGCCCCACTCGCCGCGCAGCACCGCGTTCTGCAGGTAGTGGTGCTCGCTCATCGTGGTGCCGTTGACGCGGTTGTAGGCGCACATGATGCCCCACGGGCGGGCGTTCTTGACGATGGCCTCGAACGGCGCCAGGTACAGCTCGCGCAGCGCGCGGGCGCCGATCACGTTGTCGACGGTGAAGCGCTCGGTCTCGGCGTCGTTGGCCACGAAGTGCTTGACGGTGGTGCCGACGCCGCCCGCCTGGACGCCCGCCACGTAGCCCGAGCCGATCGCCCCGGTGAGGTAGGGGTCCTCGGAGTACGCCTCGAAGTGCCGCCCGCCGAGCGGGGAGCGGTGCAGGTTCACCGTCGGCGCCAGCAGCACGTGCACCCCCTTGCGGCGGGCCTCCTGCGCCAGCAGGCTGCCGGCCCTGCGGGCCAGAGCGGGGTCCCAGGTCGCGGCGAGCGCGGTCGGGCTGGGCAGCGCGACCGACGGGTCGTCGGCCGTCCAGCGCACCCCGCGCACCCCGATCGGCCCGTCGGACATCACCAGCGAGCCGAGGCCGACCTCCGGCAGCGCGGGCAGCGTCCACATGTCCTGGCCGGAGAGCAGCCGCGCCTTGGCGTCCAGGTCCAGCTTGCCCAGCGCGGTCTCCACCGCGTCCTCGATGGCCGTGCGCCCGGTGTCCGTCATCGTCCTGCTCCCTGTCGTCGCTCGGTGTCGTCCCGCGCCCATCCTGGACCTCCCTACCTGTAGATCGGTAGGGTAAGTTATGAATACGTTATCCGAATCTCTCGGCGACCGGTTCGATTAGGCTCACCGCCGAACGAAGGGGGGCACGTGTCCAGAACGACCGGAGACCGGCGCGCGGAGATCATCCAGGCCGCGGTGGAAGTGATCGCCGAACGCGGCTACCGGGGGGCGTCCCTCGGCGCGGTGGCCGAGCGCGTGGGGCTGACCCAGCAAGGGCTGCTGCACTACTTCCCGACGAAGGAGGCGCTCCTGGTCGCGGTGCTGGCCGCGCGCGACCAGTGGGACGTGGCCTCGACCGCGCTGCACGGCACGACGTGGCCGCTGGAGATGCTGACCTCCCTGGTCGAGTACAACGCGACCCGGCCCGGCATCGTGCAGACCTTCACGGTCCTGGCGGGCGACAGCGTCACCGAGGACCATCCGGCGCGCGCGTACTTCGAGGAGCGCTACCGCTGGGTGCGCGCGGGCGCGGCCGACATGCTGCGCGCGGAGTTCGGCGACCGGCTGCCGGGCGGGCTCACCCCGGAGCGGGCGGCGCCGCTGCTCGTGGCCGTCATGGACGGGCTGCAGGTGCAGTGGCTGCTGGATCCCGGGGCGGTGGACATGGCGGCGGCCTTCCGCGACTTCGTCGCCCTGCTGGGCGCGCCCGGGAACGCGTGAGGGCCGCACCCCCAAGGGGGTGCGGCCCTCACCGCCGTCCGGCCGACCGGCGACCGCCCGCCGGGCGGGGATCAGACGACGGTCAGCTCCACGGCGATGTTGCCGCGCGTCGCGTTGGAGTACGGGCACACCTGGTGGGCCTTCTCCACGAGCGCCTGCGCGGTCGCCGCGTCCACGTTCGGGATCGAGACCGCGAGCTCGACCGTGAGACCGAAGCCGCCCGCCTCGGTCTTGCCGAGGCCGACCTTGGCGGTCACGCGGGAGCCGGTGATGTCCGCCTTCTCCTGGCGGGCCACGACACCGAGGGCGCCCTGGAAGCAGGCGCTGTAGCCGGCCGCGAAGAGCTGCTCCGGGTTGGTGCCGGCGCCGTTGCCACCCAGCTCCTTCGGCGGGTTGACGACGACGTCGAGCTTGCCGTCGTCGGTGGCGACCCGGCCGTCACGGCCGTTCTCGGCGGTGGCGACGGCGGTGTACAGGACCTCTACGGACTGGATGGTCATGAAAGGAACCTCTCCTGGTAGGTGCACTCGCGTGCATCGCCGCGACTCGCGCCCACGATCGCAACAATTTGTTGAAGCTTACTCGGGCAGGCTGACGATCATCTTTCCGGTGTTGTCGCCGCGCAGCACACCGAGGAACGCGTCGAAGTTCTTCTCGATGCCCTCCACGACCGTCTCGCGGTAGTGCAGCTTGCCGTCCCGGATCCAGCCGCCGACCTCTTCCACGAACTGCCCCTGCAGCGCGGCGTGGTCGCCCACGAGCATGCCCTGCAGCCGCAGCCGCTTGCCGATGGCCTGCGCCAGGTTGCGCGGCCCGCTCGACGCCTCGGTGTCGTTGTACTGGGCGATGGCGCCGCACAGCACGGCCCGGCCGCGCAGCTTGAGGGAGCTGATCGCGGCTTCCAGGTGCTCGCCGCCGACGTTGTCGAAGTAGACGTCGATCCCGTCGGGGGCGGCCTTCTTCAGCTGCTCGGAGACCGGGCCGTTCTTGTAGTTGAACGCGGCGTCGAAGCCGTACTCCTCGACGAGGAGCTTGACCTTCTCGTCCGAGCCTGCGCTGCCGACCACCCGGGAGGCGCCCTTGAGCTTCGCGATCTGGCCCACCTGGCTGCCGACCGCGCCGGCCGCGCCCGAGACGAAGACCGCCTCGCCCTCGGTGAACGACCCGACCTCCAGCAGACCCGCGTACGCGGTCAGACCGGGCATGCCGAGCGCGCCCAGGTAGGCGCTGAGCGGCGCCGCGTCCGGGTCGACCTTCACGGAGTGCTGGGCGTCCAGCACCGCGTACTCGCGCCAGCCGAGCCCGTGCAGGACGTGGTCGCCGACCGCGTACCCCTCCGCGTTCGAGGCGGTCACACGGCCCACCGCGCCGCCCTGCATCGGCTCGTTCAGGGCGTACGGCGGCGCGTACGACTTCACGTCGTTCATCCGGCCGCGCATGTACGGGTCCACGGACAGGCGCAGGTTGCGGACGACGATCTGGCCGGGGCCCGGCTCCGCCGTCTCGACCTCGCGCAGCTCGACGTCGCTCTCGGTCGGCCACCCGTGGGGGCGGGCCACCAGGTGCCATTCACGGCTCTTCGGCATGAGGGATGCCTCCGTCCGCCATAGCTTCACTATGGCAAAGATTGATTTCCTCAAATAACGATGGACCTTGATGTTTGAGGTTGTCAAGTAACCGGGGGTACGCTGGCTCCATGTCCCCCACGCCGCTGCCCGCGCCGGTTCCCGCGCCGCACCCCACCGACCCGCTGACCCTCGAGGTGGTCGACCTCATAGCCACCGTCGTGGCGCGTTACCACGAGGAGTACGAGCAGGCCGCCGCGAGCCACCAGCTGACCGGCGCGCAGGCGCGCGTCCTGGCGCTCCTGTCCCGTGAGCCGCTGCCCATGCGGCACATCGCGCAGCGGCTGAAGTGCGAGCCCTCCAACATCACCGGGATCGTCGACCGGCTGGAGGCGCGCGGGCTCGCGGAGCGCAGGACCGACCCGGCCGACCGCCGCATCAAGCTGGCCGCCGCCACCGACGAGGGCCGCGAGACGGCGGCCCGGCTGCGCGGCGCGCTGCACTTCGCCCGCGCGCCGCTCGCCGGGCTCTCCGAGGAGGAGCGCACCTCGCTGCGCGACCTGCTCCAGCGCATGCTGACCTGACGGCCGGACCCGCGGGGGGACGCGCTACTCGCACCACCACAGGACGGGCTTGCACGTCGGGCCGTGCGACGGCTTGGGCGTCTTCGTCGGCGAGGGCGTGGGCGAGTTCGTCGGCTCCGTCGGCGGCCGGGTGGTCGGCGTGGCCGAGCGGGTCGGCCTCCTGGTGGCCGTCGGGGTCGCGGTCGGCGACCCCGAGGGGGTGCCGGAGGTGCTCGCGGTGGTGGCCGGCGCCGAGCGCGTGGGGCGGGCCGTGGTGTGCCGCGGGGCGGGGCTGGACTCGGAGGCCTGCGGCACGGCGCCGGTCGCAGGGGCCCGCGTCGGCCCGGTGTCCGCCTCGGGACCGTTCGCGAACGTCCCCGTCGCCAGGGCCGCGGCCGTGCAGACGATCAGGACGAGGCCGACACCGGCACCCGTCAGCAGCCGCTTCCCGCCCCGCCGCTTCGGCGGCCGGCGCCGGGCGGCCCGGCCTCCGGCGGCGTCCGGCTCCGGCGGGGCGGCCGGGACGCCCGCCGCCGGCGCGGGTTCCACGGGGAGGGCGAGCTGGTCCACGGGGGTGCCGCACCCGGGGCACGACAGGGCGCCGTTGAGGTGCCGACGGCATGAGTAGCAGTAGTCCATTGTGGTTGGGACGCTATGCGGCTCGCAGGTCACGGGTGAATGCGATCTTGTGAAACTTCTGGGAAGATCCCGGCGCCGCGGGGGCGTTGCCGGACAATCCGGTCCCCCGCGGCCGCCCGCCGGGCCGGCCGGCGGCCGCGTCCGGCCGACCGGCCTCCGCGTCCGGCCGGCCTCGGCTGCGGTCAGTCGACCTCCGCCACCGCCTGCGCGAACTGCGCCGCGTACAGCCGGGCGTAGGCGCCCTCGGCGGCCAGCAGCTCGGTGTGGGTGCCCTGTTCCACGATCGAGCCGGACTCCATCACCAGGATCACGTCCGCGTCGCGGATCGTGGACAGCCGGTGCGCGATGACGAAGCTGGTCCTGCCGTGCGCGAGGGTGGCCATGGCGCGCTGGATCAGCACCTCGGTACGGGTGTCGACGGAGCTGGTCGCCTCGTCCAGGACGAGGATCACCGGGTCCGACAGGAACGCGCGCGCGATGGTGATGAGCTGCTTCTCGCCCGCGCTGACGCCCGACCCCTCGTCGTCGATCACCGTGTCGTAGCCGTCCGGCAGCGTGCGGATGAACCGGTCGGCGTGCGCGGCGCGCGCCGCCTCCTCGATCTGCTCCTGGGTGCGGCCCTCGGAGCCGTAGGCGATGTTCTCCGCGATGGTGCCGCCGAACAGCCAGGTGTCCTGCAGCACCATGCCGATCCCCGAGCGCAGGTCCTCGCGGGACATGGCGGCGATGTCGACCCCGTCCAGGGTGATCCGGCCCGACGTCACCTCGTAGAACCGCATCAGCAGGTTGACCAGCGTGGTCTTGCCCGCGCCGGTCGGGCCGACGATCGCGACGGTGTGGCCCGGCTCCACGGACAGCGACAGGTCCTCGATCAGCGGCTTGTCGGGCTCGTAGCGGAAGGCGACCTTCTCCAGCGCGACCCGGCCGAGCTGCTCCCGCGGCCGGACGGCGTCCACCGGGTCCGCCCCCTGCTCGGGAGCGTCGAGCAGCTCGAAGACCCGCTCGGCCGAAGCGACCCCGGACTGCACCAGGTTGGACATGCTCGCCACCTGGGTGAGCGGCTGGCTGAACTGCCGGGAGTACTGGATGAACGCCTGCACGTCGCCGATGGACAGCGCTCCGCTCGCGACCCGCAGCCCGCCGACGACCGCCACCAGCACGTAGTTGACGTTCCCGATGAACATCATCGCGGGCTGGATGATCCCGCTGATGAACTGGGCCTTGAAGCCCGTCCGGTAGAGCGCCTCGTTCTGCTCGCGGAACGCCTCGGCCGACTCGTCCTGCCGCCCGAACACCTTCACCAGCGAGTGGCCGGTGTACATCTCCTCGATGTGCGCGTTGAGTTTGCCGGTCGTCTTCCACTGCCGCACGAACTGCGGCTGGGCGCGCTTGCCGACCGCGGTCGCCACGAACACCGACACCGGCACCGTCACCAGCGCGACCAGCGCCAGCAGCGGCGAGATCCAGAACATCATCACCAGCACGCCGACGATCGTCAGCAGCGAGTTCACGATCTGGCCCATGGTCTGCTGCAGGGTCTGCGCGATGTTGTCGATGTCGTTGGTGGCCCGGCTGAGCACCTCGCCGCGCGGCTGCTGGTCGAAGTACGACAGCGGCAGCCGCGACAGCTTCGCCTCGATGTCCTCGCGCAGCCGGTAGACGGTGCGCTGGATGACGCCGGTGGCGGTGCGCATCTGCACCAGGCTGAACAGCCCGGCGGCCAGGTAGATCCCGAGGACGGTCAGCAGCACGCTGCCCACCGCCCCGAAGTCGATGGTCTGGCCGGGGGTGAAGTCCACCGCGGACACCAGGTCGGCGACCTGGCCCTCGCCGTGCTGCCGCAGGTCCTCGACCGCCTGCGCCTTGGTGGTGCCGTCCTCGAACCGCCGGCCGATCACCCCGGCGAAGATCAGGTCGGTGGCGTGGCCCAGGATCTTGGGGCCGAGCACGGAGAGCGCCACGCTCGCCGCGCCCAGCAGCAGCACCAGGGCGAGGAAGAGCCGGTCGGGGTGCATCAGGCGGAGCAGCCGCCGGAACGAGCCCTTGAAGTCCATCGACCGTTCGACCGGCCCGCCGCCCATGAAGCGCGCGGGCCCGGCCATCGGCGCGGGCCCGCGGCGGGGCGCGGATTTCGCCGGGGTGGTCATGCTGCCTCCTGCTCGGTGAGCTGGGAGAGCACGATCTCCCGGTAGGTCGGGTTCTGCGACATGAGTTCGCTGTGCGTCCCGGTGCCCACGACCTGGCCCTCGTCGAGGACGATGATGCGGTCGGCGTCCCGGATGGTGCTCACCCGCTGCGCGACGATCACGACGGTGGCCTCGGCGGTCTCCCGGCCGAGTGCCGCGCGCAGGGCGGCGTCCGTCGCGTAGTCGAGCGCGGAGAAGGAATCGTCGAAGAGGTAGATCTCGGGCCGGCGCACCAGCACCCGCGCGATGGCGAGCCGCTGCCGCTGCCCGCCGGAGACGTTGGTGCCGCCCTGCGCGATGGGCGCGTCCAGGCCGCCTTCGAGCTCCTCCACGAAGCCGCGCGCCTGCGCGACCTCCAGCGCGTGCCACAGCTCCTCGTCGGTCGCGTCGGGCTTGCCGTAGCGCAGGTTGCTCGCGACCGTCCCGGAGAACAGGTACGGCTTCTGCGGTACGAGGCCGACGGTCTCGGCGAGCAGCGCGGGCGCCAGGTCCCGCACGGACGTCCCGTCGACGAGCACGTCGCCGCCGGTCGCGTCGTAGAGCCGCGGGACGAGCCCCAGCAGGGTGCTCTTGCCGCTGCCCGTCGACCCGATCACCGCGGTCGTCTCCCCCGGTCTGGCGACCAGGTCGACCCCGCGCAGCACGGCCGCCTCGGCGCCCGGGTAGCTGAAGTCGGCGCCGCGCAGCTCCAGATGGCCGTGCCGGAGCAGCTTCGTCACGGGACTCGCCGGCGGCACGACGCTGGAGTCGGTCGCGAGGACCTCCTGGATGCGCTCGGCGCAGACCTCGGCGCGCGGCACCATCATGAACATGAAGGTGGCCATCATCACGGACATCAGGATCTGCATCAGATAGCTGAGGAACGCGGTCAGGGCGCCGATCTCCATGCCTTCGCTGTCGATGCGCTGCGCGCCGAACCACATCACCGCGACGCTGGAGACGTTCACCACCGTCATGACGACGGGGAACATCAGTGCCATCAGCCGTCCGGTCTGCAGCGACACCTCCGTCAGCTCGTCGTTCGCGCCCGCGAAGCGCCGCCGCTCGTAGTCGTCCTTCACGAACGCCCTGATCACCCGGATGCCGGTGATCTGCTCGCGCAGTACGCGGTTCACCGTGTCGACGCGCACCTGCATGGTGCGGAAGAGCGGCCGCATGCGGCGGACGATCAGGCCGATGAGGACGCCGAGCACCGGGACCACGGCCAGCAGCAGCGAGGAGAGCGGCACGTCCAGGCCGAGCGCCAGGACGATCCCGCCGACGCACATGATCGGCGCCGACACCATCAGGGTGAACGTCATCAGCACCAGCATCTGGACCTGCTGGACGTCATTGGTGGTGCGGGTGATCAGCGAGGGGGCGCCGAACTGGCCGACCTCGCGGGCGGAGAAGCTCTGCACCCGGTCGAAGATCGACGTCCGCAGGTCCCGCCCGACGGCCATGGCCGTCCTGGCGCCGTAGAACACGGCGCCGATCGCGCACACCACCTGCAGCACGGTCACCGCGATCATGACGCCGCCGAGCCGCAGGATGTATCCGGTGTCGCCCTTGACGACACCGTTGTCAATGATGTCGGCGTTCAGGGTGGGGAGGAAGAGCGTGGCGATGGTCTGCACGAGCTGGAGGAGCACGAGCAACGTGATGGGCCGCTGGTACGGGCGCAGGTGGGTGCGCAGGATTCGGATCAGCACACGGAATCTCTCAGAGTCGGCTTGATCGGCGAGCGATCCTATCTTCCGACATCCGCCGTCCGCATTCGTTTAAACCTCGGCAAAGGCCCCGGGATGGGTCTGCTCCCGAACGGTTGTGTACTGCCGGCGGATCGCCTGCCCCACCGGCAGGTCGTCGCCCGGCTCCAGCACCTGCAGCGCGCCGCCGCGCCAGGCCGGCGGCTCCTGCGCCGACCCGGAGCCGAGCACCACGCCCAGCGACCAGGCGGCCTGCCGGGCCGCGCCCACGGCCGCGTAGTCCCCCGGTTCCGGCACCACCACCTGCGCCTCGAAGAGCGCCGGGGCGATCGCCCGCACGGCGGGCAGCTCGGCGGCGGCCCCCAGCAGGAAGATCCGCCGCACGGCGACCCCGCGCCCGCGCAGCACGTCCAGCGCGTCCGCGAGCCCGCACAGCATGCCCTCGAACGCGGCCCGCGCCAGGTGCTCGGGCTTCATGCTCTCGCGCCGCAGCCCGGTCAGCGTGCCCGCGCTGTGCGGGAGGTCAGGGGTGCTCTCGCCCTCCAGGTACGGCAGCAGCACCAGGCCGTACGCGCCCGGGGAGGAGGTCAGGGCCAGCTCCGACAGGCCGGCGAGGTCCGTGCCGAGCAGCTCCGCGGTCGCGCGCAGCACGCGCACCGCGTTGCGGGTCTTCAGCAGCGGCAGGTGGTGCCCGGTGGCGTCCGCGAAGGAGGTGATCATCCCCGAGGGGTCCGTCAGCGGTTCGCCGTGCACCGCGAAGACGGTGCTGGAGGCGCCCAGCGAGACCACCGCGTCACCGGGGCCGATGCCCAGGCCCAGCGCGGCCGCCATCGTGTCGCCGGTCCCGGCCGAGATCAGCAGCCCCTCGGGGGTCTGCCCGGCCGGCTCCGCGGGACCGAGCACGTGCGGCAGCGCCACCTGGTGCCCGAGCGCCAGCTCCACCAGGTCGGGGCGGTACTCCCCCGTGGCGGCCGACCAGTAGCCCGTGCCGGACGCGTCGCCGCGGTCGGTCGTGCGCCGCTGCGGCCGGCCCAGCAGCTGCCAGACCAGCCAGTCGTGCGGCAGCAGCACCTCGGCGGTGCGCTGCGCCGCCGCCGGTTCGTGCCGGGCCAGCCAGCGCAGCTTCGCCACCGGGTACGCGGCCTGCGGCACCGCCTGCACGGCCTGCGCCCACTTCGCCGGGCCGCCGAGCTCCGCGGTCAGGTCGGCGGCCTGCGGCTGCGCCCGCTTGTCGGTGCGCAGCACCGCCGGGCGCACCAGCACCCCGCCGGCGTCGAGCGCCAGCAGGCCCTGCTGCTGCCCGGACACCCCGATCGCCTGGACGCCCTCCAGCAGGCCGTCCTTGGCCGCCTCGCCGAGCGACAGCAGCCAGGACTGGGGGTCGCTCTCCGTCGCCTTGCCCGACCGCGCGGCCTCGCCCTCGACCGGGTGCGGCGCGTACCCCTGCCGGAGCACCTCGCCGGTGTCCGTGTCGCACACGACGACGGTGGTCCCTGCGGTCGAGCTGTCGATGCCCGCGACTATCCCCATAGGGGGAGATGATGCCGCACCGGGGGGTCAGGTGTTCGACGTACCCCAGTCGTCCTCGGACTGGCCCCGCTCGCGCAGCGCCTTCACCCGCGCGGAGACCGATTCCGGCAGCTTGTCGCCGACCTTGGAGCCGACGGCGTCGGCGGCCTTGACCGCGACCCCGCGCCCGGTCTGCGCGGCGCTCTCGGCGGCGTTGCGCACCGCCGGGTTCTGCGCGATGCGCTGGGCACTCTTGCGCAACTGCTCGTACCGCTCCCGCCCGGCCCGCGCTCCCAGCACGTACCCGACGACGGCTCCGGTGATGAACGACAGCCGGTAGCGCATGGGCTCCACCCTTCCTCGTACTCGTGACGGGTCCGGCCCCGCGGGCCGTCCTGCGGACTGTGCTTCGCGCCTACCCGCTGTAGCCGGACGACAACCCCGGCGATAGGGGTTGGCGGAGCACCCCCCCACTTGCGCTAATGTATGTCTCGCAGCGAGCACGCGCCGCCCGGTTGGTCCGGACGTGGTGTTGCCCGATGCGCGCAGCACAATCCCCTGTAGCTCAATTGGCAGAGCAGCCGGCTGTTAACCGGCAGGTTACTGGTTCGAGTCCAGTCGGGGGAGCGCGGTCCCCTGTAGCTCAATTGGCAGAGCATTCGGCTGTTAACCGGAGGGTTACTGGTTCGAGTCCAGTCGGGGGAGCCAACGACAAGAGGACCCCGTTGGGGTCCTTTTTCGTTTTCCGGGAACCACCCGCCCCCTGATCGAAGTCCACTCAGTGATGCGTCTGTGACCCGCGAGGGCGACAGATCGTATGAGCGGCTATGCTGCGGCAGACGGCGCGTAAGACTGTCGTACGGGGCGGTAGCTCAGCCGGTTAGAGCAGCGGACTCATAATCCGTCGGTCGTGGGTTCGAGTCCCACCCGCCCCACATTGGCCTGCTGGCGCAGAAACGTTGCGCCCCCTGGTGTGCCCACCCCGGCTCGGAATATCCGGCCGGGGTTCCGTCCGTCCGGTGCCGTCCGCCGGTGCTCCGGCGGCGTCCGGCGGGTGCGGTTCGGTCAGCGGGTGCGGTCAGCGGGTGCGGTTGGCGACGAGGTCGCAGAGCACGGTCAGTCCCGCGACGGCCTCCCGGTCCACCGCCGCCTCGTCGATGATCCGCAGGGCGAGGTCGAGCTGGCGCTCGGCCAGGTCGGTCGTGAACGACCGGCCGCCCGCCTCGTCGATGAGGGCGGCGGCCCTGCGGAAGCCCGACTCGCTGCTGCCCGTACCCGAACGGCGCGGATCGAGCAGATCGAGCAACTCCGCGCGTACGGCGGGTCCGGCGGACAGCGCGGCGATGACGGGCAGGGTCTTCTTGCCACGGCGCAGATCGCTGAAGACCGGTTTGCCGGTGACGGCCGGGTCGCCCCAGATGCCCAGCAGGTCGTCCACGGCCTGGAAGGCCAGACCGAGGTGACGCCCCATGCGGGTCAGGGCGTTGACGACGTCGGCGGGCGCGCCGCCCAGCAGCGCGCCCAGTCCGGCGGCGCAGCCGAGCAGGGCGCCGGTCTTGCAGCCCGCCATCGCGCTGTACTCGTCGACGGTGACGGCGCCGAGGCCGCTCCACGGGCGGCGCTCGAAGGAGATGTCCTCGGCCTGGCCGTTGACGAGGTCGACGAGCGCGTGCGACAGGGCGCGCACGGCCGCCGGCCGCACCTGCGGGGCCGTCTCCGCGAGCGCGCCGACGGCCAGCGCGAACAGCGCGTCGCCGGCCAGCACCGCGGGGCCGACGCCGAAGCTCTTCCAGACGGTGTCGCGGTGCCGCCGCCGCTCGTCGCCGTCCATGATGTCGTCGTGCACCAGCGAGAAGGTGTGCACCAGTTCCACGGCGGCCGCCCCCGCGACGGCCGCCTCGGCGGGCCCGCCGACCGCCTCGGCGCACAGGACGGCGAGCGCCGGACGGACGCCCTTGGCCGCGTTGTCGTGCCGCGGGGTGCCGTCCGCGTCGCACCAGCCGAGGGTGAACTCGGCCATCCTGGCCACGTCGGGATGGAGCCGGGAGGTGGCGTCCCGCAGGGCGGGCCGCACCAGCCACTGGCCGCGTTCGAGTATCTCGGTGGCGCTCGGCGCGAAGAGCACCGGGCTGACGTGCTGGGTCATCGTTCCCCTCCATCGGATGCGTCAAGTCGGGCTGGGCGCGGTGCTATCGGCGGCACTGCGTGCGGGCACGGCGCGGCGTACGCCGGTAGCGCGGCGTACGTCATTCGGCGTCCACCAGGGCGAGCCGGCGGCCGGCCGTGGCGCGCGCCCAGGCGTACCGCGGTTCGGGCAGCATCGGCAGCGGGCCGGTGCCCAGCGACGCGCGCGGCACCGCGGTGCCGGCGCGGACGCCGGGGACCGGGCGCAGCCGCCATCCGGCGGCGATCCCGGCGAGGGTGATGGCGGTCTCGGCGGCGCCCAGGGTGTCGCCGATGCACTTGCGGCTGCCGCCGCCGAAGGGGAGGTTGGCGCCGCGCGGCAGCCCGGCGGCCCGCTCGGGGAGCCAGCGGTCGGGGTCGAAGCGCTCGGGGTCCTCGTACACCGCGGCGTTGTGGCCCAGCGCGTAGGGGCTGTAGAGGACGATGGTGCCGGGGGCGAGGCGGCGGCCGGCGAGTTCGGTCTCCCGGGTCGTCGTCCGGGTGAGCAGCCAGGCGGGCGGGTACATGCGCAGCGTCTCGGTGATGATCCGCGAGGTGTAGTCGAGCCGGTGCAGGTCCGCGAACGTGGGCGGGCGGCCGTCGAGGACGCGGTCGAGCTCCTCGTGCAGCCGCCGCTCGACCTCGGGGTGGGTGGCCAGCGTGTGGAAGGCCCACGCCATGGTGTTGCCCGTGGTCTCGGTGCCGCCGATGAGCAGCGTCATGACCTGCTCGTGGATCTCCTCCACGGACAGCCCCTCGCCGGTCTCCTCGTCACGGGTGTTGACCAGGATGGACATCAGGTCGCCGCTGTCGGCCGCGCCCGCCCCGCGGTACTCGGCGACGGTCTCGGCGATCAGCTCGCGCATCCGGACCCGCACCCGCTCGAAGTCGCGGTTGTGCGCGGTGGGCAGCTTCTCCTGGAGGCCGGTCGGCGCGACCATGCGCTTGTAGACGCCGCGCATGATGACGGGCATGCAGTACGCGACCTCGTTGATCGCCTTGGCACCGGCGGTGGTCGCGAACATCGTCCGGGCGGTGATCTTGAGGGTGAGGCCGTGCATGGCCTCGCTGACGTCGAGCGCCTCCCCCGGCCGCCAGGAGTCCAGCTCCGCGGCGATCTCCTCGCCCATCAGGTCGAGGTAGCGGGGGAACCGGCTCGCGTGGAAGGCGGGTTGCAGCAGCCGGCGCTGCCGCCGGTGCGGTTCCCACTCGGAGCTGACCAGGCCG
Source organism: Streptomyces sp. NPDC006733 (assembly GCF_040636125.1). Classification (NCBI taxonomy): domain Bacteria; kingdom Bacillati; phylum Actinomycetota; class Actinomycetes; order Kitasatosporales; family Streptomycetaceae; genus Streptomyces; species Streptomyces sp. NPDC006733. The sequence goes on along the minus strand of NZ_JBEYJD010000008.1, from coordinate 161,245 downwards.
TTGCCGACGAGCAGCCGCGCCTTCTCGAAGAGCGGGCCGCCCTTGTCGAACGTCCGGGAGTCCGTGAGGACCTGCTGCACGACGTCGGGGTGGTGGGCGAGGTACGCGCGCTTGGGGCCGAACCGGATCTCGACGAGGTCGGCGTCGGAGGGCAGCCCCGACAGGAACTCCAGCGGCCTGCGCCACAGCGGGAGCGCGTGGCCGAGCAGCGGCAGGGCGCCCTCGGCGGTCACCACCTTCCACCGCCGGCCCTGCCGCTGCCGCTCCCGGCGCGACGGGGTGGCGGGCGCAGCGGCAGGGTCCTCGATCCGCTGCCGCGGGACGGCCGCCAGCTTCGCCACCACGGCCGCGTCCACGAGCGGAGCAGGAGCCGCGTCCACGAGCGGAGCCGGGGCAGGGGCCGGAGCCGGGGCAGGGGCCGGAGCCGGGTAGGGCTCGTCGCGGAAGCGGGTGACGGCCTCGTCGAGGTCGAGCCAGCCGGAGGTGGTGCCGTCCCAGACCGAGCCGTCCCCGTAGTAGCGCGGGGTCAGGTACTCGAACTCCTGGCTGCCGCCGATCATGTGGCTGAGCGCCGTGAGGTACGTGCGCACGTCCTCCCGCTCCCCCAGTGGTCCGCCCAGCACGTCCTCGCAGGCGGCGAGGTACGCCCTCTCGTGGTGCTCCACCAGCGCGCAGAGCCGGTCCACGGCCTCCTGGAGGCCGAGCCCCTCGTTCTCGACCAGGACCCGGACGGCCGTCATCTTGTCGTCCTGGGCGTGCTCCTTGCGCCAGGAGAGCAGGTCGTTGATGACGATCATCTGGCGGCGGCAGTGCAGATGCACTGCGGCGAGCTGCGGAATGCAGTCCGTCATGTCGACGGCCACGCCGTACTCGGTCATCAGCTCGATGAAGTCGCAGCCGAAACTCTCCGAGCGGACGGCCATGCAGGTCTCGTAGTCCGGCACCTCATTGCTCAGCTTGGCCTGGATCTCGGTGGCGCAGCCCCGCAGGAACGCCTGCAGACTCGCGGCGAATCGGCTGGCCTGGGCGGAACTCAGTCCCGGGCTGATACGCCGCCACAGGTCCTGGCCCGCCTTTCCGTACGGAAAGTCCGCATGCGTGGGCACGTCACCGTGGAAATCGGAAAGGATCTGCGCGAAGACCTCACGGGCCGCGCCCGCACTGGCGCCCAGCGCGGAACGGTCGGAGACGAAGCTGTCGATGACGGTGACGTACTGGTACCAGTCGGCAATGTCCTGGGCGCGCTGTTCGTCCGCGGTCGGTACCGTCAGCGGCCCGTAGATCCCGTTCCGCTGCCGCAGGAAGAACAGCAGATCCGCCTCGGAGGCGAAGGTTCCGGCGAGAAAGCGGCGTATCCAGCCGTTCGACGCGATCTCGATCTGCGCCGCTTTCGGGTGATAGGCGAACGGAAGCAATCGCGGCAACTCGGGCAGATAGAACTCCCGTCGGGCCTCCGTACCGGCCTTCGCCGCACCAACTGCACCCATGAGAACCTCCGGTTATGGGAATCGCATATCAAGCTAGCGACGACTTTAATTCCATTCAAGATCCATAAAATGAACGCCTTTATGACAGGGGCGCCGACCTGCCGTTGCAGGGGATGGTCAGGGGGACCCATTCTTGGTGGTGCGAATTAATCTCCTCCCAGGGAGCGGATCCATCCGACCGACCGGAAGAGGCGAATCCGACCATGCCGGAAACCCAGCCGTCAGCAGCCCGATGGGCGGTGGAGGAGGTCTTCGACCCGCAGTCCCCGCAGTTCATCGCGTGCCCTTTCGCGGCCTACGACGTGAGCCGCCGCGAACTGCCCGTCGCCCACCACCCGGTGCTCGACGAATGGATCGTGACCGGCCGTGAGGAACTGCAGAGCGTCCTGCGCGACGGGGAGAACCTGACGAGCCGCCACAACCTGGACGGCCACGTGCCACTGGCCCCCGAGGCCAGGAGCGCGCTGGACGACACGCTCTTCTTCCAGCCGGCGCTCTACAACGTCTCGGGCCCGGAGCACACCCGCTTCCGCACGTTCATCAGCGAGTACTTCGCTCCGCGCCGGCTGCGCGTCCTGGAGCCGGCGATCCGCGCGACGGCCCGCCGGCTGGTGGCGGAACTCACCGAGGCCGGACCCGAAGCCGGTGCCGCATCCGGAGCGGGCGCCGATCTGCTGGCGCGGTTCGCCCAGCCCCTCCCCTACACCGTGATCTGCGACGTGATCGGCATACCCGAGCAGGACCGGGCCGCCGTCAAGGGGTGGAACGACGCCTGGCTCGCCCTGCAGGTCGTGCCGCTGCCCGCCGAGCAGCAGGTGCGGTGCGCGCGGGCGCTGCGCGCGTACGAGGACTTCCTGCGGCAGCTGCTGGCCGACCGGGCCGAGCACCCGGCCGAGGACCTGATCACCGGACTGCTGCACGCCTCCCGGGGCGACGACCCGCTCTGCACGGTCGACCAGGCCGTGGTGGCGCTGCGCTTCATGATCGCCGCAGGGCACGAGACGACGACCAACCTGATCAGCAACGCCGTCCACCAGCTCCTGACCGAGCGCGAGCGCTGGGACGCGGTCGTGGCCGACCCGGCGCTGGTGGCCGCCGCCGTCGAGGAGACGCTGCGCTTCGACTCCTCCGTGCAGGGCGCGCTGCGCGTGGCCACCGGCAAGGTGCGCATCGGCGACACGACCGTGCCGCCCGGCGCCCGGGTGCGGGTGATGTTCGCGGCGGCCGGGCGGGACCCGGAGTGGGTCGAGGACGCCGGCACGTTCCGGCTGGACCGCGAGGGACCGCCGCGCCACCTCGGCTTCGGCCTCGGCATCCACTTCTGCGTCGGCGCCCCGATCGCCCGGCTGGAGGCGCGCATCGCGCTGGAGACCCTCGCCGCCGCCCTGCCAGGGCTGCGCCTCGCGGACGGGTTCGCCCCGCAGTACCTGCCGGGCGGCTTCATCTTCCACGGACTCGCCGCGCTGCCGGTGAGCTGGGACTGACGCCAGCCCCGCCGCGGGCTGCCGCCCGCCCCATGACCGGCCACCTCTCCCGGAGTTGAGAATCCCATGACCGTCTCCTCGGCATCACCCAAGGCGCCGGCGCCGCCGGCGCGGAAACCGCGCGCCACGGCCGCCGGGACGCGGCCCGGCATCGTCCTCGCGATCATCGTGGCCTGCCAGATGATGGTGGTCGTCGACGCCACCGCGATGTCCGTGGCACTGCCCGACATCCAGGCCGGCCTGGGCTTCTCCCCCACCGGCCTGTCCTGGGTGCTGAACGCCTACATCCTGGCGTACGGCGGGCTGCTCCTGCTCGGCGGCCGCACCGGCGACGTCTTCGGCCGGCGGCGGACCTTCACCGCCGGCGTCCTGCTCTTCACCGTCTGCTCGCTGCTCGGCGGACTGGCCGCCGAGCCCTGGCAGTTGCTGGCCGCGCGGGCGCTGCAGGGGGTCGGTGCCGCGTTCGCCGCGCCCGGCGCGATGTCACTGCTGATGACGAACTTTCCCGAGGGCGCGGCCCGCCACCGCGCGCTCGCCGCCTACTCGACGCTCGCCGGGCTCGGGATGGCGATCGGGATGATCCTCAGCGGGGTCCTGACCGATGTGGCCTCCTGGCGCTGGGTGCTGCTCGTCAACGTGCCGGTGGGCATCGCCATCGTGCTGCTGACGCCGAAGTACGTCGCCGACCCCGAGCGGAACCCCGGACGGCTCGACCTGGTGGGCGCCTTCACCGCGACCGCCGGGATGATCGCGCTGGCCTGGGGCTTCATCCGGGTCGCCGGGGACGGCTGGGGCGGCGCCGTGACCCCCGCGGCGTTCGCGGCCGCGGTCGTCCTGCTCGCCGTCTTCGTCGTCCGCCAGCTGCGGACGGACCACCCGATGGTGCCGGTGCGGCTGTTCGCGGACCGCGCCAGGACCGCCGGCTACCTGGCGATGGCGCTGACCATGGCCTGCAACTTCAGCGTCTCCCTCTTCGTGCCGATGCTGCTGCAGAACGTGCTCGACCACAGCGCCCTGACCACCGGGCTGTCCTTCCTGCCGATGGCGCTGGTGATGTTCGCGATGTCGCGCGCGACCCCGAAACTGCTGCCGAGGTTCGGCGCCTTCCCGCTGATCGTGACCGGTCTCGCCCTGGTCGCCGCCGGGGTCGGCTGGCTCGGCCGGGTCGGGGCCGACGCGAGCTACGTCCCCGCGCTGCTGCTCCCGCTGATCCTGATCGGGACCGGCATCGGCACCTTCCTCATGCCGCTGACCGGCCTGATCCTCGGCGGCGTGCCGCCCCGCGACTCCGGTGCGGCCTCCGGCCTGCTGCAGACGTTCCAGCAGACCGGCGGGGCGCTCGGCATCGCGGTCCTGATCACCGTCTACGGCACGACGCTGCGCGGCGCCGCCCCGGGCACCCCGGAGCGGGTGGCGGTGACACGGGGCATCGCGCACGCGTTCACCGGTGGCGCCGCCTTCGTCGGCTGCGCCGTGCTGCTGATGACCGTGACGGCGCTGCTCGCGCGGGCGCGCGGCCGGGCGGCGGCCCGGAAGGACGGGGAGCCGGCTCAGTCCAGGTAGCCGCGGAGCTGGTCCGCGAAGGCGTGGTCGCGCAGCTTGTTGAGGGTCTTGGACTCGATCTGGCGGATGCGTTCGCGGGTGACGCCGAAGATGCGGCCGATCTCCTCCAGCGTGCGGGGGCGGCCGTCGGCGAGCCCGTAGCGGAGCTGGACGACCTTGCGCTCGCGCTCGCCGAGGGTGGAGAGCACCGCCTCCAGGTGTTCGCGCAGCAGCAGGAAGGCGGCGGACTCGACGGGGGACGTGGCGTCGCCGTCCTCGATGAGGTCGCCGAGGGCGACGTCGTCCTCCTCGCCGACGGGGGCGTGCAGCGAGACCGGTTCCTGGGCCAGCCGCAGGACCTCCGTGACGCGCTCCTCGGTCAGCTCCAGGTGGGCGGCGACCTCTTCGGTGGTCGGCTCGTAGCCGTGCTCCTGCAGCAGGCGGCGCTGGACGCGGACGACGCGGTTGATGAGTTCGACGACGTGCACGGGGACGCGGATGGTCCGGGCCTGGTCGGCGAGGGCCCGGCTCATGGCCTGGCGGATCCACCAGGTCGCGTACGTGGAGAACTTGTAGCCGCGGGCGTAGTCGAACTTCTCGACGGCGCGGATCAGGCCCAGGTTGCCCTCCTGGACGAGGTCGAGCATGGTCAGGCCGCGCCCGACGTAGCGCTTGGCGACGGAGACGACGAGCCGCAGGTTGGCCTCGATCAGCCGCCGTTTGGCCATCCGCCCGTTGACCACCAGCCGGTCCAGGTCGACGGCGAGCTGGGAGTCCAGGTCCGGGAAATTGTTCAGCTTCTCCTCGGCGAACAGGCCGGCCTCGACGCGGCGGGCGAGTTCGACCTCCTCGACGGCGGTGAGCAGCGGTATGCGGCCGATCTCGCGCAGGTACTGCCGGAAGAGGTCGGCGGACGGTCCCGCCGCCTCCTCGCGCGACCGGCGCTCCCGGTGGTCGGCCTCGTCGTCGGGGACCTTGCCGCGGGACTCCGCGGCGGGGGACGCGCGGCGCTCGCGGGGACGGGCGGCACCGGGGCCGGGATCCGCGGTGTCGGGAGGCTCGGCGAACGCCGCCGGCTCCGACAGTTCCGGTTCGGCTTCCGGCTCCGGGACGTCCTCCGCCTCCGGGTGGGTGACGGCGTGGTTCTGCTCCGGGACCCTGTCCCGTTCCCTCGGCTCGACCCTCGGTTCCGTCAGGACCACCTCGGCCACGGTCGTCAGGGTGTGGGTCTGCACGGGCGCGACCTCCATGGTGAGCACAGTCAGGGGCTCGGAGGCACGCGGCATCGGGACGGTCGCGGCCTGGCCGCTGTCCGCCCGGGAGTTCGCCGTATGCGGATCACCGGTCGCATCTCTGTTTGCAGAATCCGGTATTCCGCGCTCCGAGGACTCAGGCACCGCCCTCAGTGTGTCGCACGACACAGCCCCGCTACGAGGGGCGTGCGGTGGATTTTTCGGGCCAATGTCACGGCATGCGATCGTTCCGTCACCGGATCGCAGGCGGTTCGCGGTCACGTCGCGGGCGGGTCGCGGACGGAGCCCGGAGCAAGCGATTACAGGGCCGCGGTGCCCTGTTCCCTGAGGCGTTGGCCGTACTGCTGCAGGGCCCACAGCTCGCTCTGGACGGCGCCGAGCTCCTCGGCCGTCGCGCGCGGGCCGAGGCGGGTGAGGTTGGCGCGGACCTCGCCGATGCGCCGCTCGACGGCCTGCAGCCGGACGGCGACGAGCTGCACCCCCGCGTAGACCTCGTCGGGGGCCCGCCGGGTGTGGGCGGCCTCGACGGCCAGCTCGGTGACGAGGATCCGGACGGTGTCGTCCGGGGCCACCTCGCGGACGGCGGCGAGGTAGCCCTCGTCCGCGTTCTCGGTGCCGCCGGCCTCCGCGATGGCGCGCCGGACCGCGGCGTACGGCGGGGCGGTGAACTCGTCCTCGCCGTAGGCGTCGAAGGCCGGGGAGACCAGGTGCGGGTGCTGGAGCGCGAGCTTCAGCAGTTCGCGCTCCACCCGGTGGGCGGGGCTGCGCAGGTCCAGCCGGGGCCCGCGCGGCGCCTGCGGGCGGGCGGGCTGCTGCGCCCGCGAGGGCGCCTCGCGGCGTGCGTCCGGGCCGCGCTGGCCCCGGTCGCGGGCCCAGCGGGCGAGCTGGGAGACCCGGCGGACGACGAACTGCTCGTCCAGGATGCCGAGCTTGGAGGCGAGCGAGACCGCGTACTCGTGCTGGATCGAGCCGTCCTTGATCCCGGCGACGATCGGCGCGGCCTCCTCCAGGGCCGCGGCGCGGCCCTCGGCGGTCTCCGTGTTGTGCCGGGCGACGGCGCTGTGGATGGCGAACTCGAAGAGCGGCGAGGAGTTCTCCACGAGGTTGCGCACGGCCGCGTCACCGTCGGCGAGCCGCAGCTCGCACGGGTCCATGCCGCCGGGGCTGATCGCGATGGAGGTGCGGGCGGCGAACTTCTGGTCGTCCTCGAAGGCGCGCAGCGCGGCCCGCTGGCCGGCCGCGTCGCCGTCGAAGGTGAAGACGACGTGCGAGCCGGAGTTGTCCATCAGCAGCCGGCGGAGGATCTTGATGTGGTCCTCGGCGAAGGCGGTGCCGCAGGTGGCGATGGCGGTCGTGACGCCCGCCAGGTGGCAGGCCATGACGTCGGTGTACCCCTCGACGACGACGGCCTTGCCGGTCTTGGCGATCTCCTTCTTGGCGAGGTCGATGCCGTAGAGGACGTGGGACTTCTTGTAGAGCGGCGTCTCGGGGGTGTTCAGGTACTTGGGCCCGTTGTCGTCCTCGCGGAGCTTGCGGGCGCCGAAGCCGATCACGTCCCCGGTGATGTCGCGGATGGGCCAGATCAGCCGGCCGCGGAAGCGGTCGATCGCCCCGCGGCGGCCCTCGCTGGCCAGCCCGGACGTGAGCAGCTCCTTGTCCGTGAAGCCCTTGCCGCGCAGGAAGCGGATCAGATGGTCCCAGCCCGCGGGCGCGTAGCCGACGCCGAAGTGCTCGGCGGCGGCCTGGTCGAAGCCGCGCTCCCTCAGGAACGTGCGGCCGATCTCGGCCTCGGGGCTGCCGAGCTGCTCGACGAAGAACTGCGCGGCGACCTTGTGCGCCTCGATGAGGCGGATCTTCTCGCCCTGCTGGCGGCCGGGGTTGTACCCGCCCTCGTCGTACCGGAGCACGATGCCGGTCTTGGCGGCCAGCCGCTCGACGGCCTCGGAGAAGGAGAGGTGGTCGAGCTTCATGACGAAGTCGAGCGTGTCGCCGCCCTCTTGGCAGCCGAAGCAGTAGAAGAGCCCCTTCGAGGGACTCACCTGGAACGACGGGGACTTTTCGTCATGAAAGGGGCAGAGCCCTTTCAGGTTTCCCCCACCCGCGCTCTTGAGCTGCAGGTACTCCGAGATGACGGCGTCGATCGGGACCGCGTCCCGGACCGCCTTGACGTCCTCATCCTTGATCCTGCCTGCCACCCGTGAAGTCTAAGGCCCAGGTACGACAGACCCTTGACCTCCGCCGCGGCCACCCGTTAGCTTCCCCAATTGTAAAGAATCTTTACTAATGGAGCTCGGTACCGACGGAGAGGTGGGCGCATGCCCCACAAGCACAGTCGACGACGCGGACCCGTTCTGGCAGCGGGTGCCGCCGCGGCCACCGCGGCCGTCGTCGCCACCCTTCTCAGCGGCGGCGCGGGTACCGCGGGCGCCGCCACCACCGGGCAGGTCAGGGTCAACCAGGTGGGCTACGACGGCAGCGGCGCCAAGGAGGCGTTCCTGCTGGCGAAGGGTGCCGTCTCGGGTGCCACCTGGAAGCTGCTCGACAGCGCCGGCGCGACCGCCGCCACCGGGAAGACCGGGACCAGCGCCGGCAGCTGGAACACCGCCTACCCGGCCGTGTACCTGATCGACTTCAGCTCCGTGAAGACCGCGGGGACGTACCACCTGGAGGTCAGCGGCGCGGCCACCGGCGCCTCGCCCACTTTCACCATCGGCAGCGCGAAGGACGTCTTCGGCAAGCCCGCCGCCGACGCCACCACGTTCTTCCAGGCGCAGCGCGACGGCCGCAACGTGATCCCCGGGTCGCTGAAGCGCCAGCCGTCCCACCTCAACGACGCGCACGCGGCCGTCTACGACTGGCCGAAGTTCACCAGCAGCGACGGCGACACCATCTCCAAGGCGCCGGCCAAGCTCGGCGGCACCGTCGACGCCGAGGGCGGCTGGTTCGACGCGGGCGACTACCTGAAGTTCACCGAGACCACGTCCTACGCCGCCGCCACCCTGCAGATCGCGGCCCGCGAGACCGGCGCCTCCCCCACGACCGCGCTCGGCGCCGAGGCGCAGCACGGCCTGGACTGGCTCGACAAGATGTGGGACGGCGACACCAGGACGCTCTACATCCAGGTCGGACTCGGTTCCGGCACCGACAGCGGCAGCGTCGTCGGCGACCACGACACCTGGCGGCTGCCGCAGAAGGACGACGCGGACACCGCCAACGCGTTCCTGCGCAACCGCCCGGTCTTCCGGGCCGGTGCCCCCGGCTCCAAGCTCAGCCCCAACCAGGCCGGCCGGCTCGCCGCCGACTTCGCGCTCGGCGCGCAGCGCTACGCCGCCTCGGACCCCGCGAAGGCCAAGGGGTACCTGGAGACGGCGGCGCAGGTCTACGCCCTCGCGAACACCAGCCCCGGCAAGCTCGTCACGACCGTCCCGTACGCGTACTACCCCGAGACCAGCTGGCAGGACGACCTGGCCTTCGGCGGCGCCGAGCTGGCGCTGGCCGCGCAGAAGCTGGGCGACTCCCGCGCCGCCGGCTGGCTCCAGCAGTCGGCCACGTGGGCGAAGGCGTACGGCACCACCGGTGACACGCTGAACATGTACGACACCAGCGCGCTGGCGTACATCGACCTGGCCCGTGCCATCAAGGCCGCGGGGAACCCGTCCGGGCTGCCGGTCTCGTACGACACGCTGGTCGCCAACGTGAAGGCGCAGATCGCTTCCGGGCAGACCCGCGCCGCCAAGGACCCGTTCCACGCCGGAGCGGTCTACAACGACTTCGACGCCGACTCGCACACCCTCGGCCTCGCGGCCACCGCCCGCCTCTACAAGGGCCTGACCGGCGACGCCTCCGTCGACCGGTTCGCCGTGCAGCAGCTCGGCTGGCTGCTGGGCGCCAACGCCTGGGGCACGTCCTTCATGATCGGCTCGGGCACCACGTACCCCAAGTGCACCGGCGGGCAGCTCGGCAACCTCGCCGGGAGCCTGGACGGCACGGGGGCCGTGGACACCGGAGCGATCGTCAACGGGCCCAACGGGACCGCGCAGTTCGCCGACGGCCTCGGCGACTACCTGGACGGCATGCGCAAGTGCCCGCCCGCCGGAGCGGACCCGTTCGGGGCCTTCACCGGCCACGGAAGTCGCTATGTCGACGACGTCCGGTCCTGGCAGAGCTCCGAGCCCGCCCTCGACATGGACGCCTCCGGCCTGCTGGCCTTCTACCTGTCGAGCTGACCCGGCCGGACGGGCCACCGGTCCCGGGAGCGCCTCGCGCGCTCCCGGGATCAGCCGACCGACGTCTTGATCGCGAAGACGAAGTGCGGCCCGCTCGGCTCGACGACGAACTCCTCGCCCGTCGCGGTGAAACCGAGGTGCTCGTAGAAGCCCTGGGCGGACGTCCGGCCGTTGCACCACACCAGCTCGGCGCCGCGGACCGTGGCCTCACGGAGCCCGGCCCTCAGCACCGCCGCGCCGTACCCCTCACCGCGCACCTCGGGGGCGCTGCCCATGCCGCGGAAGCGGTAGGCGGCGACGTCCTCGCCCGGCATCGTGTCCGGGAAGAACGTGACGCACGCCCGGACGACGCCCGCGTCGTCGTAGGCAGCCACGTGGAAGGTGGACTCGCGGGAGTCCTCCGGGTAGATCGCGGTCTCGCGGGGCAGGCCGGTGCGCAGCACCGCCCAGCGCAACTCGAAGATCTCCTCGACGGGTACGACGGCCGTCCGCATGGCGTGTTCCTCCGCTGGTCTTTCCCGGTCCCTCGGTCAATCCAGGAAGGAGGTTAGCGGCACGGTGGGGTCGGAGAGCCGGTCGGGGTCCACCGTGCGGCCGGAGCGGATCAGCTGCTGGATCGGGTCGGTGACGTCCCAGACGTTGACGTTCATCCCGGCCAGCACGCGCCCCTCGCTGAGCCAGAACGCGATGAACTCCCGCTTGCCGATGTCGCCCCTGCACACCACCTGGTCGTAGCTGCCGGGAGCGGCGTGGCCGGAGAACTCCATGCCCAGGTCGTACTGGTCGGAGAAGAAGTACGGGACCCGGTCGTAGCTGACGTCCCGGCCGAGCATGGCGCGGGCGGCCGCTGGGCCGCTGTTGAGGGCGTTGGCCCAGTGCTCGACGCGCAGCCGTCCGCCCGACAGCGGGTGCTCGATGTTGGCGACGTCGCCGGCCGCGTAGATGTGCGGGTCCGAGGTGCGCAGCGACGCGTCGACGGCGATGCCGCCGCCCGCCGACCGCTCGGCCAGGGTCAGCCCGGCGGCCTCCGCGAGCGCGGTGCGCGGGGCGGCGCCGATCGCGGCCAGCACGTCGTGGGCGGGGTGCTCCTCGCCGTCGTCGGTGAGGGCGGCCAGCACCATGCCGTCGTGGCCGGAGATCTCGGCGAGCCTCGCGCCGAAGTGGAAGCGGACGCCGTGCTCGCGGTGCAGGTCGGCGAAGACCCCGCCGAGTTCGGGGCCGAGCACCGAGTACAGCGGCGTCGGCTCGGGCTCCACGATCGTGACCTCGGCGCCGTAGCCGCGCGCGGCGGCGGCGACCTCCAGGCCGATCCAGCCCGCGCCCGCGATGACGAGGTGGCCGTTCTCGCGGCCGAGCGAGGCCAGCACGTGCTTGAGGCGCTCCGCGTGCGACAGCCGCCGCAGGTGGTGCACGCCGGCCAGCTCGGTACCGGGGATGTCCAGCCGGCGCGGCTCGGCGCCGGTGGCGAGGAGCAGCTTGTCGTAGGGCAGGACGGTGCCGTCCCCGAGCCGCACGGTCCTGGCGGCGGGGTCGAGGTGCACGACGGGCTGGCCGAGGTGCAGCTCGATGTCGTGCTCGGCGTACCAGGCGGTCTGCTGGACGAAGACGGAGTCGCGCTGCGCGCTGCCGATCAGGAAGCCCTTGGACAGGGGTGGCCGTTCGTAGGGGTGCTCGCGTTCGTCGCCGATCAGGATCACCCGTCCGGTGAACCCCTCCGCCCGGAGGGTCTCCGCCGCTTTGGCGCCGGCGAGCCCCGCTCCGACGATGACGATGGTCTGGTCTGCGTCCACCACTGTGCGCCTCCCCAACAGATGCCGTACCTGCGAGCGTCCCCTACGTCACGCCTCGCGGGAAGAGCGCCGCGCCGAGTCGACAAAGCGCCCCTCGTATGCCTCGCGCGCCCGCAGTAGGTCGGACAGGTGCTCCCTGGCCCAGTCGCAGGTGGCCGCGATGGGACCGAAAAGAGTACGTCCGAGGGGGGTCAGCTCGTACTCGACGCGGGGCGGGTTCTCGTCGTACGCGGTGCGGGTCACGATGCCGTCGCGCTCCAGGGCGCGCAGCGACTCGGCGAGCACCTTGGGGGTGATGGCGTGCAGCGGGACCCGGAGTTCGGAGAAGCGGCGCGGGCCCTCCTCCAGGCACATCATGATCATCCCGGCCCACTTGTCGCCCACCCGGAAGGGCGTGGCCCGGCTGGGACACTGCGGGCCGAACATGTCGGGCCGCAGGGGCGCGAGAGGGGCGCGCGGCTCGTCCTGCGGGGACTGCGGGGACTGCGGGATCTGCGTGCGCTGCGGGGAGTCCGGGGACTGTGCGCGCTGTGGGATGCGCGCCGGTTCCGGGAGCTGTGCGGGCTGCGGGAACTGCGCGGTGTCCGGGATCTGCGCGGGCTGCGGGATCTGCACGGTCTGCGGGGTCACCCGTCCCAGCGTAGAGCCGGTTTCGTTGCGGTAACCGGCAGGTCGGCGATTACGGTCCCCGCAGTCGAACAACGGGAGGCCGTTATGAGCAGGATCGCGGTATTCGGAGCGGGCGGGCAGTTGGGGCGCCTGGTGGTGGCGCGGGCGGTCGGGCGCGGGCACCACGTGACGGCGGTGGTGCGGGATCCGGCGAAGTACGCGGACCTGGCCGGTGCCGGGGTGACGCTGCTCGCCGGGGACATCACCGACCCGGGCAGCGTGGCGGCGGTCGCGGCGGAGCACGACGTCGTCGTCGGCTCCGTCCACACGCCGCACACGCCCGCCGATCAGCTGTACCCGGCGGCGGCGCGGGCGCTCCTCGCGGGGGTGGGAGCGACGCGCCTGCTGGTGGTCGGGGTGGTCTCGACGCGCGAGGTGGAACCGGGGGTGATGGTGCTGGACACCCCCGGATTCCCCGCGGAGGGGCGGGAGTTCTCGCTCGCGCGGGTGGCGGAGCTGGAGGTGCTGCGCGGCGCGGGGCCCGACGTCGACTGGCTGCTGCTGATGCCGCCGATGGAGATCGACCGCGCACGGCTGGCCGTCGAGATCGTCGACGAGATCGAGACGCCGAAGCACCACCGCACGGCGGTGGCGGCGGGCGGCTGAGGGGTCGGCGGCAGAGGGGTCGACGGTTGAGGGGCGGGCGCGCCTCACGGCAGCCGAGCGTCAGCTCCTCACAGCAGCCGGGCGGAGCGGCCCGTCGTGAGGCGGGCGTGCAGGGCCGTGGCCGTCGCGTCCGTCAGCGACGCGATCTGGTCGACGACGGCGCGCAGCCGCGCGCTGTCGTCCGGCGCCTCGTCGAAGATGCCGCGGAACTGCGGGTCCAGGCCCTCGGGGGCGCGGGCCAGCAGCGCCTCGGCCAGCTCCGCGATGAGGATCCGCTGCTCGGCGCGGCGGCGCTCCTGCGCGGCGCGCTGCATGACGTACCGGTCGGCGACCGCCTTGAGGACGGCGCACTCCAGGCGCTGCTCGCGCGGCACGACCAGCTCGGCGCGGTACCGCGTGAGCCGCCCGGTGCCGTACGCCTCGCGGGTGGCGCGCTCGGCGGCCAGGCAGAACCTTCCGATCAGCTGCGACGTGGCGTCCTTCAACCGCGCCTGGGAGATGGCCGAGCCGTCGTAGCCGTGCGGCCACCACGGCTGCTCCAGGAGCCGGTCGAGGGCCTCGGCCAGCTCGTCCGGGCTGGAGTCGGCCGCGTACCGCTCCCCCGCGCAGTCGAAGATGTCGGCCCGCTCGGCGTCGGCGAGCAGCAGGTTCGGGTCCAGGTGGCCGGCGTGCAGGCCGTCCTCCACGTCGTGCACCGAGTAGGCGACGTCGTCGGCCCAGTCCATGACCTGGGCCTCGAAGCACTGCCGGTCCTGGGGCGCGCCCTCCCGCAGCCAGTCGAAGACCGGCAGATCGTCCTCGTACGCGCCGAACTTGGGGCTGTCGCGGTTCGTGGGGTGGCCGCCGCGCGACCACGGGTACTTCGTGGCGGCGTCCAGGGCGGCACGGGTGAGGTTGAGGCCGACGCTCACCATCGTGCCGTCCGCGTCCCGCCGGAAGCGCTTCGGCTCGATGCGGGTCAGCAGCCGCAGCGACTGCGCGTTGCCCTCGAAGCCGCCGCACGCCTCGGCGACCTGGGCCAGCACCTGCTCGCCGTTGTGCCCGAAGGGCGGGTGGCCGAGGTCGTGCGCCAGGCACGCCGTCTCGATGAGGTCCGGGTCGCTGCCGAGCGCGGCGCCCAGCTCCCGCCCCACCTGCGCGCACTCCAGCGAGTGCGTCAGGCGGGTGCGCGGGCTGGTGTTCATCAGCGCCGAGTCCGGGTCCACCACCTGCGTCTTGCCCGCCAGCCGGCGCAGCGCGGCCGAGTGCAGCACCCGCGCCCGGTCGCGCTGGAAGGCCGTGCGGCCGGGCCGCTTGTCGGGCTCGGTCACAAAGCGGTCGGTGTCGGCGTCCCCGTACGGCCCGTACCGCTCGTACGGCCCGAGGTGCGCGGCCGCCGCGTCGGTCCGGTAGTTCGCTTCCATGCCTGTGACCGTAACGCTCCGCTGTGACAGACGCGCCATCGGTCCTGCCGCGCCCTACCGCGTCACGCGCTGGCGAGGTGCAGTGGCGCGGGGCGGCCGGCGGCCGCCAGGGACTGGTCGTAGCGGTGGAGCACCAGGCGGGCCATGGCGCTGTGCGCGCCCAGCGGCGCCGCCGCGATCCAGGGCGCCCCGGCGGAGGTCTGGGTGGCGAACCGCCCGGGGGCGGTGAAGTACGAGGCGACCGCGACCCGGTGGCCGCGCGCGGTCAGCGCGGCGGTCGCCTCGGGGACGGACGGGCCCGCGCCGGACGCGTAGGCGGGCAGCACCGGGGCGCCGCCCAGCCTCTGGCTGAGGAGTTCGGCGGTGCGGGCGGTGTCGGCGGGCCACTCGGGGTCGCGGGACCCGGCGGCGGCCAGCACGACGCCCGCGCGCCGCGCGCCCTTGCGCCAGCCGGCCTCGGTGAGGCGCACGTGCAGCGTCTCGGCGAGCAGCGGGTGCGGGCCGAGCGGCGCGGCGGTCAGCCCGCGCAGGTGCGGGGCGCGGGCCAGCGCCTCGGGAATGTCCTGTTTGACGTGGTAGCCGTGGCCGAGCAGCAGCGGGACGAGCACCACGTCGCCGTGGAGCGCGGCGAGCGTGTCGTCGAGCAGCGGCTCGTTCAACTCGATGTGCCCGAGGTGGACGGGCAGGCCGGGGCGCAGCGCCCGGACCCGGTCGAGGAGCGCGCGCACGGTGCGGCGCGCCTCGGGGTCACGGCTGCCGTGCGCCACGGCGACCAGTGCGGGGCCGCGGGGCACCGCGGTGAGGGCGACGCGGGTGAGCTGGCTGCTGAGCTGCGCGGTGATCCGGTTCATGAGCTGCGCCGTACTGTCGAAGCTGGTGGACGGGGTGGATGCGGTGGATGCGGTGGACGGGGTGGGGCCGTCGTGACCGGCGGGGCCGGCGGGGCGGCCGGACTCCGGGTGCGGATGCGGGTGCGCTGTCGACGCCGTCATGGACCGAGCGTGCTGGGTGCAGGTTGCGCCCGCGTTGCACGGTGGTGACAAGTGTTTTCCTCCGCCTCACGGCCGTCAGGACCGCCTGTGAGGCGGCCGCTCCCGGGCCCAGTCGCCGCCGGGGATGACCCGCCCCGAGGCCCGCAGCGTCCGCGCCGGGCCCTCCCCCGCGAGGTAGACCCAGGCCTCGCACGGCAGATCGTCGCAGACGACGCGCAGCACCAGCCGCTCGTACAGGTTCCCGCGCGCGCCCGGTACATGCTCCTCCAGCCGGTCGAGGTCGGCGAGGACGCGCTCGTAGTGGCCGGGAAGGACGTGCAGCAGCTCGCCGTGCACGGTGTCGGCGGCGGCGTCGCCCTCGGCGGCGACCGCGTACGGGTACCCGGGCCCGTCGTACAGCAGCGCGCCCGGCAGGACGGCGGGTTTCGGGGGCGCGGTACGGCCCGCCACCAGGACGTGGTTGGCCTGGCCGGGCCGCAGCGTCCCGTAGACGAAGAACGGCAGGCGGGGCCGGGGGGACGGGATCACGGCGGCTGTCCTCTCATCGCGTCTCATCGCGTCGCTCATGGTCGGGAGCGCGGCTGCGTCCATGGTGCTGCGTCCATGGTGACCGGAACCGTACCGGGGCCGTACGCGTCGATCCGGACGACGGGATCGATCGACGGGAGGGCGCAGCATGGAGCCGGGCCGGATCAGTGCGGCGCTGCGCGGGCTGCGGCTGCGGCTGCCGCGGACCCGGCGCGGTCGGCGGCTGCTCCTGCGGGCCGCCATGGCCTGCTGCGTGCTGGCGCTGCTGCCCGCGACCTGGCTGCAGACCTCGGCGGACGGGCGGGTGCGGGCGGTCGCGGACGTACCGGCCGAGCCGGTGGCGGTGGTGTTCGGCGCGGGGCTGGCGGACGGGAAGCCGTCGCCGTACCTCGCGCACCGGCTGGACGCGGGCGCCGCGCTGTACCGGACGCACAAGGTGCGGGCGATCCTGGTGACCGGCGACAACAGCCGCACCGACTACGACGAGCCGGGCGCGATGCTGGGCTACCTGGAGAAACTGGGCGTGCCCGCGTCGAAGGTCGTGCTGGACTACGCCGGCTTCGACACCTGGGACTCCTGCAGCCGTGCCAAGCGGATCTTCGGGGTGGACCGGGCGATCCTCGTCAGCCAGGGCTTCCACATCCGGCGGGCGCTGGCGCTGTGCGACGCGGCGGGCGTCGAGGGGTACGGCGTCGGCGTGGACGAGCCGCACGACGTGACGTGGTTCTACGGCGGTGCCCGCGAGCTCGTCGCGGCGGCCAAGGCGGCGCTGGACGTGGCGGTCGAGCCGGACCCGCACTTCCTCGGGCCGAAGGAGCCGGGCGTGGCGCGGGCGCTGGCGGATACGCGCTGACGGATACGCGGTGACGCAGACGCGCTGGCCGGGGCGAACTGCGGCCGGGGGCGTTCCTCACACACAGGCCGGCACGGCGCCGACCAGCGCGGTCCCCGCAGCCCGGTGTTCCTCACACCCGGGCCGGCACCGCGCTGAGGTGCCCGTACCGGCCGCGTAACCGCGTCGCGTACGGGGGCGAAACACGTACGGCGCAGGCTGGGCGCATGAGCCCGAGCACCGTTGACACGCACTGTCCCTACTGCGCCCTCCAGTGCGGCATGGGACTGGCGCCGCTGCCCGCGGGCGGCGTCGAGGTCGTCGAACGGACCGCGTTCCCGGTGAACCGGGGCGCGCTGTGCGGCAAGGGGCGCACCGCGCCCGAGGTGCTGGCGCGCGGCGCGCGGCTGACCCGGCCGCTGGTCCGCGGCCCCGGCGGCGCGCTGGAGCCGGCCGGCTGGGACGAGGCGCTGGACAAGGTCGCCGAGGGGCTGCTGCGCACGCGGGCCGCGCACGGCCGGGAC
The DNA here is from genome assembly GCF_040636125.1 of Streptomyces sp. NPDC006733. Taxonomy (NCBI): domain Bacteria; kingdom Bacillati; phylum Actinomycetota; class Actinomycetes; order Kitasatosporales; family Streptomycetaceae; genus Streptomyces; species Streptomyces sp. NPDC006733. Next base: position 143,909 of record NZ_JBEYJD010000008.1, on the reverse strand, counting down.
GCCGTCGGCGTCTTCGGCGGCGGCGGGCTGACGAACGAGAAGGCGTACGCGCTCGGCAAGTTCGCCCGGGTGGTGCTGCGCACCTCGCAGATCGACTACAACGGCCGCTTCTGCATGTCCTCGGCGGCCGCCGCCCACCAGCGGGCGTTCGGGCTCGACCGGGGCCTGCCCTTCCCGCTGGAGGACGTCGCCCGCACCGGCTGCGTGATCCTCGTCGGCTCCAACCTCGCCGAGACGATGCCGCCCGCGCTGCGCTACCTGACGGAGCTGCGCGAGCGCGGCGGCAAGCTGATCGTCGTCGACCCGCGCCGCACCCGTACCGCCGAGCAGGCCGACCTGCACCTGCAGCCCCGGCCCGGCACCGACCTGGCGCTCGCGCTCGGGCTGCTGCACCTCGCCCTCGCCGAGGGGCACCTGGACGAGGAGTTCATCGCGGAGCGCACCAGCGGCTGGGCGCAGGCGCGGCCGGGGGTGATGGCGCACTGGCCGGAGCTGGTGGAGCGCATCACCGGGGTGCCGGTGCCGCAGCTGAGGGAGGCGGTGCGGCTGTTCTGCGGGGCGCCGTCCGGCATGGTCCTGACCGCGCGCGGACCCGAGCAGCAGTCCAAGGGGACCGACACCGTCAGCGCCTGGATCAACCTGTGCCTCGCCACCGGCCGCGCCGGCCGGCCGCTCTCCGGCTACGGCTGCCTCACCGGGCAGGGCAACGGGCAGGGCGGGCGCGAGCACGGCCAGAAGGCCGACCAGCTCCCCGGCTACCGCAAGCTGGACGACCCGGCGGCGCGCGCCCATGTGGCGGGGGTGTGGGGCGTCGACCCGGACGACCTGCCGGCGCCCGGACGCAGCGCGTACGAGCTGCTGGACGCGCTCGGCGTGGACGTGCACGCGCTGCTGCTGATGGGTTCCAACCCGGTCGTCTCGGCGCCGCGCGCCGCGCACATCACCGAACGCATCGCCTCGCTGGACTTCCTCGCGGTCTGTGACGTCGTGCTGTCGGAGACCGCCGAGATGGCGGACGTCGTCCTGCCGGTCACCCAGTGGGCGGAGGAGACCGGCACCACGACCAACCTGGAGGGGCGGGTGATCCTCCGCCGCAAGGCGATCGACCCGCCGCCGGAGGTCCGCACGGACCTGGAGGTCCTGCACGGGCTCGCCGCCCGCCTCGGCTGGGAGAAGGGCTTCCCGACCGACGCCGAGGAGGTCTTCGACGAGCTGCGCCGCGCGTCGGCGGGCGGCCCGGCGGACTACTCGGGCATCACGTACCAGCGGATCGCGGCGGAGGACGGCGTCTTCTGGCCGTGCCCGGAGAGCGCGTCGGCGGACCCGCACCCCGGCACGCCCCGGCTCTTCCTCGACCGCTTCGCGACGCCGGACGGCCGGGCCCGCTTCGTGCCGGTCCTGCACCGGCCCTCGGCGGAGGAGCCGACGGCGGAGTACCCGCTCTACCTGACGACGGGCCGCGTCCTGGCGCAGTACCAGTCCGGCGCCCAGACCCGCCGGGTCCGCGAGCTCAACGCCGCTTCCCCCGGCCCCTACGTGCAGCTGCATCCGCAGCTCGCCGAGCGCCTCGGCGTCGCCGAGGGCGAGGCGCTCGCGGTCACCAGCCGCCGGGGCCGCGCGGTCGCCCCGGCGCTGATCAGCGCGGCCATCCGCCCCGACACCGTCTTCATGCCGTTCCACTGGCCGGGCGAGGGCCGCGCCAACACCCTGACCAACCCGGCGCTGGACCCGACGTCCCGGATGCCGGAGTTCAAGGTCTGCGCGGTGCGGGTGGAGGCGGCGGGGACCGCGGCGGGGGGCCGACCGTAGGCTGGGCGCTGTCCGGAAGGCAGACAGAAGGAGCGTCGGCGCCCATGACCCACACCTATGACACGAAGGTCACCTGGACCGGCAACCTCGGTACGGGCACCAGCACTTACCGCGCCTACGACCGCTCCCACGAGGTCTCCGCCGCCGGCCTCCCCACCATCCTGGGCAGCTCCGACCCGACCTTCCGCGGCGACGCGACCCGCTGGAACCCCGAACAACTGCTGCTGGCCGCGCTGTCGCAGTGCCACATGCTCGCCTACCTGCACGTCTGCGCCGTCGGCGGCGTCACGGTCACCGCCTACACGGACAACGCCCACGGCACGATGGAGACCACCCCGACCGGCGGCCACTTCACGGAGGCGATCCTGCGCCCCCAGGTGGAGGTCGCCTCCGAGGAAATGGCCGCCAAAGCCACGGCTCTCCACACCGAAGCCCACCGCACGTGCTTCATCGCCGCCTCGGTCAACTTCCCGGTCCGCCACGAACCGGTGGTGACGGTCCGCGCGACCGCCTGACCGGCGGGCGCCGGGGATCAAGCCGCCGAGGAACGTCCGTCGGGTGCGCGATCGTCGTGCGCGGTGAACACGAAGGCCGACGCATCGCCGTCGAGATCGATGGTCAGCGCCGCGTCCAGGGCCTTGGCCAAGCGGGTCAGCAGAGGCAGGGTCGGCACGGAGTCACCGCCCTCGATGTTGGAGATCTGCGGCTGGGTCATGTCAGCGCGCCGGGCCAGCTCGGTCTGGGACAGGCCCAGCGCGGTGCGCCGGTCGTAGACCGCCTGGCCGAGCACGAAGGCGTACCCGGCCTGGAGGTAGGCCGAGGACTCCTCGACCGTCTCCCCCAGCAGCTTCCTGGTGCGGGTCGTCTTCCACTGCGAGTGATTCACGACCTCTCCTCCTTGCTCCGGTCGTAGATGTGCTCGGCGGAGCCATGATCGGCTTCGCACACCTTCTGAGCCTGGTCAGCGCGGTCGACCTCGGCGACCTCGCGCTGCCTGGTCTTGCGGAACACCGTCAGCAGCACGATGCGCCGGTTGGGGGCGAGCCAGTACGTGACGCGTATGGCGTTACCGTCCATGGTGAAGCGCAGCTCGCGCACTTTACCGCCGAGGTGGCGGGAGTACGGCTCTCCCAGAGTGGTCGGCTGGGCCGCGAGCATGTCCGCCGCCCGCTCGGCCTTGTCGTGCTGGGCGTCCGACAACAGCTCCAGCCACTGCCTGACCTCCGGCTCGATCTCGATCTGCCAGGGTTCGCTCACGGATTGGATTATACAGAAATCGATATAGCGGAGCGCGGAACAGCGTCTTTCGCATCCGGCCGTCAGGCCCTGGCGCGCAGGCGGCGGAGCATTCTCGCGTCTTCGAAGCCCACCGTTCGGGCGGCCGATTCGATGGTGGAGCCGTGGGAGATGAGGTGTTCGGCGCGCTCCACGCGCAGGAGTTGCTGGTAGCGGAGGGGGGTGAGGCCGGTGGCCTCGCCGAAGCGGCGGGTCAGGGTGCGTTCGCTGACGCCGGAGGTGGCGGCCAGGTCGGCGAGGGCGAGGTGTTCGGAGAAGCGGGCGTCGATGAGGTCCTGGACGCGGTGGACCGCGTCGCTGAGGTGCGCGCGGTGCCGGAGCATCGCGCTGGTCTGCTGGTCGTCCCCGTTGCGGCGGGCGTAGACGACCATGTTGCGGGCGACGCGCGCGGCCGCGCCCGGCCCGTGCCGGCCCGCGACGAGGTGCAGCGCCAGGTCGATGCCGCTGGCGATGCCGGCGGAGGTGACGACGCGGTCGTCGACCACGTAGAGCACGTCCCGCACGACGGTGGCCCGCGGGTAGCGGCGGGCGAGTTCGTCCTGCACGTCGTGGTGGGTGGTGCAGCGGCGGCCGTCGAGGAGGCCGGCCCGGCCGAGGGCGTCGGCGCCCGCGCAGACGCTGGCGACGACGCCGCCCGCGGCGTGGTGGTCGCGCAGCCGCTGGAGCGTGGCGTCGCGCAGCAGCCCGTTCCGCGTCAGGGTGCGGGAGCGCCAGCCGGGGACGATCACCAGGTCGTCCGGGGTGAGGTCGGGCCAGCCGGTCGCCGCCCGGAGCGGGACGCCCTGGGCGGTCGGGATGTCCTCCTGCTCGGCGACGTAACGGGTCTCGTAGGCGTGGCCGAAGTCGGCCGCGGTCGAGAACACCTGCGCCGGGCCCGCGAGATCCAGCAGATGCAGGTGCGGGACGAGCAGGAAGACGACCCGGGTCACGATCCGGTCAGCTCCTTGACGGTGGTCACGCGCGCGAAGCGGCCCGCGAGCGCGTATTCGGTGCGGGCGAGGATGTCGTCCGTCTGCAGGGTGCGGGGGTCGGCGAGGATCTCCTCGACCGAGCGGCCGGCCGGTGCGTCCCAGTGCTCGCGGGGGGTGGTGGCGGTCGCGTCGGTGACGAAGGTGGTCCCGTAGCCGAGGTCGGAGGCGAGCCGGGTCGTCGTCTCGACGCACTGCTCGGTGCGGATACCGCCGATGACGACCTCGGTGACACCGCGCGAGGTGAGCAGCTGCTGCAGGTTGGTGGTGGTGAAGGCGTTGTGCGCGGTCTTGGTGAGCACCGGCTCGCCGTCGAGCGGCTCCAGGCCCTCCATCAGCCGGACGAAGCCGCTCGCCGGGTCGAAGGCGCCCCCGGTGCCGGGCTCGCTGTGCAGCACCCACACGACGAGGTCGCCCTCCTGGCGGGCGTGCGCCACGAGGCGGTTCACCTGGCCGACGATGCCGGGGTTGGACGTGGCCGCCCACAGCGGGTTCTGGAGGAAGGACTGCTGGACGTCGATGACGATCAGTGCTCGGTTCATGCCTCGATCCTCGCCCTCGGCACGGTCCGCGGGACAGACACCATCATGCCTCGAAGCGGAACGATCCGGTCACGCGCGCATCAGGCGTCGGCCGGCGGTACCGCCAGCGTGCGCAGCGCGACGAGCAGCGCCTGCGGGTCGGGCACCGCGCCGAAGAACGCCGCGTCGGTCGACTCGACCGCGGCGACCGCCTTCGCGGCGAGCCGGGCGCCGGCGGGCGTGATGCCGAGCCGCTTGGCCCGGGTGTCGCTGGGGTCGGTGACCCGGGTGAGCAGGCCCTTGTCCTCCAGCCGGCGCAGCACCTGCGACGTCATCTTCACGTCCGTGCCGCTGTGCCGGGCCAGCCGCAGCTGGTTGGGCTGCTCGCCCTGGCTGTCGAGCCACCACAGTCCGGCCAGCAGCACGAACTGCGCGTGGGTCAGGTCGAGGGGGGCCAGCGCCGCCGCGATCGCCCGCTGCCAGTGCAGGGACGTGCGCCAGAAAAGGAAACCGGGGCTGTCGTCGGGTTCTTCCATCGTCCGACCGTACCCGTCCGCGACCGCTCAGGACGGCCCTCCGGGCACTCAATCTTCGCGGCGATCATCTTCGCGCAGATCGCAGCGGCCCCCCGCATCCGCCTCACACCCGCCGCCGGCCGCCGCTGAGGGCACCGTTCCCTCGGGGTAACGGACGCGATGCGGACGGGAAACAGCCGCGCCGCAGGCTGACGGGCATGGACATCGAGGCGGGCAGCGAGATCGTGGTGGTGGGCGGCGGGATGGCCGGCGCGCGCCTGGCGCAGCAGCTCGCGCCCGCCGCCCCGGACGTCCGGGTGACGCTGTTCGGCGAGGAGCGGCACGCCCCGTACAACCGGGTGCTGCTCGCGGAGGTCCTCGCCGGGCGGTACGAGCCGGACGTCATCACGCTGCCGGACGCCGCCTGCACCACCCGCCGCGTGGTGCGGGTGGACCGCGCCGAGCAGCTCGTGATCTGCGACGACGGCTCCGCCACCCGCTACGACCGGCTGGTGCTCGCCACCGGCTCCAACCCGGTGCTGCCGCCGCTGCGCGGCCTGTTCGAGGCCGGGCGCGGCGAACTGCCGGTGGGGGTGCACGCCTTCCGCACCATGGACGACTGCCTGGCGCTGTCCGCCGCGGTGCGCCCCGACGTGCGCGCCGTGGTCGTCGGGGGCGGGCTGCTCGGCGTCTCCGCGGCGCGGGCGCTCGCCGCCCGCGGCGCCCATGTGGTGCTGCTCCAGCAGGGCGAGTACCTGATGGAGCGGCAGCTGGACGAGCACTCCGGGAAGCTGCTGCGCTCGCACCTGGAGTCGATGGGGGTCGAGGTCCACACCGAGTGCCGGGTGCGCGGGCTGCTGACCCGGCCGGAGGGCGCCGCGCGCGCCGTCCGGTCCGTCGAACTCGCCGACGGCTACTGCCTCGGCACCGACCTGGTCGTCCTCGCCTGCGGCGTGCGGCCCCGCACCGGGCTGGCGCAGGCGGCGGGGCTCGACGTCGCCAAGGGCATCGTCGTGGACGACGAGCTGCGGACGTCCGACCCGCTCATCCACGCGATCGGCGACTGCTCGCAGCACGCCGGTGTCGTGTACGGCCTGGCGGGCGCGGCCCGCGAGCAGGCGGACGCGCTGGCGTCGCTGCTGCTCACCGGGGCGGCGCGGGCCGCGCACCCCGCGGCCGCGCCGCGCTACACCGGGACCCGCGCGCTGACCCGGCTGACCCTCGGCGGATCGCGTACCGGCGAGACCGGCATCGCCCCCTTCGACCTCGCCGCGTTCGGCGACCCGTCGCCGGTCCCCGGCGACGACGTACTGCGCCTCACGGACGCGACCCGCGGCGCCTACCGCAAGGTCGTCATCCGCGACGACCGGCTGGTCGGCGGAATCCTGCTCGGCGACCTCGCCGCGGTCGGCACGCTCGCCCGCACCTGGGAGGCCGACGAGGCGCTCCCGGCCACCACCGCTCCGCTGCTCCACCTGCTCACCAACGACGGAGGTTCCTGACCATGGCTGTTGACACGACGGACGTTCCCGCGATCGCGATGCCCACGATCGTGCTGGTCGGCCACGGCATGGTCGGGCAGCGGTTCCTGGAGGCGCTGGCCGACCGGGGCGTCACCGAGCGGTCGCGGGTGGTCGTGCTGTGCGAGGAGCCCCGCGCCGCGTACGACCGGGTCCACCTGACCTCGTACTTCTCCGGGACGACGCCGGACGAGCTCGCCCTCGCCGAGGACGGCTTCCTGGAGAAGCACAACATCGAGCTGCGGCTGGGGGACCCGGCGCTCAGCGTCGACCGCGCCGCCCGCACCGTGACCGCCCGCTCCGGGCTGGTCGTCTCCTACGACACGCTGGTGCTGGCCACCGGCTCCTTCCCGTTCGTGCCGCCGGTCCCGGGCAAGGACAGCGTGGGCTGCTTCGTCTACCGCACCATCGAGGACCTGCTGGCGATCGAGGAGTACGCCGGGTCCGGTGGCACGGGCACGGTCGTCGGCGGCGGGCTGCTCGGCCTGGAGGCGGCGGGCGCGCTCAAGGGGCTGGGGCTGGACACGCACGTCGTGGAGTTCGCCCCGCGCCTGATGCCGGTGCAGGTCGACGAGGGCGGCGGCGAGGCGCTGCGGCGCACCATCGAGGAGATGGGCGTCACCGTCCACACCGGCGTCGGCACGCAGGCGATCGTCGCGGGCGAGGACGGCAGGGTCGCCTCGATGTCGCTGTCGGACGGCTCGACCCTCGCCACCGGCCTGGTGGTCTTCTCGGCCGGCGTCCGCCCCCGCGACCAGCTCGCCCGCGAGTGCGGCCTGCCGGTCGGCGAGCGCGGCGGGATCGTCGTGGACGAGCAGTGCCGCACCGAGGACGCGGACGTGTACGCGATCGGCGAGTGCGCGCTGGCCTCCGACGGCCGGGTGTACGGGCTGGTCGCGCCCGGCTACGAGATGGCGGAGACCGCGGCCAAGGCGATCGCGGGCGACGCGGGCTCCTTCAAGGGCGCGGACCTGTCGACGAAGCTCAAGCTGCTCGGCGTGGACGTGGCGAGCTTCGGCGACGCGCACGGCGCCACCCCCGGCTGCCTGGACGTGCTGTACTCCGACTCGCGCTCCGGTGTGTACAAGAAGCTGGTGGTCTCGCGCGAGGGCGTGCTGCTGGGCGGCATCCTGGTCGGCGACGCCGACTCGTACGGCATGCTGCGCCCGATGACCGGCTCGGTGCCGCCGGTGCCGCCCGAGAGCCTGGTGCTGCCGGCGGGCGCGGGCGGCCCGGTCGAGCTCGGCCCGTCGTCGCTGCCCGACACGGCGGTGATCTGCAGCTGCCACAACGTCACCAAGGGCGCGATCCTCGACGCCGTCACCGAGCACTCCTGCACCACCGTGCCGGAGCTCAAGAAGTGCACCAAGGCCGGGACGGGCTGCGGCAGTTGCGTGAAGGTGCTGGGACAGCTGCTGCCCCCCGCCGAGGACCAGGGCCTGTGCGCCGACTTCGCGCACACCCGCCAGGAGCTGTACGAGATCGTGCGCGCGCTGCGGATCACCTCGTTCGGCGCGCTGCTCGACAGCCACGGGCGCGAGGCGGCCAGGGGCGGCGAGGGCTGCGAGATCTGCAAGCCCGCGGTGGCCTCGGTGATCGCCTCGCTGGCGCCGTCGATCGGCGCCCCGGTGCACGTGCTGGACGGCGGGCAGGCCGCGCTCCAGGACACCAACGACCACTTCCTCGCCAACCTGCAGCGCAACGGCTCGTACTCGATCGTGCCGCGCATCCCCGGCGGCGAGATCACCCCGGAGAAGCTGATCGTGATCGGCGAAGTGGCCCGGGACTTCGGCCTCTACACGAAGATCACCGGCGGCCAGCGGATCGACCTGTTCGGCGCCCGCGTCGACCAGCTGCCGCTGATCTGGACGCGGCTGGTGGACGCCGGGTTCGAGTCCGGGCACGCGTACGGCAAGTCGCTGCGCACGGTGAAGTCGTGCGTGGGCAGCACCTGGTGCCGCTACGGCGTCCAGGACAGCGTGAGGATGGCCATCGACCTGGAGCTGCGCTACCGCGGGCTGCGCTCGCCGCACAAGCTGAAGTCCGCCGTGTCGGGGTGCGCGCGCGAGTGCGCGGAGGCCCGCGGCAAGGACTTCGGGATCATCGCCACCGCGTCGGGCTGGAACCTGTACGTCGGCGGCAACGGCGGCGCCGACCCGCGCCACGCGGACCTGCTGGCGCAGGACCTCAGCGACGCGGAACTGGTCCGGCTCATCGACCGCTTCCTGATGTTCTACATCCGCACCGCGGACCGCCTGGAGCGCACCTCGGCCTGGCTGGAGCGGATCGACGGCGGCCTGGAGCACGTCAGGGACGTCGTCGTGCACGACTCGCTGGGGATCTGCGACGAGCTGGAGTCGCTGATGTCCGCGCACGTGGCGGGGTACCGGGACGAGTGGGCGGACACCATCAACGACCCCGAGCGGCTGAGCCGCTTCGTCTCCTTCGTCAACGCGCCGGACGTACCCGACCCCAGCGTCCGGTTCGTCGAGGAGCGCGACCAGGTCAAGCCCGACCTGGACCTCCTGGCCGGGCCGGTGCTGCTCGCCGGACCCACCCTCGCCATCCGCACCCTCGAAGGGACGGTCACCGTATGACCATCGAACTCCTCCTCGACGACACCTGGTTCGCGGTCTGCGACGACACGCGGCTGACCCCGGGCCGGGGCGTCGCCGCCCTGCTGCCCGACGGCTCGCAGGCCGCCCTCTTCCAGGACCGGCACGGCGCCCTGTACGCGATCGGCAACCGGGACCCGTTCACCGGCGCCTACGTCCTGTCCCGCGGCCTGATCGGCTCGGCCGCGGGGCGGGCGTACGTCGCCTCCCCGCTGCTCAAGCAGCGCTTCGACCTGGCGACCGGAGCGTGCCTGGACGACGAAACGGTCAGTACCCCCGCGTATGCCGTCAGATCGCTGTAATCCCCTCCGGCGCCGGGTCCACGTCCCGTAACATGCCGCATACACAGCGGGTTGACAAGGTTAGGTTTACCTAACCTAAGATCCAGGGGTGCTCAACACCCAGCGGACGGCCGTGGCCGGTCGACTCCCCTCCCCGGCCCGGCAGATACCGCTGTTCGTGCTCGGCGCGCTCGCCCTGGCGCTGTGCGGAGCCGCGAGCCTCGCGCTCGGCTCGCGGCCGGTGCCCCTCGGCACCGTCTTCGACGCGCTGTTCCATGGCGCGCACAGCCGTGACGCCGTGGTCGTCACCGGGCTCCGCGTACCGCGCACCCTCATCGGGCTCGCGGTCGGCGCGGCGCTCGGGGTCGCGGGAGCGGTCGCCCAGGGCGTCACGCGCAACGCGCTGGCCTCGCCGACGACGCTGGGGATCAACGCGGGCGCGGGCTTCGCCGTCGTCACCGCGATCTACGCCCTGCATCTGACGCACCCCGCCCAGTACCTGTGGTTCGCCTTCGCCGGGGCGGCGGCCGCCGCGCTCTTCGCCCAGACGCTGGCCCGCCGGGCGGGCGACCTGGACCCGGTGCGCCTCGCGCTCGGCGGCACGGTGCTGACCGCCGTCCTGGTCTCCTGGACCTCCGCCGTGATGCTGGCGAGCAACCGCACCCTGGACGAGGCCCGGTTCTGGCTCGCGGGCTCGCTGTCCGGCCGCACGCTCGACGTCCTGTACCCCGTACTCCCGCTGATCGCCGTCGGGTTGGTCGTCGCGCTGGCCATCACCCCGGCCCTCAACGCGCTGGCCCTCGGCGACGAGACCGCGCAGGCGCTGGGCGTGCCGGTGGCGCGGATCCGGGTCGCGGGCGGGCTGTCCGTCGTGCTGCTGGCCGGCTCCGCCGTCGCGGTGGCCGGACCGGTCGCGTTCGTCGGGCTGGCCGCCCCGCACCTGGTGCGGCTGGTGTTCGGCAACGACCACCGGCTGCTGGTCCCCGGCTGCCTGATCGCCGGCCCCCTGCTGCTGCTCGGCGCCGACGTCCTGGGCCGCGTCGTGATCGCGCCCTCCGAACTGGAGGTCGGCATCGTCACCGCCTTCCTCGGCGCGCCGCTGCTCGCGGTGCTGGCCCGGAAGGTGGCCCGATGACCCCGCCCGCCCCCCTGACGAAGCTGCCCGCGCCCCGCCCCGCCGCCCCGGTGCGGCGCCCCTCCCGCAGCCGCCGCACCGCCTGGCTCGCCGCCGGTGCCGTGGCCGCGATCCTCGTCCTCGGCACCACCGCGCTCACCACCGGGCAGATCCCGATGCCGCCGCTCACCGCGCTGCGCGCCCTGATCGGCCTCGGGGACTCCGGCGACGTGCTGGTGGTCCAGGAGTTCCGGGCGCCCAGGATGGCGGCGGCCCTCGTCGCCGGAGCGGGCCTGGCCGTCGCCGGGGCGCTGCTGCAGCGGCTGTTCCGCAATCCGCTCGCCTCCCCCGACGTCATGGGCGTGACCGGCGGCGCCTCCCTCGGCGCCGTCTCGCTGCTCGCCACCGGCGCCTCGCAGACCCTCATCCCGCTGGCCGCCCTCGGCGGCGGGCTGCTCGCCGCCGTCCTGCTCGGCGCGTTCGCCTGGCGCTCGGGGCTCGGCGTCACCCGCCTCGTCCTGGTGGGGCTGGCCGTGCAGGCGGGGCTGGCCGCCGCCGTCAACCTGATGGTGGTGCGCTTCCCCGCCGAACTCGCCAACTCCGCGCTGCAGTGGACGACGGGGTCGCTCTACGGGCGGACCTGGGCCGAGGTGTCCGCCGCGGGCGGCGCCGTGGCCGCCGGGACGGCCGCCGCCTTCGTCCTGCACCGGCGGCTCGCCGTCCTGGACCTGGGCGACGACTCGGCGGGCGGCCTCGGCGTGGCACCGTCCGCGGCACGTCTGCACCTGCTGCTCACCGCCATCGTGCTGGCGTCGCTGGCCGCCGCGCTCACCGGCCCGGTGGCGTTCGTCGCGCTCGCCGTACCGCACGTGGTGCGCTTCCTCGCCGGGCCGCCGACCGCGGGAACGCTCGCGCTGTCGGCGCTGACCGGCGCCGTCCTGCTGCTCGGCTCCGACCTGGTCGTCCAGCACCTGCTGCCGGTGCACGGCCTGCCCGTCGGGGTGGTCACCGCGACCCTCGGCGCCCCCTGGCTCCTCGCCTTGATGATCCGTCAGAGCAGGCCCATGCACAGGAGTTTCGGATGACCGCCCGCACCGACCGGCCACCGCACGACGAGCCGCGCACCGAGCCGCGGCCCGCGCCGAACACCAACGAGCTCAGCACCCACGGCCTGGACCTGCGCTACGGCGACCGCACGGTGATCGGCGGCCTGGACCTCGTCCTGCCCGGCGGCGCCGTCACCGCCATCGTCGGCCCCAACGCCTGCGGCAAGTCGACCCTGCTGCGCGGGCTGACCCGGCTGCTGCCCCCCGCCGCCGGCAGCGTGGCCCTCGACGGCGCGGACATCCACCGGATGCCCGCCCGCGCGCTGGCCCGCCGGATGGGGCTGCTGCCGCAGCAGCCGGTCACCCCCGACGCGATCACCGTCGAGGCGCTGGTCCGGCTCGGCCGCTACCCGCACCAGCGGCTGCTGAGCCCCTGGTCGGCCACCGACCAGGCCGCCGTCGAGCGGGCACTGGCCCGCACCGGCACCACGGAACTGCGCGACCAGCACGTGGACCAGCTCTCCGGCGGCCAGCGGCAGCGCGCCTGGATCGCGCTGGCCCTCGCCCAGGACACCGAGCTGCTGCTGCTCGACGAGCCCACCACCTTCCTCGACCTGCGCCACCAGCTCGACGTGCTCGACCTGGTCTCGGACCTGCACGCCGAGTCCGGGCGCACCGTCGTCATGGTGCTGCACGACCTGGGCCAGGCCGCCCGGTACGCCGACCACCTCGTCGTCCTCCAGGACGGCCGGTTGGCCGCGGCCGGGCCGCCGTCCGAGGTGCTCGACGCGGCGCTGGTGAAGTCCGTGTTCGACGTCGACTGCCAGGTCATCCCCGACCCGGAGACCGGCACCCCGCTCGTCGTCCCGCGCGGTCGCGCCAGACGGCACACCGCCGCCGTCTCCGGCTGACCCCCGGCCCCTCCACCGATGCCCCCGTCCCCCGTTGCCCCCGTTGCCCCCGTCGCAAGGAACCCCACCCTCATGAAGACCAGATCCCCGCTCCGCCGCCGCCTCGTCCGGCTCGTCGCCGCGCCCGTCGCCCTCGTCATCGGCGTGGGCGCGCTCGCCGCCTGCGGCAGCGAGTCCGGGGCGAAGGACGACAAGGCGAACGCCGCCGCCACCGCCGACGGCTTCCCGCGCACCCTCACCCACGCCATGGGCAGCACCACCATCCCCGCCAAGCCGAAGCGCGTGGTCGTGCTCGACACCGGTGAGCTGGACGACGTGACGATGCTCGGCATCACCCCGGTCGGCGCGGTCGCCCCGCACCTGAAGTCCGAGGGCGGCTTCCCCGCGTACCTGAAGGGGAAGACGGACGGCACCAAGGACGTCGGCCCGTCCGCCGAGCCCAACCTGGAGCTGATCGCGTCCCTCAAGCCGGACCTGATCCTGTCCAGCAAGGTCCGCCACGAGAAGGTCTACGACAAGCTCAAGGCCATCGCCCCGACCGTCTTCACCGCGACCACCGGCTTCCCCTGGAAGGCGAACCTGGCGGTCCACGCCAAGGCCCTCGGCCTGGAGAAGGAGGCCGCGGCGGCGCTGACGTCGTACGAGGCCCGCGCGAAGCGGCTCGGCGAGGCCATCAAGGCCAAGAACGGCGGCAAGGAGCCGACCGCCTCGGTCGTCCGCTTCGTCGCCGGCCCGACCCGGCTCTACCAGCTGGACTCCTTCAGCGGCGTCGTGCTGACCGACATCGGCCTGAACCGCCCCGCCTCGCAGAACGTCCACAGCGCGATGCTGGAGGTCGGCCCCGAGCAGATCGACAAGGCCGACGCGGACCTGGTCTTCGTCACCGTCTCCGACGACCCGGCCAAGACGCAGCAGAGCGTCGTCGAGTCCAACCCGGTCTGGAAGGACCTGGGCGCGGTCAGGAACCACAAGGTCGTCAACGTGACGGACGAGACGTGGATGTCCGGCATCGGCGTGCAGGCCGCGACCAGCATGCTCGGCGACGTGGCCAAGGCCGCGGGTGTCGACCTGCCGAAGTGACGCTCGCCGTGTGAAGGGGCGGGCCCACTTTGCCGGCCCGCCCCCTCCCCTCCACACGTTCCCAGAACAGGACTCCCGGCCATGCGGCTGTATCTCCTCGCGCTCAACCCCACGGACTCCGTCACCGAGGGCTTCCTGCCGGCCGCCTCCCGGCTCGGCCTGGACGTCACCGTGCTCACCGACGCCCCCACCGCCCACCAGGAGCTGGTCCGCCAGGAGCGGTACGGCGACCGGGTGGAGGTGGTGGAGTGCGACGTACGCGACTTCCGTGCCGTCATCACCCGGATCGCCACCGGCCACGCCCCCCACGCGGTCTTCACCAACAGCGACCATCTGCAGACCCAGGCGGCGCTGGCCGCCGGGTACTTCGGCCTGCCTGCCAAGCCCTGGCAGGCGGCCCTGCGCACCAAGGACAAGGCGCAGATGCGCCGCCACCTGGCCGCCGCCGGCGCCGACACCGTGTGGTCCGCCGAACTCGGCGCGGCCGAGGACCCGGTGGCGCTGCTCGGACCGGCGGTCCCCTACCCGTGCGTGGTCAAACCGCGCGAGGGCGTGGCCAGCGAGGACGTGGTCCTCGTCGACGGCCCCGAGGAGCTGGTGCTGCGCTGCAAGGAGATCCAGCAGCGCCGGCCGGGGGCGGCGCTCGTGGTGGAGGAGTACCTGCCCGGCGAGCTGTACACGCTGGAGACGCTCGGCGACGGCCGCGTCCGGCACGTCCTGGGCGGGTTCCACACCGAGCTCTCGCCGCTGCCCTGGTTCATCGAGGAGCGCATGGCCTTCGTCCCCGCGCACCCGGAGCCGGTCGTCGCGCAGGTGCTCGCGCAACTGGACGCCCTCGGCGTCGGGTTCGGCGCCTGCCACACCGAGTTCGTGGTGCAGGACGGCAGGGCGCGCGTCATCGAGGTCAACTACCGGGCCATCGGCGACCAGTGCGACCTGCTGCTCGCCGGGCTGCTCGGCATCCCGCTCTTCGAGCTGATCCTCCGCGTCCACCTCGGCGAGCCGCTCCCCGCCGACCTCGGCGCCCGCTCCGACGGACGCGCCCGGCTGGAGTACCCGTGCGCGCGGCGCGCGGGCACCCTGACCGCCGCGCCCGCCGCCTGCGAGCGCACGGTGGACGGCGTCGAGCTGGTCTACCGCCCGCTGCGCGCGACCGGCGAGTGGCACGCGCTGCACCACACCAACCGCGACTACCTCGGTGTGCTGCGCGCCACCGGCACCGACCAGGCGGCGGTGGACCGCGCCGTGGCGGAGTTCCTGGCGGCGCAGCGCTGGGAGATCACCCCGTGACGGCCACCGAGGTCGGCACCGGGTCCGACACCGCCACCGTCCACGACACCGTCACCGACACCGACACCGACACCGACACGACGCTGATGCTGCGCGTGCTCAGCGCGCTGCTGCGCGAGGACGTCGTCGGCCTGCGCACCCGCTCCACCCTGGTCGAGGAGGCCGACGGACTCTGGCTGCGGCTGCCCTACACGTACGGCGCCGGAGGGGACGGAGCCGGCGGCTTCGAGGACGCGCTGCTGCTCCCGGTGGCCGAGGACGGCTTCCAGTGCGAGTACGCGGCCCGGCTGCCGCTGCTGCGGCGCGCGTCCGACGGCCGCGAACTGACCGGCACCGACGCCGTGCTGCGGGCGCTGCGCGCCCTGGCCGACCCCGTCGACCGGCCCGGCTTCGACGCGTTCGCCGAGGAGTGCCGGCAGACCGCCGCGACCCTGCGGCTGCAGGAGCGGGAGCGCGACGGGGTGATCGCCCGGCTCACCGAGCGGTACGGCTCCGACACCGCCTACTGGACCTACGCCCGCACCCTGGGCTTCGACGCGCTGGCCGCCTTCCACGACCACCCGGTGTACCCGACCTCCCGTGGCCGCAGCGGGCTCGGCGAGGCGGAACTGCTCGCCTACGCGCCCGAGTTCCACCAGGACGTCGCGCCCCGGTGGCTCGTCCTGCCGCGCGCGGCCGTGACGGAGTCCGGCGGCGGCCCGGCCGAGGCGTACGCGTTCCTGTGGCCGACGCCCGCCACCCTCGGCCGGCCGGAGCTGAGTGACAGCCACACCGTGCTGCCGGTGCACCCGCTGACCGTCGGGGAGCCGCTGGACGCCGCGCTGCGCGCCGCTGGCCTCGAAGGGCGCGCGTTCCTCGCCGAGGGGCAGCCCCTCGCGCTCCTGCCGACCCTGTCCATGCGCACCCTCGCGGACCGCACGTACCCGCTGCTGCACCTGAAGCTGCCGCTGGCCACCGCGACGCTGGGCCTGCGCAACCGGCGGACCATCAAGCCCGGCACCCTCGCCGACGGCGCCGCCTGCCAGCTCCTGCTGAGCCAGGTGATCGCCCGCGAACCCCGCTTCCGCGACACCGTGCTGCTCGCCGACGAGCGCCGCTCCGCGCACGCCGGGCACGAACTCCTGGCCGTCCTGCTGCGCCGCTACCCCGAGCACCTGCAGAACTCCGTCCTGGTCCCGATGGCCGCGCTGCTCGCCGGTGCCCCGGACGGCCGGCTGGTGATCGACCAGCTCGCGGAGCGCTTCTACGACGGCGACCCCGTCGCCCTCCTGGACGCCTGCCTGACGCTGCTGTTCGACTGGCAGACCACGCTCTTCGGCTACGGGATCGCCCTGGAGTCGCACCAGCAGAACGTCTCCCTCGCCCTGGACCGCGACCGCGCGACGGGCGCCACCCGGCTGCGGCTGGTGCTGAAGGACAACGACGGACCGCGCATCAACACCGCGCGGCTGAGCCGGGCGCTGGGCGAGGTCCCGGCCCGCATCGAGGGATTCGACGACGAGCGGATCTTCTGCGTCTCCGACGACCCGCTGGTGGACCTGTTCACCACCATCACCGTCCACCTGTGCGCGGGCTCGTACGCGTTCGGGCTCGCAGAGCACGGCCGGGCGCCACTGGACGAGCTGCTGCGGCTGGTCCGCGACCGGCTCTCCGAGGCGGTCGACAAGCTGGGCGGCGCGCCCGCCGCGCTGCTGCGCGAGCGGGTGCTCGACGCCGCGCGGCTCCCGGTCAAGGCGATGGTCAGCGCCGGGACGCTGCTCAGCAAGGAGCGCTCCGGCGCGGCCGACATCAACAAGCACTACACGACCGGCCCCAACTACCTGCTGCTGGGGACTGGTTCGAGGTGAGCGCGGAAGCGGCGACGCTGGCCACCGCTCCTGCTCCCACCCTGGGGCGCCGCCAGGTGCACGCGGTCGCGGCCTGCTACTTCGTCGCCTCGTTCGCCGCGCTCGGGCTGCCCCCGTACCTGACGTCGATCCTGCCGGAGCTGGGCGACCCGACCGCGCACTGGGCCGGGCTGCTCTACATCGTCCCGACGGTCTTCGGCGGCCTCGCCGCCCCGCTGTGGGGGCGGCTGGCCGACCGCTACGGCCGCAAGCGGCTGCTGCTGCGCGCCCAGCTCGGGCTGGCGCTGTCGTTCCTGCTGGCCGGGGCCGCCGACTCGCTGCCCACGTTCACCGCCGCCCTCGTGCTGCAGGGCATCCTCGGCGGCACCTTCGCCGCCACCAACGGCTACCTCGCGGCGGGGCTGGACGGCACCCGGCTCTCCTGGGCCCTGACCCTGATGCAGGGCAGCGCCCGCGCCGCCCTCGTCGCCGCGCCCATCGTCGTCGGCTCCCTGTCCCCGTGGCTCTCGCCGCACCGCCAGTACGCGCTGCTCGCCCTCCTCCCGCTGGGCGCGGCCGCGATGCTGCTGGCGCTGCCGGAACCGCGGGAGGCGGCGGAGCCGCGCGGCGGCGTGCGGACGGTTCCGGTGGCGGGGCCGGCGGCGGAGGGGGCGGAGACGGCGGAGGTGCACGCGGGGACCAGGCGGCGCCGGCTCCTGCGGGAGCTGTACGTCTTCGAGTTCGCGTTCGTCTTCTCGACGGTCATCTCCTTCCCCTACCTCATCGCCCTGCTCGGGGACCGAATATCGGGGATCTCCCCGGTCGTCTCCGGGGCGCTCTTCGCCCTGCCGCACCTGTGCTACCTGCTCTTCGCGGCGCCCGTGCACTCCGCCTTCCGCGACCGTCCCCGGCTCGGCATAGCCCTCGGATTCGCGCTGGTGGCCGCGGGCCTCGCCGGGCACGCGGCGGCCGGTTCGCTGCTCGCGTTCACGGCCGTCCGGCTGCTGCTCGGCGCCGGGCTCACCCTCGGCCTGGTCTGCCTGTCGCTGCTCGCCGCCACCGCGGTCCAAGGCCGCGCGCCAGGACGGATGTTCGGCTCCCTGGAGTTCGTCTCCAAGGGCGGAGCCGTCGCCGCCGGAGTGGTCGCCGCACTCGGCAACAGCGCCTTCGGGCCGACCGCACCGGTGATCGCGGGCACCGCCGTCGCCCTGGCCACCGTCGCCGCCGCCGTACACGCTCTCTTCTCGCACCCTTGATGGAGCCGTTGATGACGCTTCCCCTGCGCCTCGCGCAGCCCTCCGCCCGTACCGGGACGGCCGCCACCGGCCTTCCCGCCGCCGACGACGCCGTGGCCCACACCCTGCTCAACTGCCTGCTCCGCGAAGTCTCCGGGCCCGAGCACCAGACGGCCGTGGCGGACGGCCACCTCCTGCTGCGGCTGCCGCGCGCGGGCGCGCTGCTGCGCGTCGCGCTGCGCCGCACCTCGCTGATCGGCGCGCACCGGTTCACCGGCCCGGTCGCGGAGCGGCACGCCGACACGTGGAAGGAGCTGGAGTGGTACCGGCTCGCCGAGTACGTGCAGGACGAGCTGTCGCTGCGGACCGGGGTGCGCAACGAGGAGTTCCTCGACCAGGTCGTCTCCAGCCACCAAGGCGTCGCCGCCGCCCTGTCGCTCCCCCGCGACCTGCCCGGCGACGACGCTCGTGACCTGGACTACCTGGCGTCCGAGCAGTCCCTGCTCTTCGGCCACCGCTTCCACCCCACCCCCAAGGCGCGCACCGGCGACCCCGCGTCGTGGGCCGCGTACGCCCCCGAGGCGGGCGCGACGTTCCCGCTGCGGCACTTCGCCGTCCGCGAGCACCTGGTCGCGGAGGAGGTGAGCGCCCCCGGCGCCGCCGCCCCGCTGGACCGGCTGCGGCCGGTGCCCGCCGGCTACCGGCTGCTGCCCGCCCACCCGTGGCAGTACGGGCTGCTGCACGACCACCCGGCGCTGCGCGCGGCCCTGGCCCGCGGCGACATCCTCGACCTCGGCACCGGCGACGCTCCCGCGGTGCCGACCGCCTCGGTCCGCACCGTGTACGACGGCGACACGTTCCTGAAGTTCAGCCTCAACATCAGGATCACCAACTGCCTGCGGAAGAACGCCACCTACGAGCTGTCCGGCGCGGTCGCCCTCACGCGCCTGCTCGCCCCGGTCCTCGCCGACCTGGCGGAGCGCTTCCCGGCCGTCGCGATGCTGCGGGAGCCCGCGTACCGCAGCCTCGCCCTGCCCGGCCCCGACGGGCGCCCGGACGTCAGCCTGCTGGAGGGCTTCGGCGTCATCGTCCGCGACGGCCTGGACGCGCACCTGCGCCCCGGCGTCACCCCGCTGCTGGCCGCCGCCGTCGCCGACGAGTACCCGACCGGGTCCGCGCACATCTCGCGGCTGCTCGCCGGGGCGGGCCCGCAGGAGGCCCTCGACTGGTGGACGGCGTACCTGCGGCTACTCCTCCCGCCGGTGCTCGCCGCCTACTTCGACCACGGCGTCGTGCTGGAGCCCCACCTGCAGAACGTGCTGATCGGGGTGGACGGCGACGGCTTCCCCGTCCAGGTCCTGCTGCGCGACCTGGAGGGCACCAAGCTCGTCCCCGAGCACCACACCGCCGCCCTCGCCACCCTGCCGGCCGAGGTCGCGGCCCCGATGACGTACGACGCGGAGCGCGGCTGGGACCGCGTCATGTACTGCCTGCTCGTCAACCACGTCGCCGAACTGCTCGCCGCCCTCGCCGACCTGCATCCGCAGACGGAGACGGCCCTGTGGGCGCGGGTCCGCACCGTGCTGCGCGCGTACGCGGACGGCCACGGCTGCCCGCCCCGCCTCAGCGCGCTGCTCGCCGGGGTCCCGCTGCCCGCCAAGGCCAACCTCCTCACCCGCTGGGAGCGCAAGGCCGACCGCGAGGCCGGCTACGTACGGCTGCCCTCGCCGCTGGCGGAGGACGTCCTGGCCGGCGACGTGCCGGACGGCGGCGACCGCACCGAACCCTGGAGCGCCCGATGACCACGGCACCCACCGCCGCCCCGCTCTCCGGGGCGGTCCGCGAACGCGCCGCCTACCTCGCCTCCGGCGACCTGCCCGCGTACCTCTACGACCTGGCGGAGCTGCGCGCGCACGCCGCCGCCGTACGGGCCGCGCTGCCCGCGCGCGTCGAGCTGTACTACGCCGCGAAGGCCAACCCCGAGCCGGAGATCCTGACCGCGCTCGCCCCGTACGTCGACGGGTTCGAGGTCTCCTCCGGCGGCGAGCTGGCCCATGTGCGCAAGGCCGTGCCGAACCGGCCGCTGGCGTTCGGCGGACCCGGCAAGACCCCGGACGAGATCGCGCTCGCGCTGGAACTGCGGGTGGGACGCTTCCACGTGGAGAGCGAGTACGAGCTGAGCGTGCTCGGGCACCTCGCCGAACGGCTCGCCCCCGGCCGGACCGTTCCGGTCCTGCTGCGCTTCAACCTGCCGGTGCCGGGCGCGGCCCTGGAGGGCAGCGCGCTGGCGATGGGCGGCCGGCCGACGCCGTTCGGCCTCGACCCGGCGCGGGCCGACAGCGCGGTACGGCTGGTCGCCGACCACCCGCGCCTGGAGCTGCGCGGCATCCACGCCCACCTCGCGAGCGGCCTCGACGCGGCGGCGCAGCTCGCCGTGGCCGCCGAGGTGGTCGCCTTCGCGACGGGCCTGGCCGCCCGGCACGGCGTCGCGCTGCCGGAGGTGAACGTCGGCGGCGGCATGACCGTCGACTACGCCGATCCCGGCGCCCGCTTCGACTGGACCGCGTACGGCGAGGGCCTCGCGCGCCTCACCGCCGCCCACCCCGACCTGCTGCTGCGCATCGAGCCGGGCCGCGCCCTGACCGCGTACTGCGGCTGGTACGCGACCGAGGTGCTGGACGTGAAGCCGAGCCACGGCGAGGAGTTCGCCGTGGTGCGCGGCGGCACGCACCATCTGCGCACCCCGGCGACCAAGGGCCACGACCAGCCCTGCGCGGTCCTGCCCGTCGACCACTGGCCGCACCCCTGGCCGCGCCCCGCCGCCACCCAGGACCGCGTCACCCTCGCCGGCCAGCTCTGCACCCCGAAGGACCTCCTCGCCCGCCACGTCCCGGCGCCGGGCCTGCGCGCCGGCGACCGGGTGGTGTTCGCCCTGGCGGGGGCGTACGCCTGGAACATCTCGCACCACGACTTCCTGATGCACCCCCGGCCCGGCTTCCACTTCCTGGACGGTGTTTGAATCGCATCCATGATCGATCACGAAGTGCTGCGGGTCTTCGTCGGGCCCGACGGCCTGGGCGGCAACCCCCTGGGCGTGGTGACCGCCGACTCCTCCGACGCGGCGGGCCGTCAGGCCGTGGCCGCCGAACTCGGTTACAGCGAGACGGTCTTCATCGACGACGCGGAACGCGGCGAGGTGCGGATCTTCACACCCAGCCTGGAGCTCCCCGTCGCCGGCCACCCCCTGGTCGGCACCGCCTGGCTCCTGCGTTCGTCCCTGCTGCGCCCCCCGGCCGGTGATGTCCCCGCCTGGACGGAGGGCGACATCACCTGGATCCGAGGCCGCGCCGCGTGGGCCCCGGGCCGTCGCACGGAGCAGTACGCGACGGTCGCCGAGGTCGACGCCCTGCCCGCGCCGCCGCCCGGCGAGGGCTGGCTCTACGCCTGGGCCTGGGCGGACGAGGCCGCAGGCCGCGTCCGCGCCCGCGGCTTCCCCCGCCGCGGCGACGCCATCACCGAGGACGAGGCGACCGGCGCCTCCGCGATGGTCCTGGCCGCCCAGCTCGCCCGCCCTCTGGACATCCGCCAAGGCACCGGCTCCCAAATCCTGACCCGTCCGGGCCCGAACGGCACGATCGACGTGGGCGGCCGGGTGGAACGCGTCCGCTGAGGTGTTCGCCGCGCGGTTGTCAGGCGGCCTTGACCGGAGTGTCCAGCTCGAACCACACCCCCCACCGATCCGCCGCCCCACACCGGTCGGCCAGCGCCGAGACCAGCAACAACCCGCGCCCGCTCACCGCGTCGTCCGCCGCCCGCCCCTCCCCGAACCGAACCGCGCTCCCGTCGATGACGGTCACCCGCACCCGCCGGGGCGCCACCCGGACCCGCAGCAGTAGATGGGCCCCACCTGCGTGCAGATAGGTGTTCGTCACCAGCTCCGACGTACACACCGCCGCCGAGTCGGCGAGATCCCCCCACCCGATCGCGCGCACCACCCCCACCACGAAGTCCCGGCAGATCTTCGGGGCGGTGACGACTCGGGCGCTGCGGAGGGTGAACAAGTGGGGGGCGTGGGCCGCCGGGGCCGCCGGGGGCGGCTGGGCCGGGGTACGGGTTTCGGGGTCCATGGACCAACTCCTCTTCCGAGTACACAAAGTAGTGGGCGGAACACAAAACGTAGCGGACTTCGTATAACATTCGCTACCGAACAGCATTACTTCTCTTACGGGTGGCTTTGGCGGCAGATAGCGCGACAGACTGTGACGGAGGATCTACAGGAAGGCAGCCATGCCGCCGAGAAGCACCCCGACAGCCCGACAAGCCCGGTTGGGCACGGAGTTGCGGAGGATGCGCGAGCACGCCGGCCTCGGCATGCAGGAGGCTGCCGAACTCCTCGGCGTGGGCCGTTCGCTCATCACCAATATGGAGTTGGCGAAGTTCGGAGTCAGCGAGGAGCGCGTTCGGACGCTCGCCGCCACTTACAACTGCCCCGACGACGCCTACGTGGACGCGCTGGCCGCCATGACGGGCGAGCGCAAGAAGGGCTGGTGGGAGGAGTACCGAGGCACGCTGGCCGTCGGCGGCCTGGACCTCGCGGAGCTCGAACACCACGCCAGGAGCCTGGAGGTCGTGCAAATCATGCACATTCCCGGCCTGCTGCAGACCGAGGACTACGCGCGGGCAGTCCTCGGCGAGGCGGTCCCCGGCTGGTCCCCCGCCGAGCTGCGGCGCAGGCTGTCCCATCGGCTGCGCCGTCGCGACGTACTCGATCGGGACGACCCACCGGCTTGCACGTTCATCATCCACGAGGCTGCACTCCACACTCGCTTCGGTGACCGTGAGGTGTTGATCGCTCAGCTCAACCACCTTCTGGACGCGTCCGAACGCGCGAACGTCACCATCCGCGCCATCCCACTGCGCAGCGAGGGTTTCCCTGTCGCCGGGGTCTCGCTCACCTACGCCACGGGTCCCGTGCCGCAGTTGGACACCGTGCAGCTCGACACCGCGTACGGATCCGCCTTCCTGGACGCGGAGTCCCAACTGACGAACCACCGTGGCATCCTGAAGCGAACGGCCAAGGTCGCGCTCTCCGCTGTGGAGTCACGCGATTTCATCCGCAGCATCGCTCAACGGATCTGAAGGCAAGGGAATGTCCGAGATCAGCTGGCAGAAGTCCACCTACTCCGGCCAAGGCGACGGCGCATCATGCGTCGAAGTGGCCGTGGTCGCCGGAACGATCCGCCTGCGCGAGAGCGACGACCCGGGCGTCGTCCTCACCACCACCCCCGCGCGACTCGCGGAGTTCCTCGACAGCGTACGAACCGGCCGGTTCGACCACCTCGGCTAGGTCCGGCTGATGGGGATCGAGTTGGAGCTGCACTCGGAGCGGCCCGGCGCGCGCAAGCGCGCGCCCGGTGCCACCCTGCTGCGCGAATCGCACCAGCACGGCGAAGCCCTGGCGCGGGCGCTGGGCACGCTGGAGCTGGACCCTTCGGGGAAGCTCAGCTGGATCGATCCGTACGGCGACACCCTGTTCAACGAACAGGAGGCGCAGGTGGTCTGCGCGGAAGCCGCCGCACTCGCCGAGCGCTGTACCGACGAGCAGCGGAAAGCCGCCCTGCTCGACCTCGCCGCGCTGCTCGATGAGTGCGCGGCGACGCCGGGGAGCTACGTGCGGTGCGTGGGCGACTGAGGTCGGAGCGGTGCGCAGTGGTGCGTCTGCGGCGCTGCGCGCCGGCGGGAAACAGCGGGGTGCGCGCACACGCCTCGTGCATCCGCCGCCCGCTCTCTAAGCTGACCGCCGGGGGGATCCGGATTTCGGCCAGCGACACGAGGAGAGCCGGTCACATGGGCTGGACTGCGAACGACATCCCCGACCAGACCGGACGCACCGCCGTGGTGACGGGCGCCAACAGCGGCATCGGGTACTGCGCCGCGAAGGAGCTGGCGCGGCACGGCGCGCTGGTGGTCATGGCCTGCCGCAGCGCGGAGCGCGGGCAGGCCGCGGCGGACCGGCTGGTGGCGGAGGTGCCCAAGGCGCGGGCGGTGTTCCAGCGGCTGGACCTGGGGGATCTGGGCTCGGTGCGGGCCTTCGCGGAGGAGTTCGACGGCGACCGGCTGGACCTGCTGGTGAACAACGCGGGCGTGATGGCGCTGCCGTACGCGCGGACCGCCGACGGGTTCGAGACGCAGTTCGGCGTCAACCACCTGGGGCACTTCGCCCTGACGGGGCTGCTGATGCCGCGGCTGCTGGCGACGCCCGGGGCCCGGGTCGTCAGCGTCTCCAGCGGGATGCACGCGCTCGCCAACGTCGACCTCGGGGACCTGAACAGCGAGCGCCGCTACCGGCGCTGGATCGCGTACGGCCGCTCCAAGAGCGCCAACCTGCTCTTCGTGCACGAGCTGGCGCGGCAGGTGGAGGCGACGGGCGCGGACCTCGTGGCCGCCGCCGCGCACCCCGGCTACGCGGAGACGAACCTGCAGACGGCGGGCGTGCGGATGGAGGGCCGCAAGCACGTCGAGCGCGTCATCCACCTCGGCAACCGGGTCGTCGGGCAGTCGCCGGAGGCGGGCGCGCTGCCCACGCTCTACGCGGCCACCGCACCGGACGTGGCCCCCGACTCGTTCACCGGCCCGCAGTTCCTGGGCTGGCGCGGCGCGCCCGCCCGCTCCTGGCGGGCGTCCTGGACGAAGGACGACCGGGCGGGCGAACTGCTGTGGTCGGCCTCCGAGCAGCTGACGGGCGTCAGCTACAAGTTCTGACCCGTCGCGACCCCGACCGGACGGCGCTACGCGCCGTACAGCTCCTCCAGCACCCGCGCCACCCCGTCGTCGTCGTTCGCACCCGCCCGCAGCGCCGTCGCGGCCAGGACGTCGGGGTGCCCGCCGGTCATCGCGTAGCCGGCTCCGGCCCAGGTCAGGGTGGACAGGTCGTTGGGCATGTCGCCGAAGGCGACCACCTCGGACGCGGCGATCCCGCGGGCCGCGCACCACAGGGCGAGCGTGCCCGCCTTCGTCACGCCGGGTGAGCTGACCTCCAGCATGCCGGAGCCGCCGGAGTGCGTGACCTCGACGTCGCTGAGCGCGGCGTCGTGTGCCGCGGTCATCATCAGGTCCGCGTGGTGCCGGTCGGAGTGCACGAGGAGCTTGACGATGTCCTCGTCCGACTCCCACAACTCGGCGGCGCTCTCCACGATCACTTCCTGGAAGTCCTTCTTCCCGAAGTCCCGTTCGCTGATCAGCCGGTACCCGGTCTCCAGCGCGAGCGTCGAGCCGGGCAGCGCCGTGACCAGCGCCTCCGCGGCCTTGCGTGCGACGGCAGTCGGCATCAGCCGGGCGTCGAGGAACTGCCGGCCGGGGACGTCGTAGACGATCGCGCCGTTGCAGCAGATCGCGGTCCCCTCGTGCCCCGCGCCCGCGGCGATGGCGTCCACGTAGCGCGGCGGCCTCGCCGTCACGAAGACGACCTCGGCGCCCGCCGCCGCCACCGTCCGCAGCGCCCGCCGGGTCCGCTCCGAGACCGTTCCGTCGCTGCGCAGCAGCGTGCCGTCGAGGTCGGTGGCCACCAGTCGGGGAGGGGTCGGGAAGGGAGAAGCAGTCATGTCCGGATCATGGCAGATCCCCCGGTGGCGCACGGGGACGGAAGGTGGAGCCGAGGTGGCCTGCGGTGAAACGGCCCTGGGGAGGAAGGAAAAAGGGGGCGGCGTCTCCGCACGAGACGCCGCCCCCCGGTGAGGGTGGAGATGGTTCTACGGGGTCACCGGCTGTCGTTGCCGGACGGGGCCGCCGCCGCGCGGCCCGCTTCGAGGCGGGCGACCGGGATGCGGAACGGGGAGCAGGAGACGTAGTCGAGTCCGACCTCGTGGAAGAAGTGGACCGACTCGGGGTCGCCGCCGTGCTCGCCGCAGACACCGAGCTTGAGGTCGGGGCGGGCCGCGCGCCCGGCCTCGCAGGCGGAGCGGATGAGCGCGCCGACGCCGTCCCGGTCGATGGTCTCGAACGGGGAGACGCCGAAGATGCCCTTCTCCAGGTACGCGGTGAAGAACGAGGCCTCCACGTCGTCGCGGGAGAAGCCCCACACCGTCTGGGTCAGGTCGTTGGTGCCGAAGGAAAAGAACTCCGCGGCCTCCGCGATCTGGCCGGCGGTCAGCGCGGCACGCGGCAGTTCGATCATCGTGCCGAGCGTCAGCTTGAGGTTTATGCCGGTGGCGGCCTCGACCTCGGCGATGACCTTCTCGGCCTCCTCGCGGACGATCTCCAGCTCCTGCACGGTGCCCACGAGCGGGATCATGATCTCCGGGCGCGGGTCGCCCTTCATGTCCTTGCGGTGGGCGGCGGCCTCCGCGATCGCCCGTACCTGCATGGAGAACAGGCCGGGGATGACGAGGCCGAGCCGCACGCCGCGCAGGCCCAGCATCGGGTTCTGCTCGTGCAGCTTGTGGACGGCCTGCAGCAGGCGCAGGTCGTTCTCGTTGGCGTCCTTGCGGGACTCCGCGAGCGCGACACGCACCGACAGCTCGGTGATGTCCGGCAGGAACTCGTGCAGCGGCGGGTCGAGGAGCCGCACCGTCACCGGCAGGCCGTCCATCGACTCGAAGAGCTCGATGAAGTCGGCCTTCTGCAGCGGCAGCAGGGCGCCCAGTGCCTCGTCGCGCTCGCTGTCGGTGTCGGCGAGGATCAGCCGCTCGACCAGCTCGCGCCGCTCGCCGAGGAACATGTGCTCGGTGCGGCAAAGGCCGATGCCCTGGGCGCCGAAGCGCCGCGCGCGGTTGGCGTCCTCGGCGTTGTCGGCGTTGGCCCGTACCCGCAGCCGGCGGACCCGGTCGGCGTACGCCATGATCCGGTGGACGGCCTGGACCAGCTCGTCGGCGTCGTCGGCGCCCGCGTGCATCCGGCCCTCGAAGTACTCGACGACCGGGGACGGTACGACCGGTACCTCACCGAGGTAGACCTTGCCGGAGGAGCCGTCGATGGAGACGACGTCGCCCTCCTCGACCACGATCCCGCCCGGGGCGGTCATCCGGCGCCGCTTGGTGTCGACCTCCAGCTCCTCGGCACCGCAGACACAGGTCTTGCCCATGCCGCGGGCGACGACGGCGGCGTGCGAGGTCTTGCCGCCGCGCGAGGTCAGGATGCCCTCGGCGGCGATCATGCCGTTGAGGTCGTCGGGGTTGGTCTCGCGGCGGATCAGGATGACCTTCTCGCCGGAGCGCGACCACTTGACGGCGGTGTAGGAGTCGAAGACGGCCTTGCCGACGGCCGCGCCCGGGGAGGCGGCGATGCCCCAGCCGAGCCGCTTGCTCGACGCGGCCTCCTCGAAGCGCGGGAACATCAGCTGCGCGAGCTGGGCCCCGTTGACCCGCTGCAGCGCCTCGGCCTCGTCGATCAGGCCCTGGTCGACGAGCTGGGTGGCGATCCGGAACGCGGCCGCCGCCGTGCGCTTGCCGACGCGGGTCTGCAGCATCCACAGGTGGCCGCGCTCGATGGTGAACTCGATGTCGCACAGGTCCTTGTAGTGCGTCTCGAGGGTTTCCATGATGTGCATCAGCTGGTCGTACGAGGCCTTGTCGAGGCCTTCCAGATCGGCCAGCGGCACGGTGTTGCGGATGCCCGCCACGACGTCCTCGCCCTGCGCGTTCTGCAGGTAGTCGCCGTAGACGCCCTGGTGGCCGGTGGCCGGGTCGCGGGTGAACGCGACGCCGGTGCCCGAGTCGGGGCCGAGGTTGCCGAAGACCATGGAACAGATGTTGACGGCCGTGCCGAGGTCGCCCGGGATGCGCTCCTGGCGGCGGTAGAGCTTGGCGCGGTCGGTGTTCCACGACTCGAAGACCGCGCGCACGGCGAGGTCCATCTGCTCGCGCGGCTCCTGCGGGAACTCGCGGCCCGCCTCCTTGAGCACGATGCCCTTGAAGGACTCCACGAGCTGCTGGAGGTCGGCCGCGTCCAGGCCGAGGTCGCTGTCGGCGCCCTTGACGCGCTTGACCTCCTCAAGGGCTTCCTCGAAGAGGTCGCCGTCGACGCCCATGACCGTCTTGCCGAACATCTGCAGCAGCCGGCGGTAGGAGTCCCACGCGAAGCGCTCGTCCCCGGCCTGGGCGGCGAGCCCGGCCACGGAGGCGTCGGACAGGCCGATGTTCAGGACCGTGTCCATCATGCCGGGCATGGAGAACTTGGCCCCGGACCGCACGGAGACCAGCAGCGGGTCGTCCGCCTGGCCGAGCTTCTTGCCCATCTTCTGTTCGAGGGCGTCGAGGTGTGCACTCACCTCGTCGCGGAGCTCCGCCGGTTCGTCGCCGGAGTCCAGGTAGACCTTGCACGCCTCGGTCGTGATGGTGAAGCCCGGAGGGACGGGCAGACCGAGGTTGGTCATCTCGGCGAGGTTCGCACCTTTCCCGCCGAGCAGGTCTTTGAGTTCCTTGTTGCCCTCAGTGAAGTCGTAGACGAACTTCTGCGATACCTGTTCCGACACGGGACTCGACTCCTCGTGAGGTCCCCCCGGACAGGGTCTGGGGGAGGGATGCCCTGACGGGCCGGAGCGTACCCATTCCCAAGGCTTTGCAGTACGTCCATCACCACATCAGACGGCCGTAACCACCCGTCTGCCACTAGATCGAAAGTAGCGCGCTGCGGCGCACCACCGCCGGTTCCGTTCACTTGTCGAACCGACGACCGCACTGCGTGCCGCGCGTCCCGCCCGGCGTTCACGCTGCGTGAGGAATTCGTTGATCAAGTGGAGGATCCGGCGTGGCACTGAGTGCCATCCTTTGGAGAGATGCAGGCACGCCGTGACGCTCATTTGAGCGGTAGTACCATCAAACGTGGCGTGAATCACGCGCCCGGAGGAGCCCTTCCGGACGCGCGATCTCATCCTTCGGACGCTGCGGAGGTCAGCCGCCCGACGTGTCCAGCTCGGCGTCCGGGCTGATGGCGGAGCAGTCGTACGGGTCCTTCAGCCAGCCGTCCGGGAGGACGACGCGGTTGTTGCCCGCGGTGCGGCCGCGCGGGCCCTCGGCGCTCTCGGGCCAGGGCTGGTCGAGGTCGACCGCGGCCAGGTGCTCGTCCAGCTCGGCGAGCGAGGAGGAGACGGCGAGGCTGCGGCGCAGCTGCGAGCCGACCGAGAAGCCCTTGGTGTACCAGGCGACGTGCTTGCGGAAGTCGACCACGCCGCGCTCCTCGTCGCCGATCCACTCGCCGAGCAGCTCCGCGTGGCGCCGCATGACGACCGCGACCTCCTTGAACGTCGGCCGGGCCTGGGCGTCGCCGCCCTCCATGGCGCTGACCAGGTCGCCGAAGATCCACGGGCGGCCGAGGCAGCCGCGGCCGACCACGACGCCGTCGGCGCCGGTCTCGCGCATCATGCGCAGCGCGTCGTCGGCGCGCCAGATGTCGCCGTTGCCGAGCACGGGGATCTCGGGGACGTGCTCCTTGAGGCGGGCGATGGCGTCCCAGTCGGCGGTGCCGCCGTAGTGCTGGGCGGCGGTGCGGCCGTGCAGGGCGACCGCGGTGACGCCCTCCTCGACGGCGATCCGGCCCGCGTCGAGGTACGTCAGGTGGTCGTCGTCGATGCCCTTGCGCATCTTGATGGTGACCGGCAGGTCGCCCGCGTTGCCGACCGCCGCGCGCAGGATCGAGCGCAGCAGGTTCCGCTTGTACGGCAGGGCCGAGCCGCCGCCCTTGCGGGTCACCTTGGGGACCGGGCAGCCGAAGTTGAGGTCGATGTGGTCGGCCAGGCCCTCGTCCGCGATCATGCGGACGGCCTTGCCGACGGTCTCCGGGTCGACCCCGTAGAGCTGGATGGAGCGCGGCTTCTCGGTGGCGTCGAAGCGGATCAGCCGCAGCGTCTTGGAGTCCCGCTCCACGAGCGCCCGCGTGGTGATCATCTCGCTGACGAACAGCCCCTTGCCGCCGGAGAACTCACGGCACAGCGTGCGGAAGGGCGCGTTGGTGATGCCGGCCATGGGGGCGAGCACCACGGGCGGCCACACCGTGTGCGGGCCGATCTGGAGTGGCATGGTGGCGTCAGCGGTCATGGCCCCATTGTCGCGTACGCCGGACGGGGATTTCCATGTACCGTTCACGTATCTGTGTGCCTTCGGCCACGTGGGCCGGCGGACAGCGATTCCTGGAGGCCCGACGTGCCGGAACTGAGCCCCCGGCGCCGCATGCTCGTGCTGGCGATCTGCTGCATGAGCCTGCTCATGGTCAGCCTCGACAACACCATCCTCAACGTGGCGCTGCCCTCCCTGCAGAAGGAACTCCACGCCTCGGTCTCCGGCCTGCAGTGGACGATCGACGCGTACACGCTGGTGCTGGCCTCGCTGCTGATGCTCGCCGGGTCGACGGCCGACCGGATCGGCCGCCGCCGGGTCTTCCAGACCGGCCTGGTGCTGTTCACCGCGGGCTCGGTGCTCTGCAGCCTCGCGCCCAGCCTCAGCTGGCTGGTCGTCTTCCGGATGGTGCAGGCCGTCGGCGGCTCGATGCTCAACCCCGTCGCGATGTCGATCATCACCAACACCTTCACGGAGCCGCGCGAGCGCGCCCGCGCGATCGGGGTGTGGGGCGGCGTCGTCGGCGTCAGCATGGCGGCGGGCCCGGTGCTCGGCGGGCTGCTCGTGCAGACCGTCGGCTGGCGCTCCATCTTCTGGATCAACCTCCCGGTCGGGCTGCTCGCTCTCGTCCTGACCGCCCGCTTCGTGCCCGAGTCGCGCGCCCCGAAGGCGCGCCGGGTGGACCCGGTCGGCCAGCTGCTCGTCATCGCGCTGCTCGGCTCCCTCACCTACGCGATCATCGAGGCGCCGGAGGCGGGGTGGACGTCGGCGCTGATCCTCGGCTGCCTGGCCGTCTCGATCGGCTCGCTGGCCGGGCTGCTGAGCTACGAGCGGCGCCGGGTGGACCCGCTGATCGAACTCGGCTTCTTCCGCAGCGCGCCCTTCAGCGGCGCCACGGTCATCGCGGTGAGCGCGTTCGCCGCGCTCGGCGGCTTCCTCTTCCTCAACACCCTCTACCTGCAGAACACCCGCGGGCTCTCCGCCCTCGACGCGGGGCTCTACATGCTGCCGATGGCCCTCATGTGCCTGGTCTTCGCCCCGCTCTCCGGGCGGCTGGTGGCCAACCGGGGGCCGCGGCTGTCGCTGGTGCTCGCGGGCAGCGCGATGACGCTCAGCGGGGTGATGTTCGCGGCGCTGGACGCCGAGTCCTCCAACACGCTGCTGTTCACCTCGTACGTGATCTTCGGGATCGGGTTCGGGCTGGTCAACGCGCCGATCACCAACACGGCCGTGTCCGGGATGCCGCGCTCGCAGGCCGGGGTGGCGGCGGCCGTCGCCTCCACCAGCCGCCAGGTCGGGCAGTCGCTCGGGGTCGCCGTGATCGGTGCCGCCGTCGCCGCCGAGCTGCACACCGCCGCCTGGTGGATCATCGCAGGCTGCGGCGCCGCCGTCCTGGTCCTGGGCACGCTCACCACCGGCCGCTGGGCCGCCGGGACCGCGGAGCGGGCCGCCGAGCGGCTGCGCGAGCCGTCGGTCGGGCCCGGCGCGGCACTGACGAAGAGCTGAGGGCGGGAGACCCTACGAGCGCCCGGCCGCCGCGAACACCGGGCGGGCCTCGGGGGCGGCCGCGGGCGCGGTGCACAGCTCGTACAGCCGCTGCAGCCGGGTGCGCGTCACGTCGTCCGCCGGGGTGTACGTCACCAGCCGCGGCCCGGAGCGCGGGCCGAGCCACAGGTGGGTGAAGTCGAAGGTGAGCAGCCCGACCTGCGGGTTCAGATAGCGCTTGGAGCGGTTGTCCGGCTGGAGCACCTCATGGCGCTCCCAGGCCTCGCAGAACTCCGGGGACGCCTGCTGGAGGCGCTTGAGGAGCGACTTCCACGCCGGTTCCGCGAGGTGCTCGGCCATGCCCGACCGGAACTTCGCGGCCATCAGCCGGATCACCTCGTCCCGGTCGATCAGCGCCTCGCGCCAGGCCGGGTCGGTGAAGGCGAGCCACATGATGTTGCGGTCCTCGAAGGGCCGCGCGTCCAGGTCGTCGATGAGCCGGTTGTAGGTGCGGTTGTACGCGATCACGTCGTGCCGGCTGTTGGCGACGAAGGCGGGCAGCGGCTCCAGTTGCCGCAGCATCAGGCGGATCTGGTCGGACATGCCGGGGCAGTCGGCGAACGGGCTGGGGTCGGCGACACCGGCGAGGGTGAACAGGTGCACCCGCTCGTTCCGGTCGAGCATCAGGGCGCGGGCGATGGCGTCGGCGACCTGCGCCGAGACCTGGATGTCGCGGGCCTGCTCCAGCCACGTGTACCAGGTGACGCCCACGGCGGCGAGGTTGGCGACCTCCTCGCGGCGCAGCCCCGGCGTGCGGCGCCGCCGCCCCGCCGGCAGCCCGACCTGCTCGGGAGCGATGCGCTCGCGGCGGCTGCGCAGGAACGAGGCGAGCTCGCGCCGCTTGATGTCGGCTGCCGACTCGGGGTGCGCGCTGGTCGTCGTAGGCATGCTTTCAGCATGCCCGATCGCGCAGCCAGTTGCCTGGTGGTTCTTATACCTGGATAAACGCTCTCTGGTACCACCCTGAAAACGGGCGCAAGGTTGCTCACGTGACCCCCATGGAACGTACTCCCGTCCTTCCCTCCCGCGCCGCGGTGCTCCCCCGCGTGACCCGCATCGGCGCCCCGGCGCCCGCCGCGCGGCCCGCCGGCCCCGTACTGACCGCCCTCGGCCTGTTCACCGTGCTGCTCGGCGCGGCCCTGCCGCTGATCGACTTCTTCATCGTCAACGTCGCGCTGCCGACCATCGACCGCGACCTCGCCGCCGGGCCGGCCCTGCTGGAGCTGGTGGTGGCCGGCTACGGCACCGCGTACGCCGTGCTCCTCGTGCTCGGCGGGCGGCTCGGCGACATGTTCGGCCGCCGCCGGCTCTTCCTCGCCGGGATGGCCGCCTTCGGCCTGACCTCGCTGGCCTGCGGGCTGGCGCCCGACGCCTGGACGCTGGTCGGCGCCCGCGTGGCGCAGGGCGCCGCGGCCGCGCTGATGCTCCCCCAGGTGCTCGCCACCATCCAGTCCACCACCGCCGGGACCCGGCGGGCCCGCGCGCTGAGCCTGTACGGCGCCACGGCCGGCCTGTCGATGGTCGCCGGGCAGATCCTCGGCGGCGTGCTGGTGGCCGCCGACATCGCGGGCACCGGCTGGCGCGCGGTGTTCCTGGTGAACGTGCCGGTCGCGCTGATCGGCCTGGTCCTGGCGGCCCGCACCATCCCCGAGACCCGTTCCGAGCGCCCCGCCCCCATCGACGTGCCCGGCACCGTACTGCTGGCCGTCTCCCTGGTGACGCTGCTGGCGCCGCTGACCGAGGGCCGCGCCTCCGGCTGGCCGCTGTGGACCTGGGTCTCGCTCGCCGCCTTCCCGTTCGCCGCCTGGGCGTTCTACGCAGTCGAGCGCCGCGCGGACCGGCAGGGCCGTACCCCGCTGGTGCCGCCGAGCCTGTTCGCGCTGCCCGGCATCCGGCGCGGGCTGCCGCTCGTCGTGCCGTTCTCCATCGGCTTCGGCGGCTTCATGCTCGTGCTGGCCGTCGCCCTGCAGCAGGGGCTGGCCTTCGGCCCGATCGCGGCCGGTGCGGCGATGGCACCGCTGGCCGCCACCTTCTTCGCCGCGTCCCTGATGGGCCCGCGCCTGGTCGCGCGGTACGGCAGCCGGGTGGTCACCGTCGGCGGCCTGATCCAGGCGGTCGGCCTGCTCCTGCTGGTCGCCGCCGCCCTGCACGACTGGGACCACCTGAACATCGCCCTCCTCGCCCCGGGCATGGCGGTGGCCGGCTTCGGCCAGGGCCTGCAGCTCCCGGTGCTCTTCCGCATCGTGCTCGCGGACGTGCCCGCCGAGCGGGCCGGCGTCGGCAGCGGCGTCATGGTCACCACCCAGCAGTCCGCGCTCGCGCTCGGCGTGGCGACGCTCGGCACCCTCTTCCTGGCCCTGGTCCCCTCGGCCGGTATGCGGAACGCCCTGGTCATCACCCTGCTCGTGCAGCTGGGGGCGATCGCCCTGACGATCCTGCTCAGCCTGCGGCTGCCGCGCCATGTCTCCTGAATGGAGTGACAGATATTGAAATCTGTCACTCCACATGCCATGCTTCAGTCGTACCCGCCCCCGCACCGCCCAAGGAGCACCCCGTGCTGAAGCGCACCCTCGGAACCACCGGCCCCTCCGTCTCCGCCCTCGGCCTCGGTGCCATGGGCATGTCCGCCCTCTACGGCGGCGTGGACGAGCAGGAGTCGACCGCCACGATCCATGCCGCGCTCGACGCCGGCGTCACCCTCATCGACACCGGTGACTTCTACGGCATGGGCCACAACGAACTCCTCATCCGCGACGCCCTGCGCAGCAGCTCCCAGGGGCGCGACGGGGCCGTGCTCAGCGTCAAGTTCGGCGCGCTGCGCGACATCGACGGCGGCTGGTCCGGCGTCGACGGCCGGCCCGCCGCGGTGAAGAACTTCCTCGCCTACTCCCTCAACCGGCTCGGCACCGACCACATCGACGTCTACCGGCTCGCCCGCCTCGACCCCGACGTGCCGATCGAGGAGACCGTCGGCGCCATCGCCGACCAGGTCCGAGCCGGCCACGTCCGGCACATCGGCCTCTCCGAGGTCGGCGCGGACGCGATGCGCCGGGCCGCGGCCACCGCACCCATCGCCGACCTGCAGATCGAGTACTCGCTGTTCTCCCGCGGCATCGAGGCCGACATCCTGCCGACCGCCCGCGAGCTGGGCATCGGCATCACGGCGTACGGCGTCCTGTCCCGCGGGCTGCTCAGCGGCCACTGGACGCGCGAGCGCTCCGAGCAGAGCGGCGCCAACGGCGACTTCCGCGGCATGAGCCCGCGCTTCTCCGGCGACAACCTGGACCGCAACCTCGACCTCGTGGAGGCGCTGCGGAAGATCGCCGACGGCAAGGGCATCAGCGTCGCCCAGGCCGCGATCGGCTGGGTGCTGGCCCAGGGCCCCGACATCGTCCCGATCATCGGCGCCCGCCGCCGCGACCGCCTCGCCGAGGCGCTCGGCGCCCTCGACACCGCCCTGGACGCGGCCGACCTGGCGGCCATCGAGGCCGCGGTCCCCGCCGGAGCGGCGGCGGGCGACCGCTACCCGCAGTCCCAGATGGCCAGTCTGGACAGCGAGCGGTAACCCTCCCGGCGGGCCGGGCGGACGGCGGCCTCCGTCCCGTGGAGCCCCTTCGCGCCGTCGCGCCCGCCGCGGGCATCGCCCGCTCTCTCCGGCCCGCCCGCCGGCGGTGGGGTGGGGTCCGGCGCGGGGCCGGCCCCCGAGCCAGCACACTGGGGACGTACGACCCCGCACCGAGAGGCCCGTCATGCCGCCGACCCTGACCACCGACCGCATCCTCGAAGCCACCGAGGACGTGCTGCGCCGCTACGGCCCCGCCAAGGCGACCGTGGTCGACGTGGCGCGGGCCCTGGGGGTCAGCCACGGCACCGTGTACCGGCACTTCGCGAGCAAGGCCGCGCTCCGCGAGGCCGTCACCCAGCGGTGGCTGGACCAGTCGCACTCCACGCTCTCCGCCGTCGCGGACGGGCCGCAGCCCGCCCCCGAGCGGCTGCGGCGCTGGCTGGCCGAGCTGTTCGCGGCCAAGCGCCGCAAGGCCGGGGGCGACCCGGAGCTGTTCGCGACGTACATGACGCTGGTGGGCGAGGCCAGCACGGTGGTCGCCCGGCACATCGAGGACATGGTCGGCCAGCTGGCCGACATCATCAGGAGCGGGCTCGCGCGCGGCGAGTTCGGCCTCCCCGGCTCGGCCGACCCCGCCCTCGCCGCCCGCGCCGTGTGGGACGCCACCGGCCGCTTCCACGACCCGGCGTACGCGGCCGAGTGGTCGCAGCCCGGCATCGACGCCGCCTTCGACGCGGTCTGCGACCTGCTGGTGGGCGGGCTCCGGCCTCAGGGCGCCCCGGAGGCTCCCTAGGGACAATGCCGCTTACTTAGCGGCTCCTCAAGTCGCTGACCAGCTGTGATGACGCTAGTGGAGCGCTCTGAGAGAGGGCAAAGTCACCGGTATTGGACCTAGTCCTGGTCCCGGTAGACCACGTCCACCGACCCGGACCCGGCCGTCGCGTCGATGACCCGCGGCGAACCGCTCTGCTCCAGCCCCGGGGCGTACTCCCGCGACCCGCTCCCGCTGCGCCCGACCACCTGGTAGCGGGACCCGGGCGGGACGCCGATCAGTACGGAGCCGGAGCCGACCTTCGCCGTCACCTTCTCCGGGGCCGCGGTGAACGCGAGGTCCAGCGAACCCGAGTTCGCCCGCACGTCGGCGGTACGGGAGGCGAGCCGGGTGCCCTGGATCGTGCCCGATCCGGTGCGGGCCCAGATGGTGCCGCCGACGTCGGCCAGGACCGTGGACCCCGAGGTGCTCGACAGGTCGAGCCGGCCGGTGGTGCCGCGTACGTCCGTGGATCCGGACGTGCCCGCGATCTGCAGCTCGGTCTCCGGCGGGACGTCGAACTCCAGCTTCACCGAGCAGCCGAGGCCGGCCATCGACCACCAGTCGGAACACCCCGCCTCCACCTTCAGGATGCCGCCGTCCCACACCTTCCTGATCTGCGGCTTCGTCGTCGACCAGGTCAGCGTCTGCCGGACGCGCACCTGGCCGGCGGGCCCGGGGCGCACCGTGACCGACGCGTTGCCCGCGTCCACCTGCAACCGCTCGACCCGTCCCCGCGGCGGCAGTTCGAGCGACTGGGTGGGCTCGGGCCGGTGCGCGCCGAAGTACGCCCAGGTCTCCACGGCCATCGGCGACACGATGAGCAGCGCGCTGAGCACCGCGACCACCAGCCAGGCCCCGCGGTGCCTGCGGAGCCCCCCGCCGCCGGCTCCCCCGGCCCCCGCGCCGCTCACGACCCTTCCAGGAAGCGCAGCACCGCGAGCACCCGGCGGTGGTCCCCGTCCGCCTGCGGCAGGTCGAGCTTGGCGAAGATGTTGTTGATGTGCTTGGCGACCGCGCTCTCGCCGACCACCAACTGCTCCGCGATCCCCACGTTGGAACGCCCCTCCGCCATCAGCGACAGCACCTCGCGCTCGCGCGGCGTCAGCCGCTCCAGCGGATCGGAGTTGCGGCGCAGCAGCAGTTGCGCGACCACCTGCGGGTCGAGCGCGGTGCCGCCGTTCGCGACGCGGCGCAGCGCGTCGATGAACTCCTCGACGTCCGCGACGCGTTGCTTGAGCAGGTAGCCGATGCCGCCGCCGTGCGCCGACAGCAGGTCGGCCGCGTACCGCTCCTCCACGAACTGCGAGAGCAGCAGGACGGCGGTGTCCGGCCACTGCCGGCGGATCATCAGGGCGGCCCGCACCCCCTCGTCGGTGTAGCCGGGCGGCATTCTCACGTCCAGCAGGGCCAGGTGCGGCCGGTGCTCGTCGACGGCGGCCAGCACCGCCTCGGCGTCGCCCACTTCGGCGGCGACCTCGAAGCCCGCGGTCTCCAGAACCTTGACCAGCCCTATCCGCAACAGGACCGAGTCCTCAGCGATCACAGCCCGCACGGCAACTCCACATCGATGATGGTCGGGCCCCCGACGGGGCTGCTGATACCGATCGCTCCGTCGACGGAGCCGACGCGCTGCGCGAGCCCGGCGAGGCCCGTACCGCCCGCCACGTCCGCGCCGCCGATCCCGTCGTCCGTGACGGTCACCCGCAGCACGTCGCCGCGCGACCGCACCGCGACGTCCACCCGCTCCGCGCGGGCGTGCTTGACCACGTTGGCGAGCGCCTCGGAGACCACGAAGTACGCGACGGCCTCGACGGTGGGCGCCGCCCGCCGCTCCAGGTCCACCTTCAGGTGCACCGGCAGCGGCGCCCGCGCGGCGACGCCGGACAGCGCGGCGTCCAGGCCCCGGTCGTCCAGGACGGCCGGGTGCAGGCCGCGCACGAGGTTGTTGAGCTCCTCGATGGCCTCCTTCGCCTCGCGGTGTGCCTCGTCGATCACCCGGCGCGCCTCGGGCGGCAGGTCCTTGAGGGTGGCGCGGGCCAGGCCGAGGTTCATCGCGAGGGAGACCAGCCGCTGCTGCGCGCCGTCGTGCAGGTCGCGCTCGATCCGGCGGCGCTCCGCGTCCGCGGCGTCCACCACGCCCGCCCGGCTCTCCGCCAGGTCCTCGACGCGGCGCCGCAGCTCCTTGGCCCGGTTGGGCCCCAGCAGCGCCGCGGCGGCCGAGGTGTCGAGCCGGGTGACGGCGGCGGCCAGCAACGGCGCGGCGAACAGCAGGACGACCCCGGCGGCGGTGACGAGCGTGTACCGCTGGGTCCACCCGGGCAGTCGATCCTCGACGGGCAGCGCCCACACCCAGGAGAAGACCAGTGTGCCGAAGATCCCCGCGACCCAGGCGCAGACCACCAGCACCGCTCCGGCCGCCGCGAGCGGGGCGGCGAGCAGGTGGTAGCCGCACTGCCGCCACGTCGCCTCCGAGCGCAGCCACTGCGCGGCGCCGCGCGGGGTGTACCAGGGGCGGGCGCGGGGCACCCGGGGGACGTTCAGCTCCAGCAGCGACCAGAACCGGCTGCGCTGGAGCGCCGTCAGCGGGCCGCACACCAGGGGCAGCGCGGGCAGCAGGATCAGCGACCGCCAGTCCGTCACGACGTCGAACACCAGCAGCGCGCCCACGCCCGCCGGCGGTACGCCCGCCGTGACGAACGCCGTGTTCCGCCATGCCCAGGCAGACCACGGGGCGTACGCGGCGGCCTGCTGGAGTGCGCGCCGCAGCGGCCCTGTCGATGCCATGGGCTCACCGTAGAGCCCCAGGTGGGGCGGTGTGCATCCCGCAGGGGTCCGCTCCGGGGGTGTAGCTGGCACCACCACAGGTCGGACCCGGGCGTTACTGACCCGCGGGGGCCCGGCGACGAGGCTTGTTCGCGTACCCGACAGCCGGGTCCGGAAGGAGTTCACCACCATGTCCGTCCTGGAGATCCCGGCCCACCGGATCCGTCCCGCCACCGAGACCGCCGCGACGTACCGCGCCGAGGTCATCGAGTTGCACGCCGTCCCGGAACCGCCGGCGAGGCCGGAGCCGCACCGTCCCAGACCGCTGGGCTACGTCCTGATCGCGCTCGGACTGGCCCTGATCCCCTGGCTGTTCGTCCTCGCGACCTCGCTCCCGGACACCGCGCAGGCGTCCCACTGGTCGGCCGCCTGGGTGGGCCTGGACGCCCTGGAGGCCGTCGGCCTGATCGGCTCCGGCGTGCTGCTGCGCCGCCGCGACCACCGCCACGGCCTCGCGGCGTCCGCCACCGCGATGCTGCTGGTCGTCGACGCCTGGTTCGACGTCACCACGGCCGCCCCCGGAGCGGATCTCGCGTCCGCGCTCCTGATGGCCGGCTGCCTCGAACTGCCGCTGGCCGCGCTGTGCGCGACCCTCGCCGTGCGGGCGTCGGGACGCGCGAACGCCGGTGCGGCCGGATGATCCGGCCGCACCGGCGTTCGCTGCGCACAGCCCGCCCGGAGGGCGGTCAGCAGCCGAGGAGACGGCCGCCCAGGTAGGACTGGATCTGGTCCAGCGACACGCGCTCCTGCTTCATGGTGTCGCGCTCGCGCACCGTCACCGCGTTGTCGTCGAGGGTGTCGAAGTCGACGGTGACGCAGAACGGCGTGCCGATCTCGTCCTGGCGGCGGTAGCGGCGGCCGATGGCGCCCGCGTCGTCGAACTCGATGTTCCAGTTCTTCCGCAGGTCGGCCGCCAGGCCCTTGGCCTTCGGCGACAGCTGCGCGTTGCGCGACAGCGGCAGCACGGCGACCTTGACCGGCGCCAGGCGCGGGTCGAGGCGCATGACCGTGCGCTTCTCCATGACGCCCTTGGCGTTGGGCGCCTCGTCCTCGTTGTACGCGTCGAGCATGAAGGCGAGCATGGCGCGGTTGACGCCCGCCGCCGGCTCGATGACGTACGGGAACCAGCGCTCGCCGGCCTCCTGGTCGAAGAACGACAGGTCCTGGCCCGAGGCCTCGGAGTGCGCCTTGAGGTCGAAGTCGGTGCGGTTGGCCACGCCTTCGAGCTCGGAGAACTCGTTGCCGCCGAAGTTGAAGCGGTACTCGATGTCAGTGGTGCGCTTCGAGTAGTGGGACAGCTTCTCCTTGGCGTGCTCGTACCAGCGCATGTTGTCCGGGTTGAGGCCCAGGCCGGTGTACCAGTTCCAGCGCTGTTCCATCCAGTACTCGTGCCACTGCTCGTCCTCGCCCGGCTTGACGAAGAACTCCATCTCCATCTGCTCGAACTCGCGGGTCCGGAAGATGAAGTTGCCGGGCGTGATCTCGTTGCGGAAGCTCTTGCCCATCTGGGCGATGCCGAACGGGGGCTTCTTCCGCGACGTGGTCTGCACCTGGGCGAAGTTGGTGAAGATGCCCTGGGCGGTCTCCGGCCGCAGGTACGCGACGGAGCCCGCGTCCTGGGTCGGGCCGAGGTGCGTCTGGAGCATGCCGGAGAACTGCTTGGGCTCGGTGAACGCGCCCTTGTTGCCGCAGTTCGGGCAGTTGATGTCGGCGAGGCCGTTGGCCGGCGGACGGTGGTGCTTGGCCTCGTACGCCTCCTCCAGGTGGTCGGCGCGGTAGCGCTTGTGACAGGAGGTGCACTCGGTCAGCGGGTCGGAGAACGTCGCGACGTGGCCGGACGCCTCCCACACCTCGCGCGCCAGGATCACCGACGAGTCGAGTCCGACAATGTCGTCGCGCGAGGTGACCATGGAGCGCCACCACTGGCGCTTGATGTTCTCCTTGAGTTCGACGCCGAGCGGCCCGTAGTCCCAGGCGGCCTTCGAGCCGCCGTAGATCTCGCTGGACGGGAATACGAAGCCTCGGCGCTTGCTCAGGCTGACGATGGTGTCGATCTTGTCGGCGGCCACGGTGCTCTCTTCAGTACGACGAAGCGGTCAGTTGCCCCAGGTTACCGGCGCGCCGGGTCCCCATATCAAATCGGTTCCGGCGGAACTCCGGGCTTCGACGGCAATTGACAATCGTTTCCACTTCAGATGAAAATGAGTGTCATGAACAAACGCTCCCGCCTCATACCCGCAGCCGTCGCCTCAGCCGCCGCCCTCGGGCTGCTCACCCTGAGCGCCTGCTCGGCCTCCGATGCCGCGGACGGTGCGGGCGGCAGCGGAAAACTCAAGGTCACGGCGTCCTTCTACCCCATGGAGTTCCTGGCGAAGGAGATCGGCGGCGAGCGTGTGGACGTGACGGCGCTCACCAAGCCCGGCGTCGAGCCGCACGACCTGGAGCTCACCCCGCGGCAGACCGCCGCCCTCGGCAAGGCCGACGTGATCGTCTACCTCAAGGGCCTGCAGCCCGCCGTCGACGAGGC
Organism: Streptomyces sp. NPDC006733; assembly: GCF_040636125.1. Taxonomy (NCBI): domain Bacteria; kingdom Bacillati; phylum Actinomycetota; class Actinomycetes; order Kitasatosporales; family Streptomycetaceae; genus Streptomyces; species Streptomyces sp. NPDC006733. The sequence goes on along the minus strand of NZ_JBEYJD010000008.1, from coordinate 102,561 downwards.
CGTCAAGCAGTCCGGCGTGAAGAACACCGCCGACGCCGCCTCGCTGACCCGGCTCGAGGAGCACGGCACCGAGGTCGACGGCCACGCCCACACCACCGGCGACAACCACTCCGGCGAGGGCGAGGCCGGCGCCGATCCGCACGTCTGGCTCGACCCGGTGAAGTACGCCGAGGTCGCCAAGGGCGTCAACGCCGCGCTCACCAAGGCCGACCCGGACCACGCCGCCGCGTTCCAGAAGAACACCGACGAGCTGGTCAAGAAGCTGGACGGGCTCAACAAGGAGTTCACGGACGGCCTGCGGAACCGCGCCTCCGACACCTTCATCACCACCCACGCCGCCTTCGGCTACCTCGCCGAGCGCTACGGCCTGGTCGAGGAGGCCATCGGCGGCATCGACCCCGAGGCCGAGCCCAGCGGCGCCCGCATCAAGGCCCTGCAGCAGCTCTCCGCGAAGCACCACGTCACGACGGTCTTCTTCGAGACGCTCGCCAGCAACGCCACCGCCAAGACCCTGGCCGGCGACCTGAAGCTCAGGACCGATGTACTGGACCCCCTGGAAGGCATCACCGACAAGTCCAAGGGCGCCGACTACTTCGCCGTCCAGCGGAGCAACCTCAAGGCCCTGCAGACGGCGCTCGGCAGCAAGTGAGGACGCGATGACGGAGGCAGGCATGCAGACGGACCCGGTCATCTCCCTGCGCGGGGCGACGGCCTCGCTCGGATCCCGGCCCGTCCTGCGCGGGGTGGACCTGGCGGTCGGCCGCGGCGAGGTCGTCGCGCTGCTGGGCGCCAACGGGTCCGGCAAGTCGACGGCGGTCCGGGCCGTCGTCGGCCAGGTGCCGCTGAGCGAGGGCCGGCTCGACCTCTTCGGCACCCCGCTCAAGCGGTTCCGCGACTGGGCCAGGATCGGCTACGTCCCGCAGCGCACCACCGCCGCGAGCGGCGTGCCGGCGACCGTCCGCGAGGTGGTCTCCGCCGGGCGGCTGGCCCGTGCCCGGCTGCGGCCGCTCGGCCGCGCCGACCGCGCGGCGGTCGACCGGGCGCTGGAGCTGGTCGGCATGGCCGACCGCGCCAAGGACTCCGTCGACGCGCTCTCCGGCGGCCAGCACCAGCGGGTGCTGATCGCGCGGGCGCTGGCCGTGCGGCCGGAACTGCTGATCATGGACGAGCCGATGGCGGGGGTCGACGTCGCCAGCCAGGAGATCCTGGCCGGCACCCTGCGCGAGCAGGTCGCGGGCGGCGCCACCGTGCTGCTCGTCCTGCACGAGCTGGGGCCGCTGGAGCCGCTGATCGACCGCGCGGTGGTGCTGCGCGACGGCTGCGTCGTCCACGACGGGCCGCCGCCGCGCGCCGTCGGGCAGCACGCGCTGCCCGGCCACGACCACGTGCATCCGCACGCCGCACACGACGCCGCACCGATCAGGACAGGGCTGCTCAGCTGATGGACATCCTCGACTACGCCTTCATGCAGCGGGCCCTGATCGCGGCCGTCCTGGTCGGCATCACGGCCCCCGCCATCGGCATCTACCTCGTGCAGCGCCGCCAGGCGCTGATGGGCGACGGCATCGGCCACGTCGCGATGACCGGCGTGGGCCTCGGCTTCCTGCTGAACACCAGCCCGATCTGGATGGCCACCGCCGTCGCCGTCGTCGGCTCCGTCGCCATCGAGCTGATCCGCTGGTACGGCAGGACGCACGGAGACATCGCGCTCGCGATGCTCTTCTACGGCGGCATGGCCGGCGGCGTGATGCTGATGAGCATGTCGGACACGGGGTCCAACGCGAACCTCGTCACGTACCTCTTCGGGTCCCTGAACACCGTCTCGCCGCAGGACGTCACGACCATCTGCGTACTGGCCGCGTTCGTGGTCCTCGTCACCGTGGGGCTGCGACGGCAGCTCTTCGCCATCTGCCAGGACGAGGAGTTCGCCCGCGTCACGGGGCTGCCGGTCCGGCTGCTGAACCTGCTGGTGGCCGTCACGGCCGCCGTCACGGTCACCGTCGCGATGCGCGTCGTGGGCCTGCTGCTGGTCAGCGCCCTGATGGTGGTGCCGGTCGCGGCCGCCCAGCAGCTCTCCCGCAGCTTCGCGATGACGTTCGCGCTGGCGGTGCTGATCGGGGTGACGGTGTCACTCTCCGGAGCCGTCACGTCGTTCTACGTGGACGTTCCGTCGGGGCCGACGATCGTCCTGCTGGCCATCGCGATCTTCGTGGTGCTGGCGGTGCTGGCCGGTCCCCTGGCAAGAAAACGGGCCCGCGGTTCCGCCGCGGCGGCGGAACGGTGCACCCTGGAGGTACCCGGCGCGCGCGTCCCGCAGGACGACGTTCGGGTGCAGAGCCCGCGGCCTGACACAATGACGACCGACCGGACATCTGGACGGTGACGGTTACGACCGAGAAGGAGGCACCGGTGACGACCGCCAAGCCCCCCGTGCAGGGCCGATCGACCCGGCAGCGCGCTGCCGTCGCCGCCGCGCTCGACGAGGTCGAGGAATTCCGCAGCGCGCAGGACCTGCACGACCTCCTCAAGCACCGCGGCGACTCCGTCGGCCTCACCACCGTCTACCGCACGCTGCAGTCCCTCGCCGACGCCGGCGAGGTCGACGTGCTGCGCACCGACGACGGCGAATCGGTCTACCGCCGCTGCTCCGACGGCCACCACCACCACCTCGTCTGCCGCATGTGCGGCAAGGCCGTCGAGGTCGAGGGCCCGGCCGTCGAGAAGTGGGCCGAGGCCATCGCCGAGGACCACGGCTTCGTCAACGTCGCCCACACGGTAGAGATCTTCGGCACCTGCGCCGACTGCGCCACCGCGCAGAAGGCCTGACGCCTCAGCGGTCACCACCGGAACCGGTGGTCGGCCGCGCGTGCGCGGCGGACCCCCGGTTCCCGCGCGCTCACGCGCTCGGGGGCCGCTTGTCCGTCGGGGCCAGGTCGTTGGGGAGGGCTCCGCCGAAGCGGCGGTCTCTTGAGGCGTACTCGTGGCAGGCGCGCCAGAGGTCGCGGCGGTCGAAGTCGGGCCACAGGACGTCCTGGAAGACCATCTCGGCGTACGCCGTCTGCCAGAGCAGGAAGTTGGACGTGCGCTGCTCGCCCGAGGGGCGGATGAAGAGGTCCACGTCCGGCATGTCCGGGTAGTACAGGTACTTCGCGAAGGTCTTCTCGTTGACCTTCGCGGGGTCGAGCTTGCCCGCCTTCACGTCCGCCGCCATCGCCGCGGCCGCGTCGGCGACCTCCGCCCGGCCGCCGTAGTTGACGCAGAAGTAGAGCGTCATGGCGTCGTTGTCCTGCGTCTGCTCCTGCGCGACCTGGAGCTCCTGCACGACGGACTTCCACAGCTTGGGCATCCGGCCCACCCAGCGGATGCGGATGCCGAGCTCGTCCATCTCGTCCCGGCGGCGGCGGATGACGTCGCGGTTGAAGTTCATCAGGAAGCGCACCTCGTCGGGCGAGCGCTTCCAGTTCTCGGTGGAGAAGGCGTACAGGGAGAGGTTCTTGACGCCCAGCTCGATGCTGCCCTTGAGGACGTCGAGGACGACCGACTCGCCGACCTTGTGCCCCTCGGTACGCGGCAGGCCGCGCTCCTTCGCCCAGCGGCCGTTGCCGTCCATGACGATGGCGACGTGCTGCGGCACCAGCTCCCCCGGGATCTTCGGGGGCACCGCACCGGACGGATGCGGGTCCGGAGTCCGGTACTCCGGTCGGGAACGGCCCAGAATCCCGCGACGTGCCATGCGCGTTGCCTCTCCTACGTCTCGTACAGCTCGGTACTACTTCTCGACGAACTTCAGCGAGCGCAGCCCCCGCTCCAGGTGCCACTGCAGATAGGCCGCGACGAGCCCGCTGCCCTCCCGGCAGAAGTGCGGCTCGCAGGCGTCCGCCGTCTCCCAGTCCCCGCCCAGCAGCGCGCCGAGCAGTTCCAGGGACTCCCGTGAGGGTACGACGCTTCCCGGCACCCGGCACTCGGCGCAGACGACTCCTCCCGCTCCTACCGAAAAGAACCGGTTCGGCCCGTCCATCCCGCATTTGGCACAGTTGTCGAAGCTCGGCGCGTAGCCGTTCACCGCCAGCGAGCGCAGCAGGAAGGCGTCCAGGATCAGCCGCGGCTGGTGCTCGCCGGAGGCGAGGGTGCGCAGCCCGCCCACCAGGAGCAGGTACTGCTGGAGGGCCGGCTCGCCCTCGTGGTCGGTGAACCGTTCCGCCGTCTCCAACATCGCCGTGCCGGCGGTGTAGCGGTCGTAGTCGGCCGCGATGGCGCTACCGTACGGAGCGATCGTCTCGCCCTGCGTGCACAGCGGCAGCCCGCGCCCGACCAGCTCCCCGCCGCGCGCGAACAGCTGCACGTCGACGTGGCTGAACGGCTCCAGCCGCGCGCCGAACTTCGATTTCGTGCGGCGCACCCCCCGCGCCACCGCCCGCACCCGCCCGTGCCTGCGGGTGAGCAGCGTGATGATCCGGTCCGCCTCACCCAGCTTCTGGGTGCGCAGCACGATGCCGTCGTCGCGGAACAGACTCATACGGCCCATTGTCCCGTACCCGAAGCGGCCCCCGGCCCTCCCGGCCCGCATACGCTGCCGCGTATGTCGATCACCGCAACCGTGGCAGTACTGGCCATCGCCGTCCTGCACGTGTACATCCTGGTCCTGGAGATGTTCCTGTGGACCACTCCGCGGGGCAGGGCCGCCTTCGGCCTGACCGCCGAGTTCGCCGCCGAGACCAAGGCCTTGGCCGCGAACCAGGGGCTCTACAACGGGTTCCTCGCGGCCGGCCTGGCGTGGTCCGCGTTCGCCGCCGACCCGGTGGGCTTCCAGACCCGGATCTTCTTCCTCGTCTGCGTCGCCGTGGCCGGCGTGTACGGGGCCGCCACCGCGAGCCGCCGCATCGTCCTCGTCCAGACCGTGCCGGCCCTCGTCGCGCTGGCGCTGGTCCTGGCGGCCCACTAGGCGGCGCCCAGCGGGCGGGACCTGCCGAGCGGCGCCTACCGGGCGGCGCCTACCGGGCGGCGCGGCCGTCCGCCCGCCGGGGCGGCCCGGCGCCCGGCCGCGTCAGGACGGGGTGCCCGCCGCCTCGGCGAGCAGCCGGGCGGTGTCCCCCGCGGGCAGCGACAGGCAGCGGCCGACCGCGACCAGCACCTCGCGCTCGGCGGGCAGGTACGGCCCGTCGGCGAGGGCGATCCGCGCGCCCTGCAGCAGGATCCGCTCGCGGCCCTGGGGCGCGAGGTGGGCGGAGAGCGGCTCCAGTGCCTCGTGCAGCTCGATGGAGAGCCAGCTGCCGCACCCGTCCAGGGCGTCGGCGAACGAGTCGGGGCCGAGGACGTCGGCGGCGCCGGGGAACCGGCCCGCGTCGGCGACGATCGCCGCCAGCAGTCCGAGGAGCTGGTCCTCCGTGCAGTCGGTGAAGCCCGCCGAGCGCACCGCGCGGACGGCCTCCTCGCGCGCCGGCCGGCCGGTGGCCCCGCCGGCCGTCAGCACGGCGAGCGCGACCGTGTGCACGGCGTCGCGCAGCATCGCCGAGAAGCGGGTCGTCGTGAGGTGGTCGAGCGTCTCGGCGCCGAAGTGCCCGTGGCAGCCGCTGCATTCGATGACGGTTCCGGCCGGCCCGCGGGTCAGCACGGGAACGTTGAGCACGGTCAGGCGCCGCGTGCCGCTGCGCCGGTGGTAGGCGCGGTCGCCCCCGCAGTCGGGGCAGAAGAACTCGCCGTCGTCCTCGGTGTGCCACGCGGTGCGCACACCCCAGAAGCACAGCCCTCGCAGCTGAACCACGTTGCACCCTCCGGCGATTCGTCCCGGTACGCACCGGTCCGGCACGCACATGTGCGTAACGCCTCGGCAACGGTGCCGTTACTGCTGCCGTGATGTTAGCCACACCAGTGACGCCCAGTCAGTACCGCGTAAGGGGGGATTTCCGGATCGGCCGCGTCCGTACCGCGTCGTAGCAGGTCACGGCGGGTGGGCCCGCGAAGAGGATTGACGCGATCCCGCCGTCGGCCGGCCCCGGCGGCCGGGCGGTCCGGGACGGGGGATTCCGCACGGATTCACGGTGTTTCGCCGCTCGCGGTGCCGCTCTCCCCCGACGCGGCAACGGCCGCGGCGAGCCCCCTGGGGGCCGCCGCGGCCGTTGCCGTCACCGCTCGTCCGCCCGCCGGCCGGCCGGCTCGGCGGCGGATGCGATCACCCGAAGGCGGTAGTCAGCGAGCCGCCCGGTTGACGGCCGAGACGACCGCCTTCAGCGAGGCGCGCGTGGTGTTCGGGTCGATGCCGATGCCCCACAGCACCTTGCCGTCGATCGCGCACTCGATGTACGACGCCGCCTGGGCGCTCGCGCCCTCGCTCAGCGTGTGCTCGGTGTAGTCCAGCAGCCGCGCGTCGATGCCGACCGAGTGCAGCGCGTCGAAGAACGCCGAGATCGGGCCGTTGCCGCGTCCGGTGAGCACCGTCGTGACGCCGTCGACGACGGCCTCCACGGTCAGCGCGTCGCCGCCGTCGGTCGTGGTCTCGGCCTGCGCGGAGCGCAGCTCGATGCGGCCCCAGGCGTTCTCCGCCGTCGGCAGGTACTCGTCGCGGAACGCGGCCCAGATCTCGGCCGGCGTGATCTCGCCGCCCACGTCGTCGGTCCGGGTCTGAATGATCTTGGAGAACTCGATCTGCATCCGGCGCGGCAGGTCCAGCTTGTGGTCGTTCTTCAGGACGTACGCGATCCCGCCCTTGCCGGACTGCGAGTTGACCCGGATGACGGCCTCGTAGGAGCGGCCGACGTCCTTCGGGTCGATCGGCAGGTACGGCACCGCCCACGGGATCTCGTCGACGGTCTTGCCGGCGGTGGCCGCGTCGGCCTCCATCGCCTCGAAGCCCTTCTTGATGGCGTCCTGGTGGGAGCCGGAGAAGGACGTGTAGACCAGGTCGCCCGCGTACGGGTGGCGCGGGTGGATCTCCATCTGGTTGCAGTACTCGGCGGTGCGGCGGATCTCGTCGATCTGCGAGAAGTCGATCTCCGGGTCGACGCCCTGGCTGAACAGGTTCATGCCCAGGGTGACCAGGTCGACGTTGCCGGTGCGCTCGCCCTGCCCGAACAGGCAGCCCTCGATGCGGTCCGCCCCCGCCATGATCGCCAGCTCGGCGGCGGCCACCGCGGTGCCGCGGTCGTTGTGCGGGTGCACGGACAGGCAGATGTTCTCGCGGCGCGACAGGTTGCGCGACATCCACTCGAAGCGGTCGGCGTGCGTGCTGGCGGCGGAGCGCTCGACGGTCGCCGGCAGGTTCAGGATGATCTCGCGGCCGGCCTCCGGCTGCCAGACGTCCATGACGCCCTCGCAGACCTCCAGGGCGAAGTCCAGCTCGGTGTCGGTGAAGATCTCCGGGCTGTACTGGTAGCCGAAGACGGTGTCCGAGCCCAGGATCTTGTCCGCGTACTCCATCACCAGCCGGGTGCCGTCCACTGCGATGGCCTTGACCTGCTCCTTCGAGCCGCGGAAGACCACCCTGCGGAAGACCGGCGCGGTCGCGTTGTACAGGTGCACGGTGGCCTGGGGGGCGCCGACCAGCGACTCGACGGTCCGCTCGATCAGCTCCTCGCGGGCCTGCGTCAGGACGGAGATCGTCACGTCCTCGGGGATCGCGCCCTCTTCGATGATGGAGCGCACGAAGGCGAAGTCGGTCTCGCCGGATGACGGAAAACCGACCTCGATCTCCTTGTAGCCCATCTTCACCAGCAGTTCGAACATCGCCCGCTTGCGCGCCGGGGACATCGGGTCGATCAGCGCCTGGTTGCCGTCCCGCAGGTCCGTGGACAGCCAGCGCGGCGCCTTGGTGATCCGGGCGTTCGGCCACGTGCGGTCCGGGATGTCGACGGCGTCGTAGGGCGCGTACTTGTGGATCGGCATCGCCGTGGGGCGCTGGCGCACGCTCGCCGCGGTGATGGGCGTGGGGCGGCCTACGGAATTCACGGGGTTCTGGGACATCTGCGGTGGGCTCCTCATGGGTCCGGCTCCAGTACGGCCGACGGCGATGCGCACGCCTGAACTCCGCGGGGAGGGGGTCGGCCTACGACTACAGGCCCTCGCCGCGGCAGCTAAGGAGAAGCAGCCCGAAACGCATGATGTGGACGACCATAGCCGAGCCCGCTCGAATATCGCACTCGAACCGTGCTCCCTCTCAGTATGCAAGACGAGTGGTTCTGTCCAGTAAAACCATGATCTTCCGTCCCTTTTCAGTAATCATCGTCGCAAGCAGTGACAGCGCTGGGACCACGTGCCACATTGCGGCCATGGACGCGACACCTACTTTCTGCACGATCATTCCTCCGCATGTCCTCGACAAGATGGCCACATCTGAGGACCGCGCGCTCTCCGATCTCGCCCGGGCCACACTGGAGCGGGACGCCTTCGAGCGCACCCACCGCCGGCTGACCACCGTCATCGGCGCACCCTCCATCGCCGGAGCGGTCGCCTCCGACAAGCCCAAGCGGACGATCTACGACGCCAAGCACGGGACGACCCTGCCCGGCCGCAAGGTCCGCGGCGAGGGCGACAAGGAGAGCAAGGACCAGACCGTCAACCGGGCGAGCAACGCTCTCGGCGCCACCTTCGAGCTCTACCTGAAGGCGTTCCAGCGGCATTCGATCGACGACCAGGGCCTGCCCCTGAACGCGACCGTCCACTTCAGCCAGCGGTACAACAACGCCTTCTGGAACGGCGAGCAGATGGTGTTCGGCGACGGGGACGGCGACATCTTCCTGGACTTCACGCTGCCGATCGACGTGATCGGCCACGAGCTGACGCACGGCGTGACCCAGTACACGGCCAACCTCACGTACTTCGGCCAGCCGGGCGCGCTCAACGAGTCGATGTCCGACGTCTTCGGCTCGCTCGTCAAGCAGCACTCCCTGCAGCAGACCGCCGACCAGGCGGACTGGCTGATCGGCGCCGGGCTGCTCGGGCCGAACATCCACGGCGACGCGCTGCGCTCGATGAAGGCCCCGGGCACCGCCTACGACGACCCGAAGCTGGGCAAGGACCCGCAGCCCGCCACGATGGACCACTACGTGACGACCGGCCGGGACAACGGCGGCGTGCACATCAACTCCGGCATCCCGAACCATGCCTTCTACCTGGTGGCCGAGGCCCTCGGCGGGTATGCATGGGAGCAGGCCGGGCAGATCTGGTACGACGTGCTCACGGGCGGGCAGATCTCCCCGCAGGCGTCGTTCGCCGACTTCGCCCGGCTGACCGTCTCCGCCGCCCACACGCGGTACGGGGACGGCGAGGCGCACCAGGCCGTCCTGAAGGCGTGGTCGCAGGTCGGCGTTCCGACGTCGACGAATGGCGCGGACCTCCCGCGTCAGGCCGGGCAGCCGGAGGGCGCGTCGGGCCAGCAGGGCTGAGGAGCGCAGTGCGCATAGAAGTGATCCGTTCCGGCGGCTTCGCCGGAATCGAGCGTCGGGCCGAGCTGGACACCGCAGGCCGGCCCGACGCCGCCCATCTGCACGCAGTGGCCCGTGCGACCGTCGAGCAGGCGCGTGCCGCGCCCCAGCACGGGGTGCCGGACGGTTTCCACTACGAGATCACCGTCGACGGCCGGACCGTGCACTGCGCGGACCCGAACCTGACGGAGGCGCAGCGCGACCTGATCCAGACGGTGCTCAAGGAAGGCGCGTGACGGGCGGCCTCCGGCGCGGAAACGCTGGAGGCCGCCCGCCGCCGCGGAACGGGCGGGCGTCGGAACGGCCGCGCGCCGGAGCAGGCCGCGGTCAGAACCCGAGCTTGCGCAGCTGCTTCGGGTCGCGCTGCCAGTCCTTGGCGATCTTCACATGCAGATCGAGGAAGACCGGCGTGCCGAGCAGCGCCTCGATGTGCTTGCGGGACTTGGTGCCGACGTCCTTGAGGCGGGCGCCCTTGGGGCCGATGATGATGCCCTTCTGGCTGGACCGCTCGATGTAGATGTTGGCGTGGATGTCGAGCAGCGGCTTGTCCTTCGGCCGGTCCTCGCGCGGGATCATCTCCTCGACGACGACCGCGATGGAGTGCGGCAGCTCGTCCCGCACGCCTTCGAGCGCGGCCTCGCGGATCAGCTCCGCCACCATGATCTGCTCGGGCTCGTCGGTGAGGTCGCCGTCCGCGTAGAGCTGCGGGCCCTCCGGGAGCAGCGGGATGATCAGGTCGGCGAGCAGACCGACCTGGACGTCCCCGACGGCCGAGACCGGGATGATCTCCGCCCACTCGATGCCCAGCTCGCGGCCGAGCTCCGAGATCGCGAGCAGCTGCTCGCGCAGCACCTTGTCGTCGACCAGGTCCGTCTTGGTGACGATGGCGATCTTGGGGGTCTTGCGGACCCCCGCGAGCTCCTTGGCGATGTACTTGTCACCGGGGCCGAGCTTCTGGTCGGCCGGCACGCAGAAGCCGATCACGTCGACCTCGGCCCACGTCGAGCGGACCACGTCGTTGAGCCGCTCGCCCAGCAGCGTGCGCGGCTTGTGCAGACCAGGGGTATCGACCAGGATCAGCTGCGCGTCCGGGCGGTGCACGATGCCGCGCACCGTGTGCCGGGTGGTCTGCGGCCGGCTCGAGGTGATGGCGACCTTGATGCCGACGAGAGCGTTCGTGAGGGTCGACTTGCCCGCGTTGGGACGGCCGACGAAACAGGCGAAGCCGGACCGGTGGACGGCCTCGGAGGACTGGGGACTGGCGCTCATGCGGCCCATTCTCCCCGATCGCGGCGGGCCCGGCTCACACCGGCACCCGTGAGAGCGCGTGGCGACCGGATCCGCGGCGGGCCGCACGGGCGGGCGGGTGGCCGCGTGTGCGGTCGCACGGTCGGGTGTGCGGCCGCGTGTGCTGCCGCACGCACGGCCGCGGGTGCGGTCGGATGTGAGGCGCCGGTAACTCCGCAGCAACACGAAACACGGCGGAAACACGTCTGCCCACTGCCGGAAACGGCCGCCGGTGAGGCTCGTGGGCGACCACCGCCGCACACCACCCCCCGCCGCCCCGGGAAGGGAAGCCCTCGTGCCGTACCTGTCGGCCGGAATCGACTCCGGTGACACCGCCTGGCTGCTCGCCGCCACCGCCCTCGTCCTGCTGATGACGCCGGGCCTGGCGCTCTTCTACGGCGGCATGGTCCGCACGAAGAGCGTCCTGAACATGCTCATGATGAGCTTCGTGTCGATCGCCCTCGTGACGGTGGTCTGGCTGGTCGCGGGGTACTCGCTCGCCTTCGGCCCGGACGCCGGCGGCCTCGGCCTGATCGGCGGCCTGGACCACCTGGGCATGCACGGCATCGGCCCGACGAGCGTCACCGGCCACGTCCCGACGCTGCTGTTCGCCACGTTCCAGCTGACCTTCGCCGTCGTCACCGCCGCACTGATCAGCGGCGCCATCGCCGACCGCGCGAAGTTCGGCGCCTGGGTCGTCTTCGTGCTCGCCTGGACACTGCTCGTATACGTCCCGGTGGCCCACTGGGTCTTCGGCACCGGCGGCTGGATCGTGGCGAAGCTGGGCGCCCTGGACTTCGCGGGCGGCACCGTCGTCGAGATCTGCTCCGGCGCCTCGGGGCTGGCCCTGGCGCTGGTCCTCGGCCCGCGCCTCGGCTTCCGCAAGGAGGCCATGCGCCCGCACAACCTCCCGCTGGTGGTGCTCGGCGCCGGGCTGCTCTGGTTCGGCTGGTTCGGCTTCAACGCCGGCTCGGCGCTCGGCGCCAACGGCCTGGCCGCCGCCGCGTTCCTCAACACCCAGGTCGCGGGCTGCGCGGGCCTGCTCGGCTGGCTCGTCGTGGAGAAGCGCCGCGACGGCCACGCCACGACGCTGGGCGCCGCGTCCGGCGCGGTGGCCGGGCTGGTCGCGATCACCCCGGCCTGCGGCTCGGTGGACCTGATGGGGGCGCTGGTCGTCGGCCTGGCCGCCGGCGTGCTCTGCTCGTTCGCCGTCAGCTGGAAGTTCCGGCTCGGCTACGACGACTCCCTCGACGTGGTCGGCGTGCACCTCATCGGCGGCATCACCGGCACCCTGCTCATCGGCCTCTTCGCGACCGCCACCATGACCTCGGGGCCCGAGGGCCTGCTCTACGGCGGCGGCCTCGGCCAGCTCGGCAAGCAGGCCGCCGCGGTGCTGGTCGTCGGGGCGTACGCGTTCACCGTCACGTACGGGATCGGCAAGGCCATCGACCGGCTGATGGGCTTCCGGGTCTCCCCCGAGGACGAACTCACCGGCCTGGACCTGACCGTGCACGCGGAGTCGGCATACGATCACGGCGTCGTCTCGCAGGGCGCGCCCCATGTGCACGCCTCGGCTCTCGCCCAGGCGCTCGCCCACGCCAAGAACAGGAGCTCCGCCGAATGAAGCTGGTCACCGGCGTCATCAAGCCGTTCAAGCTGGACGAGGTGAAGGCGGCGCTCCTGGAGCTGGGCGTCCACGGCCTCACCGTCACCGAGGCCAGCGGCTACGGGCGCCAGCGCGGCCACACCGAGGTCTACCGGGGCGCGGAGTACCGCGTCGACCTCGTACCGAAGGTGCGCCTGGAGGTCCTGGTGGAGGACGCCGACGCCGAGGCCGTCATCGAAGCGGTCGTCAACGCCGCCCGCACGGGCAAGATCGGCGACGGCAAGGTCTGGTCGGTCCCGGTCGAGACGGCCGTACGGGTCCGCACCGGCGAGCGCGGACCCGACGCGCTCTGATCCCCTGACCCGCCGGGGCCGCGGTCGGCGCGGCCGAGGAGATGGCGGGGGTTCCTGGACGGTCCCTCGCTAGCCCGCCTGGACGGTGACGCGCAGCGTCCCGTCCGGGCCCGCGAGGTGCACCGGCGTCCCCGGCCCGCCGAGGTCCCGGACCGCGGCCCGGTCCGCGTCGGCCGGCGTCTCGGCGGCGGTCACGACGGCCGCCGCCTCCAACGACTGCGCCCCGCTGGCGACCGCCATCGCGACGGCGGTCTGCAGCGCGCTGAGCTGCAGCGACTCCAGCGCGACGGTCCCGGCGACATACGTACGCCCGGTCTCGTCCCGCACGGCCGCACCCTCGGCCACGCCGTTGCGCGCGCGGGCCGACCGCGCCAGGGTGATGATCTTCAGGTCCTCGGGCCCCAGCGGGGTCGCATCGCTCATACCGGGAGCATAGAGCGCGGGAAACGGCGGCGGCGTTCGCGGGGGCGGGGCCGTCCCGAGGGGCGGCGCGCCCCCCGGGGGCGTCCTCCGACCGGCGGACGGCCCGCGGCTCAGCCCGCGACCGGCCGCATCGTGTCCCGGCGCCCCTGCGGTGACGTCAGCCGCTCCAGCTTCGCCGCGGTGTCCGTGTCCGGGAGCGGGTTGTGCATCACGATGGTCAGGTCCGGGCGGGCCGGCAGCCGCAGCTGGGTGCTCTCGAAGTGCAGCGACCCGACCGTGGGATGCGCGATCTCCTTGAGCGTCTGCCCGCTGGCCTGCACGTCCCCGCGCGCCCAGAGCTCCGCGAACTCCGGGCAGGTGGACGCCAGTTCCTCGACCACCGTGCGGAACCCCTCGTCGTCGGGGCGCTCGGAGGCCGTCGCCCGGTACTGGGCGACGACGGTCGCGGCCAGCTCCGCGCGGTCGACGGTGCCGCCGAGGTACAGCGGGCTGGTGAAGAAGGCGACCAGGCAGTTGGTGTCGTCCTTCGTGAAGCCGAAGGTCAGCCCGGCCGACTCGTTGAAGGCGACGATGTTCCAGTACGCGTCCATGACGTGGGCGGGGAACGGCATCCAGGCGTCGATCAGGCGGTGCAGCCCGTCGCAGAAGTCGGTGTCGGGGACGGCCTCCGGCAGCGGCGGGTTGAGCCCGGCCAGCCCGTACAGATGGCGCCGCTCGGCGCCGTTCAGCTTCAGCACCCGCGCCACCGCGTCCAGCACCTGCGGCGAGACGGTGATCTCGCGCCCCTGCTCCAGCCACTGGTACCAGGACACCCCGACCCCGGCGAGGACCGCGACCTCCTCACGGCGCAGCCCCGGCGTGCGGCGGCGGGCACCGCCGTCCGGCAGTCCGGCCTCGGCGGGGCTGATCCGGGCCCTGCGGGCCATCAGGAAGTCGCGCAACTCCTGACGGCGGTACGACTTGGCAGAAGGTGTCGACCTGGCTGAGTTCTCCACTCCCGCTCCCCCTGGCTGGTGGTCCGGCCACCAGCATAAGCACGGGCTCCCCACCCCAACGAGATCAGCCCGAGGGTTGGGACATGGCGACACAGACCCCCTCCGCAACAGCCCCGGCTGCCCTCCCCGGGCCGACGCCCGAGCCGGCGCCGGGCACCGGCAAGCTCACCACCCGCGCCAAACTCGTGCTGTTCGTGCTGTGCGCGGCCCAGTTCATGGTCGCGCTCGACTTCTCCATCCTGAACGTCTCCCTGCCGGTGCTCGGCAAGGACCTCGGCATGACGCAGGCCAACCTGCAGTGGGCCGTCACCGCGTTCGCGCTGCCGTCCGGCGGCTTCCTGCTGCTCTTCGGGCGGATCGCGGACCTGTTCGGACGGCGCAAGCTCTTCCTGACGGGGCTGGCCGTCTTCACCGCCGCCTCCGTCCTGGCGACCCTGGCCTGGGACCCGGCCTCCTTCCTCGCCGCCCGCGCCGTCCAGGGGCTGGGAGCGGCCGTCATCGTGCCGACCGGCATGTCCCTGCTCACCACCACGTTCCCCGAGGGCCCGCAGCGCGACCGCGCGCTCGGCATCAGCGGCACGCTGCTGTCGCTGGGCTTCACCATCGGCGTCGTCCTGGGCGGCGTCTTCACCGACACCTTCGGCTGGCGCTCGACCATGGGCATCCTCGCCGTCGCCGGCGTCATCGTGCTGGCCGCGGCCCCCGGCCTGCTGACCGAGTCCCGGCACCCCCAGCGCCCCCGCATCGACATCCCCGGCGCCGTCACCGTCACCGGCGGCCTGCTGGCCCTGATCTACGCCCTGACCACGGCGGCGCAGCAGGGCTTCGGACGGGCCGACGTCGCCACCTCGCTCGCGGCGGGGATCGCGCTGCTCGTCGGCTTCGTCGTCGTCGAGTCCCGCGCGGCCGAACCGCTGGTCTCCCTGCAGATGCTGCGCAAGCGGACCGTGGCGTGGGGCAACCTCGCGGGGATCACCACGTTCGCGATGATGAGCACCGTCGTCTTCCTGCTCACCCTGTACCTCCAGGAGATCCGCGGCCTGTCGGCGTTCAGGACCGGCCTGGTCTTCGGCGTGCAGGGAGTCGCCGCCGCACTCACGGGCATGACCGCCTCCCGCGTGATCGGCCGCTTCGGCACCCGCACCGTCCTGATCGGCGGCCTGCTCCTGCAGTCCGCACTGACCGCGGCGCTCCTCCTCCTGGGCACCGGCCCGTCCGGCACCTGGATCGCCCTGATCGCCGTCACCGTGGCCTGCGTCGGCCACCTCTGGGTGATCGTCTCCTACGGCATCACGGCCACCTCCGGCCTCCCCGACCACGAACAGGGCCTGGCCACCGGCCTGGTGACCAGCTCCCAGCAGCTCGGCCTCACCATAGGCATCCCCCTCCTGAGCGCCCTGGCCTCCAGCCGCACCCACCTCCTGGACGGCATCCACCTCGCCCTGGCCGCGGACGCGGCGATCCTGCTGGCGGTGGCGGTGCTGGTAGCGATCGGCCTGCGGCGGACTTACGCGGGCACCCGGTAGGCGGCCGGGGTCAGCCGCGCGGCATGGGGCCCGGTTCCCAGGAGAGCTGGGCGCGGAGCGTGCCGTGCAGGAGGTCCGCGTCGACCAGTCGGCGGTCCGGCCGGGGCGCGCAGCGCCAGCTCAGGGGCCAGGTGGCGCCGGTGAGGGCCGGGATGCCGACGTAGGCGTCCCGGCCGTCCGACCCCAGGCGCGTCACACCGGGCGGCCACCTGCGCCCCGCGCAACTCCCCGCGGCGACCAGGAAGTACATCCACCGCCCGCCGGCCGACTCCCCGACCACCGGCCCCGGCTCCCCGTTCGTCAGCGCTTCGAGACGCGTCGCCAGCTCCTCCCCCGCCCCCGGCCCGACCCGCACGGCGTCGAAGAAGACACCCACCTTGCGCAGCCGGTGCCCGGAGACCGGCACCCATGGGGAAAAGATGCTCGCGTGATTACTTTCTGTATTCATACCTCCACTCTCGGCAAGCATGGCTAGCCTGAACAGGACCGGAGCCTCGACAGGGCCCGGGTGGGGGTTGGGGGTCGACTCCCCTGGAGACACGTGGAATCGAGCTGACGAGTGTGGGGTGGCGGAGATGGGTCAAAACGCTGGATCTTCGGGGACCGCGCGGTACTTCGCCGAGCTATTGCGATCGTTCCGCAAGTCCCGCGGGCTCACACAGGCACAGCTGGGCGAGCGGATTCACGTCTCCGACTCCTACGTCAGCGCCATCGAGACGTGCGAGCGGATCCCGTCGCCCGAGTTCATCGCGGCGGCTGACGAGGCTCTGGAGGCGGGCGGCCTTCTGGCGCTCGCTACTGAGCATCTGGCGAATGACCGCTACCCAGCCTTCTTCAAGGACTTCGCGAAGTTAGAGGCGGAAGCGCTGAGCGTTTCGTCCTACAGCACGCACATGCTGAACGGGCTGCTGCAGACCGAGGACTACGCGCGGGCCGTAATCACATCACGGTTCCCACCGCTGGAGGACGAGGAGGTCGACCGACTGGTCGAGGCACGCATCGCGCGGCGGTCGCTGTTCACTCGGAAACCGGTGACGTTATTCAGTTTTGTAATCGAGACCGCCGTCCTGGAGAGGCAGTACGGCAGCAGCGAGGTCATGCACGAACTACTTGACCACCTCCTACGCTGTGCGGCCATGCGAAACGTCGTCGTGCAGCTCATCCCGTCCAACCGCGGTGAGCACGCGGGCGTAGATGGCACCGTGAAGCTGATCGAGACTCCGGAGCACAAGCATCTGGCGTATCTGGAGATGCAGGAGCGCAGTCTTCTGATCGCCGACCCGGACGAGGTCGCCCGCTACTCCCAGCGTTATGCGATGATCCGAACGCAGGCCCTCGGGATCGAGGAATCCGCAGCTCTGATCAAGCAGTTGGCGGGAGAGCTATGAAGGACCTTGTCTGGTTCAAATCCAGTCGCAGCGGTGGCAGCGGCGGCGACTGCATAGAGATCGCCTACGACTGGCGCAAGTCCACCCACTCCGGCAGCAACGGCGGCGACTGCGTCGAGGTGGCCATCCACCCCACCACCGTCCACATCCGCGACTCCAAGGACCCGCAGGGTCCGGCCCTCGCCGTTCCCGCCGCCTCCTGGGCCTCCTTCGTCGCCTTCGCGGCCGCTCAGCGCAGCTGAACCCGCTGAACCCGCCGAACCCGCCCTACTCGCCGCTTCCGCCCGCCGTCCCCGACGCCCCTTCCGCCTCCTCCGCCGTTGCCCCGATCGGCTCCACCAGGACCGTGCCGATGCGGTTGCGGCGGCCGGCCTGGGTTTCGGCGGTGAGGCGGAGGGCGGTGGGTTGGGCGGGGGTGTGGGAGCCGTCCTGGGGGAGTTCCACGAAGGCGGAGGCGCCGGGGATGGGGACGCGGCCCAGCGACTTGGCGAGCAGGCCGCCGACCGTCTCGACGTCGTCGTCGTCGAGTTCGCAGCCGTACAGGTCGCCGAGGTCGCCGATGTCCAGGCGGGCGGTGACGCGGTAGGAGCCGCCGCCGAGGTCTTCGACGGGCTGGACCTCGCGGTCGTACTCGTCGGTGATCTCGCCGACGATCTCCTCGAGGATGTCCTCGATGGTGACGATCCCGGCCGTGCCGCCGTACTCGTCGATCGCGACGGCGACGTGGTTGCGCTCCTGCTGCATCTCGCGCAGCAGGTCGCCCGCGTTCTTGGTGTCCGGGACGAAGGTGGCGGGCCGCATGACGGACGAGACGAGGTCGTTCTCGGCGTCGCGGTTGATGTGCACGCGGCGGGCGAGGTCCTTGAGGTAGACGACGCCGACGATGTCGTCCTCGCTCTCGCCGGTGACCGGGATGCGGGAGAAGCCGCTGCGCAGCGCGAGGGTCATCGCCTGCCGGATGGTCTTGAAGCGCTCGATCATCACCAGGTCGGTGCGGGGCACCATCACCTCGCGGACGATGGTGTCGCCGAGCTCGAAGACGGAGTGCACCATGCGGCGCTCGTCGTCCTCGATGAGGGACTCGGACTCGGCGAGGTCGACCATCGCGCGCAGTTCGGCCTCACTCGCGAACGGGCCGCGCTTGAAGCCCTTGCCGGGCGTCAGCGCGTTGCCGAGGAGGATCAGCAGGCCGGGGACGGGTCCCATGATGCGGGCGAGCGGCAGCAGGACGTAGGACGCGGCCGTGGCCGTGTTCAGCGGGTGCTGGCGGCCGATGGTGCGCGGTGAGACGCCGACGGCGACATAGCTGACCAGCACCATGATGCCGATGGCGACGCCGAGCACCTGCCACGTGGTGTCGAAGTGCCGGTCGCAGACGACCGTCACCAGGACGGCGGCCGCCATCTCGCAGCCGACCCGGACGAGCAGGGCCACGTTGAGGTAGCGGGTGGGGTCGGAGGCGACGGCCATGAGCTTGTCGGCGCCGCGCCGGCCGGTGCGGACGGACTCCTCGGCGCGGAAGCGCGAGGTGCGGGCGATACCGGCTTCGGCGCAGGCGGCGAGCCAGGCGACGACGACCAGCAGTACGGCGGAGAGGACCATCGCCGTCAGTGGGTGGTGGTCGGGGCCGGGGAGGGGCCCTCGATGCCGCGCTCGGCGCGCCAGCCGTCGAGGATGGCCTTCTGGAGGCCGAACATCTCGGCCTTCTGGTCGGCTTCCTCATGGTCGTAACCGAGCAGGTGCAGCACCCCGTGGACGGTGAGGAGCTGGAGCTCCTCGTCCATGGAGTGCTGCGTCTCCGCTTCCTCGCCCTGCTTCTTCGCCACTTCCGGGCAGAGCACGATGTCGCCGAGCAGGCCCTGCGGGGGTTCCTCGTCGTCCTTCCCGGGGCGCAGCTCGTCCATCGGGAAGGACATGACGTCGGTCGGACCGGGGAGGTCCATCCACTGGATGTGCAGCTGCTCCATGGCGGCCGCGTCCACCACGATCACCGACAGTTCGGCGAGCGGGTGGATCCGCATGCGCTGGAGGGCGTAGCGGGCGATCTCGAGGACCGCCTGCTCGTCGATCTCCCAGCCTGACTCGTTGTTGACGTCGATCGCCATGGTGCGGTGCGGCTACTCTCGGTTAGGAGGTACGGGCTTTGCCGCCGTTTGCGGCGCTTCGCCCGGCCTTCGGGTCGGCGTTCCCCTCGTCGAAACGCTCGTACGCATCCACGATGCGCCCCACCAGCTTATGACGCACGACGTCGGTACTTGTCAGGCGCGAGAAGTGGACGTCCTCGACGTCCTCCAGAATGTCCTGCACCTGCCGCAGACCGCTCTTCGTGCCGTTCGGCAGGTCGACCTGCGTGACGTCGCCGGTGATCACCATCTTGGACTCGAAGCCGAGGCGGGTCAGGAACATCTTCATCTGCTCGGCGCTGGTGTTCTGCGCCTCGTCGAGAATGATGAACGCGTCGTTCAGCGTCCGGCCGCGCATGTACGCCAGCGGGGCGACCTCGATCGTCCCGGCGGCCATCAGCCGCGGGATGGTGTCCGGGTCGATCATGTCGTGCAGCGCGTCGACCAGCGGGCGCAGGTACGGGTCGATCTTCTCGAAGAGCGTGCCGGGCAGGAAGCCGAGCCGCTCCCCCGCCTCGACGGCCGGGCGGGTGAGGATGATCCGGCTGACCTGCTTGGCCTGCAGGGCCTGGATGGCCTTGGCCATGGCCAGGTAGGTCTTGCCGGTGCCCGCGGGGCCGATGCCGAACACGATGGTGTTCTTGTCGATGGCGTCGACGTAGCGCTTCTGGTTGAGCGTCATGGGGCGGATGGTGCGGCCGCGGTTGGACAGGATGCTCTGCGTGAGCACCTGTGCCGGGGTCTCCCCCTCCGGGTCGGCCGCGTTGCCGTTGGTGCGCAGCATCGCGATGGACCTCTCCACTCCGTCTTCCGTCATCGGCTGGCCGGTGCGCAGCACCAGCAGCATCTCGTCGAAGAGCCGCTGGATGAGGGCGACGTCCTTGGGCTTCCCGGTCGCGCTGATCTCGTTGCCCCGTACATGGATGTCGGCGGCCGGGAAGGCCGTCTCGATCACACGGAGGAGGGCGTCCCCCGATCCCAGGACCGTCACCATGGGGTGCTTGGCCGGAACGACGAAGTGGGCGCGTGCCTGCGGCTGGTGCTGTGTCGGTGTCTGAGTCATGGGCCGGCTCGGAGCCTGGGAAACCCACCTTCTGATGACGACGTGCCCGGTGAGGGCCTTGGAGTACCCAGGGTACGTCGGTGACCCTTCTGGCCCGAGGGGTTTTCCGCCGGGGTTTCGCGGCGGGTTCCGGCGGCTGTTCCGGCAGGCGCTCCGGCGGCCGGTCCGGTGGACGGTCCACCGTGCGCGCCGCGGCGGGCCGCGCGGGCTGCCGCGGCGCGCGCGGTCAGCGTCTGCCCGTCCCCGCCGGTCCCGCCGGGCGGCGGCGGAAGCCGATGGTCGGGACGGCCCGGGGCAGCGGTCCCGGGCGGCTGACGGACGGCAGCAGGGCGTCGAGGAAGGCGTACCGGCGCAGCGCGTCCCGGTCCTGGTCGTCGAAGGCCTTGGCGTGCTGCCACCAGGCGGCGATCTCGATCCAGCCGGGGGCCGACAGCGAGCCGCCGAACTCCTGGACGGAGAGCGCCGCCGACAGGCAGGAGAACGCGAGCCGGTCGGCGAGCGGCCAGCCGGCCAGCGAGCCGGTGACGAACGCGGCGACGAACACGTCGCCCGCGCCCGTCGGGTCCAGCGCCTCGATCAGCAGGGCCGGGACCTCGGCGGTCTCGCCGGTCGCGGAGTCCACGGCGTAGGCGCCCTCGGCGCCCAGCGTGACGACGGCCAGCGGCACCAGCTCGGCCAGCTTGCGGGCGGCGGCGCGCGGGCAGTCGGTACGGGTGTAGTGCATGGCCTCGGCCGCGTTCGGGAGGAAGGCCGCGCAGTGCTCCAGGTCCGCGAGGTCCGCCGGGTCCCACCGCCCCGAGTCGTCCCAGCCCACGTCGGCGAAGATCCGGCTGCCGTGCCGGGCGGCGTGCCCGATCCACTCCTGGCCGGGGCCGCCCGGCTCCAGCGAGGCCACGCAGGCGCGGGCGGCGGGCGGGCACTCGGGGGCGGGCTCCTCGGGCGGCGGCGCCTCGTGGCCGTGCGAGACCATCGTCCGCTCGCCCTCGTAGGCCATGGAGACCGTGACCGGCGAGTGCCAGCCCGGGATGCGGCGGGACAGGCCGAGGTCGATGCCCTCCCCCTCCGACAGGCTCTCCCAGCAGTAGTCGCCGTACATGTCGTCGCCGAAGGCGGCGGCCAGCTGGGTGCGCAGGCCGAGCCGGGCCAGGGCGGTGGCCATGTTGGCGATGCCGCCGGGGCTGGAGCCCATGCCGCGCGCCCACGACTCCGTGCCGCGCACCGGCGCGCTGTCCAGGCCGGTGAAGATGATGTCCAGGAAGACGGTCCCGGTCAGATACACATCGGGTAGCGGATCCGCGGGCGGGCGGATCGCGGCCAGTGGGTCGAACACGGGGTGGTCGTCCATGAACAACACTGTGCACGATGAGACTGACAGTGGAGGTCACAGACGCATGAGACTTGTGATTCTCGGTGGCGGCGGTTTCCGCGTCCCGCTGGTGTACCGGGCGCTGCTCGCGGACGCGGGCGCCCCCGGCGCCTGCCGCGAGCTCGTGCTGCACGACACGGATCCGGTACGGCTGCGGGTCGTCGCGTCCGTGCTGGCCGACCAGGCGGCCGGCGTGCCGGGCGCGCCGGCGGTGCGGCTCGCCCCCGACCTGGACGACGCGCTGCGCGGCGCCGACTTCGTCTTCTCCGCGATCCGGGTCGGCGGCACGGCGGGCCGGGTGTGCGACGAGCGGGTGCCGCTCGCGGAGGGCGTGCTCGGGCAGGAGACGGTCGGCGCGGGCGGGGTGCTGTACGGGCTGCGGACGCTGCCGGTCGCGGTCGCGATCGCCGAACGGGTGAAGGCGCTGGCGCCCGACGCGTGGGTCATCAACTTCACCAACCCGGCCGGGATGGTGACCGAGGCGATGGCGCGGGTGCTCGGTGAGCGGGTGATCGGCATCTGCGACTCGCCGGTCGGGCTGGTCCGCAGGGCCGCGCGCGCCGCGGGCGCCGACCCGGACTCCCCCGCGTTCCGCTACGACTACGTGGGCCTCAACCACCTGGGGTGGCTGCGCGGGATGTCGGACGGCGGCCCCGACCTGCTGCCGGGCCTGCTCGCCGACCCGGCAGCGCTGGACTCGTTCGAGGAGGGCAAGCTCTTCGGGCCGCAGTGGCTGGCCGCCCTGGGGTCGCTGCCCAACGAGTACCTGCACTACTACTACTTCGAACGGGAGGCGCTGGCGGCGGTGCGCTCGGCCGAGGCGACCCGCGGGGAGTTCCTGGACCGGCAGCAGGGCGCGTTCTTCGCAGCGGCGGCGGCCGGGTCGGCGGACCGGCCCGGCGAGGCGTACACGCTCTGGGACCGGACGCGGCTGGAGCGGGAGGAGACGTACATGGCGGAGAACCGTGCCGCCACGGGTGGCTGGCAGCGCGACCCCCACGACCTGGACGGCGGCGGCTACGACCGGGTCGCGCTGGCCCTGATGCGGGCGATCGCGCGCGACGAGCGGACCACGCTGATCCTGAACGTGCCGAACGGGACGACGGTCGCCGCGCTCGACGCGGAGGCGATCATCGAAGTGCCCTGCGAGGTGGGCGCCTTCGGTGCCCGTCCGCTGCCGGTGGCGGCGCCCACCGAGCACCAGGCCGGGCTGATGCTCACCCTCAAGGCCGTCGAGCGCTCCGCGATCGAGGCCGCCGCCTCGGGCTCCCGGGCGGCGGCCCTGCGGGCGCTGGCGCTGCATCCGCTGGTGGACTCGGCGACGGTCGCGGGCCGCATCCTGGACGCCGCGCTGCCGGGGTAGGCGGGCGCGGCGTCCGGGGGCGGGCGGGGCGTCGTCCGAGGGCGGGCGGTGCGACGTCCGGGGGCAAGCGGTGCGGCGTCCTCAGAACACGACGACCGACCGCAGCACGTCGCCCTCGTGCATCCGCGCGAACGCCTTCTCGATGTCGCCGAGCCCGATCTCCTCCGTCACGAAGGCGCCCAGGTCCAGCCGGCCCTGCAGATGGAGGTCGATCAGCACGGGGAAGTCCCGGGACGGCAGGCAGTCCCCGTACCAGGACGACTTGAGCGAGCCGCCGCGCCCGAAGACGTCCAGCAGCGGCAGCTCCAGCGTCATCTCGGGGGTGGGCACGCCGACGAGCACGACGGTGCCCGCCAGGTCCCGCGCGTAGAACGCCTGCTTGTACGTCTCGGGGTGGCCGACCGCCTCGATGACGACGTCCGCGCCGAATCCGCCGGTCAGCTCGCGGATCGCCTCGACGGCGTCGGTGGAGCGGGAGTTGACGGTGTGCGTGGCGCCCATCCGGCGCGCCGTCTCCAGCTTCCGGTCGTCGATGTCGACGGCGATGATCCGGCCCGCGCCCGCGAGCCGGGACCCGGCGATGGCCGCGTCCCCGACGCCGCCGCAGCCGATGACGGCGACGGAGTCGCCGCGCCCGACACCGCCGGTGTTGATCGCGGCGCCGATCCCCGCCATCACGCCGCAGCCGAGCAGCCCGGCGACCGCGGGCGAGACCGCCGGGTCCACCTTCGTACACTGTCCGGCCGCGACCAGGGTCTTCTCGGCGAACGCGCCGATGCCGAGCGCCGGGGACAGCTCCGTGCCGTCCTCCAGGGTCATCTTCTGGCGGGCGTTGTGGGTGTTGAAGCAGTACTGGGGACGGCCGCGCAGGCAGGAGCGGCACTGGCCGCACACCGCGCGCCAGTTGAGGATGACGAAGTCGCCGGGCGCGACCTCCGTCACGCCCTCGCCGACCGACTCCACGATGCCGGAGGCCTCGTGGCCGAGCAGGAACGGGAAGTCGTCGTTGATGCCGCCCTGCTTGTAGTGCAGGTCGGTGTGGCACACCCCGCAGGCCTGCACCTGGACGACGGCTTCCCCGGGCCCGGGATCCGGCACCAGGATCGTCTCGACACGGACGGGTTCGTTCTTGCCGGGCGCGATGACGCCGCGTACCTGCTGAGTCATGGATTCACCGTACGCCCCGCCCGCCGGGTCGGCGGTCAGTCGAAGACGTACGCGTCGACCTCGGCGAGGTACGCGGCCCGCAGTGCCTCGTCCTCGCCGAGGAACGCCGCCTCGAACGAGTTGCGGGCCAGTTCGCGCAGCGTCTCGTCGTCCAGGGCGAGCGCGTCGCGGACCGCGTCGTAGTTGTCGCCCGCGTACCCGCCGAAGTAGGCGGGGTCGTCGGAGTTGACGGTCGCCAGCAGTCCGGCGGCGAGCATCGCGCGCAGCGGGTGGTCCTCGATGCGGTCGATGCAGCGCAGCCGCACGTTGGACAGCGGGCAGAGCGTGAGCGGGACGCGGTCGCGGACCAGGCGGGCGACGAGCTCCGGGTCCTCCAGCGAGCGCAGGCCGTGGTCGACGCGCTCGACGCCCAGCACGTCGAGGGCCTCCCAGACGTACGCGGGCGGCCCCTCCTCGCCCGCGTGGGCGACGCGGCGCAGCCCCTCGGCGGCGGCCCGCTCGTAGACCTCGCGGAACTTCGACGGCGGGTTGCCGACCTCGGCGGAGTCCAGCCCGACGGCGGAGATCCGGGACAGGTACGGCTTGGCGGCCTCGAAGGTGTCCAGCGCGGACTGCGCGGACTCGTCCCGCAGGAAGCACATGATCAGCTGCGTGCTGATGCCGTGCCGCTCCCGGGACGCGTCCAGCGCGCGCCCCAGCCCCTCGATGACGGTGCCGATGTCGACACCGCGCGCGGTGTGCGCCTGCGGGTCGAAGAAGATCTCGGCGTGCCGTACGCCCTGCTCGGCGGCGCGGGCGAGGTACGCGTCGGCGAGGTCGGCGAAGTCGTCCTCGGTGCGCAGCACGGCCATCAGCGCGTAGTACAGGTCCAGGAAGGACTGCAGGTCCGTGAAGGAGTAGGCGCGGCGGAGCTCGTCGGCGTCGGCGTACGGCAGCGTGACCCCGCCGCGCGCGGCGAGCGCGAAGGCCAGCTCCGGCTCCAGGGTGCCTTCGATGTGGAGGTGCAGTTCGGCCTTGGGGATGGCCTGGGAGACGGTCCGGGAGACGGCCTTGCGGAGGGGCACGGGGGGATCACTTCACAGTCGGTACACGTCGGTACGGCGGCGGGGGGCCGTTCAACGGTACAGGTCAGCGCGGTGCGGGCCGTACCGGCCCGCAGCGCCGTCGGCCCCGCGGCCGTGCCGCCGCCTCAGGTCGTGATCTTGAGGGTGTGGACGATCTGGTCGGCCGCCGCCGTCATCAGGTCGACCAGACCCGGTGCCGTCCAGGAGACCAGGACCATGACGGCGCTCTCGATGCCCGGCGGCCGCACCCCGTAGGTGACCGTCTCCATCAGGGAGCGCTCACCGCTCTCCCCGGTCCCGCGCCCCGCCAGGCCCTGGCGGATGCGGACGGCGGGCCCGGCGGGCACCGTGGCCCGCTCCACCTCCGGCTCCTGGAAGTCCCCGGTCGCGAAGACCTCGGTGATCCAGTCGAGAGTGATCGACGGCACTTCGGCGTCGGGGTGGATGACGTCCACCTCCAGCACGGCCAGCGCGGTGTCGAACCCCTCCGGGTACAGCCCGAACGCGAACACCGGCTCCCGCCCCCGGCTGTCGGCGGCGCGCTCCCGCAGGTCGTACATGAGCGCCTCGGCGTCGACCTCCTCCGACGTGGCCGCCGCCAGCTCCTTCGCCTGCTCCAGCGCCCACGCGCCGAGGTCGATGCCCGGCTCCAGGGGCAGCGGGATCCAGTCCTCGGGGCACTCGATGCCGCAGTTCCACGTGTCGTCGCTCACGGGTCACGCACTCCACTTCAGGGACAGCGCCACGGCGTCGAAGAGGTCCGCCATCGCGTCGGCGATCGGGTCGAGGGGCGTGGAGAAGGAGAGCAGCAGGTAGGCCTCCGAGCCCGGCACCGGTACGTGGTAGTCCACGGACGTGACCGGCAGCGCGCTGCCGGACGGATCGTCCGCCGGCGGCACCGTCCGGGCCCGCGTCCGCACGGACGTGCCGGCCGGCAGGTCCTCGACGGTCACCTCGTACTCGGCGGGACCGCCGCGCTCCGCCAGGAACCCGGCCAGCTCGTCCACCGGCACCCCGGAGCCCAGGCTCTCCTGCGGCACGAGCGTGACCAGCAGCGACGCGGGCACCGTCAGCCCGCCGGCCGCCTGCAGGCTCATGTACAGCTCGATGCCGCCGTTCCGGTACGCGTCCAGCGCACGGCCGCGCAGCTCCTCGCGCACCTGCTGCTTGACGATCGGCGCGTCGTCGACCCCCCGGAACTGCCGCTCCACGAGCGCGTCGACCGCCCCCTCCCGCCGTTCCGGATCGAGGTCGATCCGGAACCAGCCGTCGGGGAGCAGGAGCTGGTAGTCGCTCGGCGCGTCCGGCCTGCCGCCGGGGCCGCCGGGACCGCCGGGCTGCGCCTCGGACTGCGCGCCTGGCTGCGCGTCGACGTCGGTCATGAACGTGGCTCCTGTCGGGAAGTGGTCACCGGGACGTGCCCCGGGGCGTCGGCGGGCCCCTGGCCCGGCGCCGGGCGGTCCAGCCGGAGGTGGCTGTGCAGGCTGTGGGCGGCGAGGGGGACGAGCGTGCCGCCGAGGGCGAGGGCCGCGAGCACCGTGCCCGTGAGGCCCGCGCGCGGGTGGTCGGCGATCATCGGCACGCAGCCGAGCAGGGAGAACGCTGCCATGGCGATCGCCTGCCAGGTGCCCCCGCCACCGTGGACGGAAGCCGGAAAGCGCGACGCCTTGCGCGCGGTGGCCGCCGGCAGGCTCGTCAGCAGGCCGACGTCCGCCTGGCCGACCGCGGTGGCGGGCCAAGGCTGCTTCCTGCCCTGACGGCGGTCGTCGGCGCCCCGCCCGGTGGCGCCGCGCAGCTCTGTCCACCGCGCCTCCCCCTCCGGGCCGCCGAACCACGGGTCCCAGGGCAGGACGGCGCGGACCTCCCCGCCCGGTCCCTGGAACTCGATGCCCAGCGGTGCTCCGTTCGCGTTGTCCAGGACGCGGACCAGTGCGGCCACGCGGTGCGGGCCCGAGCGCGCGAGCCACCGCTCCTGCCCGAGGCTGTCCACCAGGACGATGTCCCGCTCCTGCACCCGGACCGCGGCCGTCGCGCAGAACCGGACGCTCGCTCCCGAGCCGGGCGCCGGGTCGGGCGCGATCCGCGACGCGACGGGATGGGCGGCACCGCGCTCGCGCAGCCGGGCCTGCAGGCGGGCGGCGAGGTTCAGCACCGGCATCACCAGGGCGGCGGCGGCCATCACGACCCACAGTTCCCGCGGCGGCTTGCCGACCGGGAAGAGGGCGAGGGCGAAGGCCAGGAACCAGACGGCCGTCGCCAGGCCCCGGCCGAGGGTGTTCCACCGGGGCAGCAGGCGGCCGGGATCGGCATACGTCGCGCTACCGCCGCCGGAGCGCGCGACAGTGGGGTCCTCGCGGTCGTGCACGGTGTGGAGCGGCACACCGGCATCTCTCAGGAGCGCGGCGAGCCCGGTCAGTTCGAGGATCCGGAAGCCGCGGTCCGGACGGAGCCCGCCCAGGACCGGGGACTCCGGGAGCCAGGGCTCCACGTCGATACGCAGCACGAGCTTGCCGTCGGCGTCCTGGAGTTCGACGAAACCCCAGGTGCCGGGGCGGGGCGGCACCGCCATGCTGCCGTCGATCCACGGCCCGACCGCGTCCATGTGGACGGCGCGTTCGATGCCGCCCGAGCCGATCGCGTAGCGGCGCTCACGCCCGTCCCGGGCACGCACCACCAGATCCTGGCCGTCCCGGTGGATCCGGGCGTTGCGGACCACGTCCAGGCCCGGATGGCGTCGCGCGGAGGGCCTCAGCGCGGGCTCGGCCACGAGCACGTCCGATCCCCGCCCGGAGGGCACGTCGTGCGGATCAGTCACCGATCTCCCTGACCGTCGAGTCCTTCAGTCCCAGCGCGTCACCCGCGCCGGCCTTGTCCGCCGCGTCGATGCTCGACGCGAAGCCCGTCGCGCCTATCCAGATCCGGGTCTGCGTCTTGAAGACGTCCGCCCCGGCGTGGACCGCGCTGTTGGCGACGTTGCCGACGCCGGCGCGGGCCAGGTTGGCGGCTTCCGTGGCGAGGCCCGTGTCGCCCACGGCGGCGCGCACGCCGGTCCAGGTGCTGCCGTGGAAGAGCTGCGGGACGTCGCGGAAGGCCTTGAGGTCCTTCACGCTCTGCCAGCTCTCTTTGGCGATCTTGACCGGGTTGACGGCGTCACCGACCCTGCCCCAGCCGGGGAACCAGCCCTTCGGCGCGTTCTTCATCGCGCTCGCGGCGTCCTTGCCGCGGGCGGCGCCGCCGGACTCGCGGTTGGCGATCTTCCAGGCCTTCTGCATCTGCTTCTGGTACGCCTTGCTGCCCTTCTTCAGGCCGTTCGCGACCGCGCCTTCCATGATGGACTTGTAGCGGGCCGAGCGCGCCAGCGCCCGCGTCCCCGCCGACGCGCCGCGCGCGCCCGCGATGGCGCCGCGGCCGATGCCGAACGTGGCGAGGCCCACGACGTCGAGGGCGACGTCGAACCAGTTGCCGTCGCCGGACAGCGCCAGCAGGACGTGGGCGACGAGCGAGACGAGGGTGGCGACCAGGGCGATGGTGCCCAGGATGCCCGCCAGGGCCTGGCCGATGACGGGGATCCAGCCGACGAGCAGGGAGAGCGTGCCGCAGATCGTGGCGACCCAGCCCGCGATGTCGGCGATCTTGCCGATGATGTCGGCGTGTTCGTGGACCCAGCCCTTGAACTTGTCCCAGCGGCTGTCCTTGAGGCCGTCGTGGTCGATGGCGTGCCGGATCGCGTCGGCCGCCTTCTTGGCGGCGTCGTCGCGGATGTGCTTCGCCCGCTGCAGTTCCTTCTTCGCCTCGGCGATCGCGCCCGTGGCGGCGTCCTGCTTGGCCTTGAGCTTGGCGGCCGTCGGGTCGTCCTTGGGCGTGTCGGCCGGCTGCTGGGAGATCGCGCGCTGCGCGCCCGCGTGCTCGGTGTCGGCGTCCTGGGCGTCGCGCAGGGCCTTGTCGGCGATCTTCTGCGCGCGGTGCAGGTCGCGCGCGTACGTGCCGCTGCTGACGCCGTCGCCCGCGTCCTCGCCGAGGGCCTTGGCTGCCTCGTCGTAGCGGTGGAAGGCCTTGCGCAGCTTGTCCGACGCCTTCGACGCCTGGTCGCGGAACTCCGTGGCGGCCTTGCCCTTCCACGCCTCCACGCCGGCGAGCGCCTTGATCTCGCGCGCCTCGCGCTCGATCGACTCGGCTGTTTTGCGCAGGTCCCGTCCGAGCGTGGCGACCGTGTCCGGGTTCCCGGGGATCGGGTCGCCGTGTTCGCCGAGGACTTCCCAGCCGTACGAGGGGCGGCTCATTTCGCGTCCTCCCCGCGCAGCGCCTTGGCGAGTTCGGAGTCCACCTGGTCGTAGGTCTCCGCCGCCTGCTCCGTGATCTTGGCGAGCTTCTCCAGTTCCTCGGTCAGTTTGGTGCGGTGCACCTTCCAGTTGCTGCCGAAGTCGTGGAAGACGTCGGTGAGCAGGTCGGATCCGATGTCGGACCGGCCGTACCCCTCCGACGGGTCGGCGTGCTTGTCGAACTCGTCGTGGATGCGCTTGAGCGCGGCTGAGCACTGCCGTATCCGTTGCGTGTCCGCAGCAAGATCCGGTTCCCCCATGGCTGTCCTCCGCTGACCTCGAACGGGAAGGGACTCGTACAAGTCCTGGGCAAGGTCGCAGCAGGGTACCAACGGCCCGCCGACAGGGCGAGGTTGAGCCGGACGCGGTCAGCGGCGCTTCGGGACAGGGACGCGCATCAGGTCCTCCGCCACCGTCAGTTCGCCCTCGAAGCCGGCCGCGCGGGTCTGCTTGCCGAAGAGCGAGGCGTCGGTGTAGCGCTGCGAGAAGTGGGTGAGCACGAGGTGGCGGACGCCGGCCCGCGCGGCCACCGCTCCGGCCTGGCCCGCGGTCAGGTGGCCGTGGTCGCGGGCGAGGTGCTCGTCCTCGTCCAGGAAGGTGGACTCGATGACCAGCAGGTCGCAGCCCTCGGCGAGGACGTCGACGCCCTCGCACAGCCGCGTGTCCATGATGAAGGCGAAGCGCTGGCCGCGCCGGACCTCGCTCACCTCCTCGAGGGTCACCCCGCCGAGCACGCCGTCGCGCTGCAGCAGGCCCACGTCCGGGCCGAAGATGCCGTGCGCGGCCAGGCGGGCCGGGATCAGCCGGCGGCCGTCGGGTTCGACGAGGCGGTAGCCGTAGCTCTCCACGGGGTGCGAGAGCTTGGCCGCGGAGAGGGTGAAGGCGCCGGTCTCGGCCAGCACGCCGTCCGCGGCGACCGGCTGCTCGGTGATCACGGCCGTCTCGCGGTACGCGGTCGAGTAGCGCAGCCGCTCGAAGAAGTGCTGCCCGCTGGCCGGGTAGTGGGCCGCGATGGGATGCGGGACCCGGTCGAGGTTGATCCGCTGGATCACCCCGGCCAGGCCCAGCGAGTGGTCGCCGTGGAAGTGCGTGACGCAGATCCGCGTCAGGTCGTGCGCGGCGACGCCCGCCAGCAGCATCTGGCGCTGGCTGCCCTCCCCCGGGTCGAAGAGGATGCCCTCGTCGTCCCAGCGCAGCAGGTAGCCGTTGTGGTTGCGGAGCCGGGTCGGGACCTGGCTGGCGGTGCCGAGCACCACGAACTCGCGGATGGACAACGCCGCTATCCGGGGGGCCACTCGAGACCGCGTCCGCCGAGCACGTGGGCGTGCGCGTGGAAGACGGTCTGGCCGGCGCCCGCGCCGGTGTTGAACACGATGCGGTAGCCGCGGTCGACGGTCTTCTCCGCCTCCGCCACCTCGCCCGCCTCGCGCAGCACGTCGGCGGCGGCCTGCGGGTCGCCGACCGCGAGCGCGGCGGCGTCCGCGTAGTGCACCTTGGGGATCACCAGCACATGGGTGGGCGCCTGCGGATTGATGTCGCGGAACGCCACTGTCGTGTCGGTCTCGCGGACGATCGTCGCCGGGATGTCACCGGCCACGATCTTGCAGAACAGGCAGTCCGCCTGGGGTTCTCCCGCCATGGGTGGTTCTCCCTCGTCGCTCGTCGGGCAGTGGTCGCCGAAAGGCGCCATCGTATCGGCCGGGCGCGCCCCGCCGCCGTTACGGCAGCGGCGGCGGTGTCTTGGCCGGGCGCTCCGCGAGGGACGCCAGCGCCAGGTCGATGGCGGTGTCGAGCTGCGGATCGACGCCCGCGGCCCAGTCCTGCGGGCGCTGCAGCACCTCGACGTCCGGGTCGACGCCGTAGTTCTCGACGTCCCAGCCGTACCCCTCCAGCCAGAAGGCGTACTTGGGCTGGGTGACGGCCGTGCCGTCCACCAGGTCGTACCGGCTGTCGATGCCGACCACGCCGCCCCAGGTGCGGGTGCCGACGACCGGGCCGATGTCCAGGGCCTTGATGGCGGCGTTGACGACGTCGCCGTCCGAGCCGGAGAACTCGTTGGCGACCGCGACGACCGGCCCGCGCGGCGCGTCCAGCGGGTAGCTCTGCGGGCGCAGCCCGCGCGGCAGGTCCCAGCCGACGATGCGGCGGGCCAGCTTCTCGATGACGAGCTGCGACGTGTGGCCGCCCCGGTTCTCCCGGACGTCCACGACCAGGCCCTCGCGGGCGACCTCGACGCGCAGGTCGCGGTGGAGCTGCGCCCAGCCGAAGCCGACCATGTCCGGGACGTGCAGGTAGCCGAGCCGGCCGCCGGAGCGCTCGTGGACGTGGGCCCGGCGGCCCGCGACCCAGTCGTGGTAGCGCAGCGGCTCCTCGTCGGCGAGCGGCACGACGACGACGTGGCGCGGGGCGCCGCCGTCCGCCGGGGCGACGGTCAGCTCGACGGGCTTGCCCGCGGTTCCGGTCAGCAGCGGGCCGGGCCCGGCGACCGGGTCGACGGCGTGGCCGTCGACCGCCAGCAGGCTGTCGCCGGCGCGCACCGCGACACCGGGCGCGGCCAGCGGGGAGCGGGCCTGCGGGTCGGAGGACTCGCCGGGCAGCACGCGGACGACCTGCCAGCGGCCGTCCTCCGCGCGGGCGAGGTCCGCGCCGAGCAGCCCCTGGCGGGTCAGCGCGTCCCGGTGGCCACCGGGCGGCGTGACGTACGCGTGCGAGGTGCCCAGCTCTCCCTGGACCTCCCACAGCAGGTCCATCAGGTCGTCGTGGGTGGCGACGCGCTCCAGGACCGGCCGGTAGCGCTCGGCGACCGCGTCCCAGTCGGTGCCGCCCATGTCGGCGCGCCAGAAGTTGTCACGCATCAGCCGGTGCGCCTCGGCGTACATCTGCCGCCACTCGTCCTGCGGGCGGACGGTCACGCGGACCCGCGACAGGTCGACGGTGACGCTCGCGTCCGAGTCGTCGTCGTCCGACGACTTGCTGTCGGCGGGGACGACGCGCAGCCGGCCGTTGGTGGCCAGCAGCACCTTGGTGCCGTCACCGGTGACGGAGAAGTCCTCGGCGTCGTCCGCGAGTTCCTCCACCCGCAGCTGCTTGAGGTCGTAGCGCTCCAGGACGCTGCCGGGCGGCTGCGCCTCGGGCGTGGCCAGTGCCGTGCCCAGGGTGCCGAGCAGCGGGTGGCGCAGCCAGAGCAGGCCGTTCTTGGCGGCGGTCAGCGACGTGTACCGGCCGGCCTCGACGGGGAACGGGACGATGCGGTCGGCGATCCCCTCGAAGTCGACGCGGGTGGCGGGGACGCGGGGGCGGTCCTCGCCGTCGCCCTGCCGGCCGTCCTGGCCCGCGCCGTCGCCGTCGGCGTCGGAGCGGTCGTCCTTGGCCTCGTCGTCCGGCTCCTCGACCGGGCGGCCGTGCCGCTGCGGTCCGAACGGGGACGGGGTGGTCGCCGCCAGGGTGAGCAGGTGCGGGCGGCAGGCGTTGGGGAAGGACAGGTCGAAGACGTGGGCGTCGTAGACCGGGTCGAAGGCCCGCTCGGACAGGAAGGCGAGGTGCTTGCCGTCCGGCGTGAACGCGGGCGCGGAGTCGTTGAAGCGCAGCGGGGTCGCGTCGGCCACCGACAGGTCCGAGGTCGCGGCGATCTTCAGCTGGCGCAGCGGGTCGGGGCCGGGGTGCGACCAGGCGAGCCAGGCCGAGTCCGGCGAGAACGCCAGACCGGTCACGTCGCCGGCGTCGCTGACCGCGACCTCGCGCACCTCGCCGGTCTGCGTCTCGACCAGCAGCACCCGGCCGTCGTGCGAGGCGACGGCGATCCGGTGCCCGTCCGGGGACACCTCGAGCTCCAGGACGCGGCCGAGGCGGCCGGCCGCCAGCCGGCGGGGCGCGGCGCCGGGCGCCAGACCGGCCGCGGGCGAGAGTTCGAGGGCGTCCTCGCCCTCGGCGTCGGTGACCCAGACGACCTGCTGGTCGCCCCCGCCGCCGAAGGTGCGCGGCAGCCGTGTCCTGACCCCCGGCTGCGCGGCGAGCGCGCGGGCCGGGCCGCCGCGGTGGGTGACCCAGTGCGTGGTGCCGCGGACCTCGACGGCGCTGCCGCGTCCCGTGTGGTCCGGGCGGGCGTCCCCGAGGTGGTGCGCGGCCCGGATCGGGTGCGGCTGCAGGTCGGTGCGCTGGCCGCCGAGGCGGACCGCGACCGGGCGCGGCTCGGCCGACTCCAGGTCGTCGAGCAGGAACAGCTCGCCGGCCGAGGTGTACACGACGCGGGTGCCGTCGGTCGCGGCCTGCCGGGCGTAGAAGCCGTCGAGGGGGGTGTGCCGGCGCAGGTCCGAGCCGTCGGGGAGGCTGGAGTAGAGCGCGCCGGTGCCCTCGTGGTCGGAGAGGAACGCGATGCGGTCCCCCACCCACAGCGGGGATTCGAGGTTGCCGTCCAGGTCCGCGTGCAGCCGCTCGAAGTCGCCGCCGCCCGTCAGGTCGATCCACAGCCTGCCCGCCGTGCCGCCCCGGTAGCGCTTCCAGGCCGCGGCCTCGCGGCCCATCGTCGCCGACAGCAGCAGCACCGCGTCCCCGGGCCCGTACGCCAGATCGCCGACCGGCCCGAACGGCAGGGTGCGCGCCGGCCCGCCGTCCAGCGGCACCGCCCGCGCCCACGTGCGGCGCAGCGAGGGCTGGCCCTGGGTGCTGATCGCGACGACCTCGCCCTGCGGCGTCCAGCCGCGCACCGACGTCCTGCCGCTGCCCCAGTGCGTCAGCCGGGTGGACGGGCCGCCGTCGAGGGGCGCGACGTGCACCTCGGGCGCCCCGTCCCGGGTGGAGGTCCAGGCGACCGTCGTTCCGTCCGGCGAGATGCGGGGATGGCCGACCGGCATGTTGTCCGCGCTGACGCGCCAGGCGCGTCCGCCGTCGAGCGGCGCCACCCAGACGTCGTCCTCGGCGACAAAAGCGACCAACTCACCGTTTACATGCGGATACCGGAGGTACGAAGGCTGTGTCACTCCGCCACATTAACCATGATCGAGGAGGCGAACGAGCGCTTTGTCTTCAGCTCCTGGCGGAGGCGGCGGACGTTTCGGCGGTCGCCCCGGCGTCCTGTCAGGACGTCTTGGATGTCCTCCCGGTGGCCGGTCCCGACGGCGCCGTGCAGTCGCCCAGCCCGCCCACGTCGAAGACCGTGCGCTTGCCGACCTGCGCGGTCAGCCGGCCGCGCACGCAGCGGCCGTCCAACTGCTCGGTGATCCGGCCGGTGACGGTGATCGCCTGCTGGTCGGCGGTCTCGCCCTGGCAGTCCACGGACGCGATGCCCTTGGTCGTCGCGCCGGACGGCCGCGGGCTCGCCGTCCGGGTCGCGGTCGTGGCGCTGTTCACCGAGGCGCTGCACGACAGCCACCGGACGTCGAAGCCGCGGTCCTTCAACGCCCGGGTGCCCAATTGGTCCGTGGTGATCGACACCGCGGAGGCGGTCATCCCGTCGGCCGGATCGCACGCCACCACGCCGCCGAACGCCGCCAGTGCGAGGCCTCCGGCCACTCCCCACTGCTGTAAACGTCTCATACCGGCAGCGTCCCGCGGCCCCGTGCGCCGCACATCGCCCACGCGACGTAGAACGTCCCTTACGGGACACGGAATCGGCCGCACGGCCGCACGGCCGGGCGGCGGGGCCCGGCCGGACCCGCCGGTCAGGACCAGCGGCCGGTGCGCCCCAGCAGCAGCGCGGTGGCGGCGACCCCGGCGGTGGAGGTCCGCAGCACCGTCGGACCCAGCCGGTACGGCTTCGCCCCCGCGGCGGCGAAGGCGTCGAGCTCGTCGGGCGAGACCCCGCCCTCCGGCCCGACGACCAGCACGATGTCTCCCTCGGACGGCAGTTCGGCGTCGGCCAGCGGCGCGGAGCCCTCCTCGTGCAGGACCGCGGCGAACGCGGCCCCGCCGAGCAGGCCCGCCAGCTGCCGGGTCGTCATCATCTCGGCGACCTCGGGGAACCGCAGCCGCCGCGACTGCTTCGCGGCCTCCCGCGCCGTCGAGCGCCACTTGGCGAGCGCCTTGGCGCCGCGGTCGCCGCGCCACTGGGTGATGCAGCGGGACGCCGCCCACGGCACGATCGCGTCGACGCCGGTCTCCGTCATCGTCTCGACGGCCAACTCGCCGCGGTCGCCCTTGGGGAGCGCCTGCACGACCGTGATCCGCGGCGCCCGCGCCGGTTCCGTGCGCAGCTCCGAGACCGCGACCTCCAGCCGGTCCTTGCCCTCGACGGAGGCGACCACCCCGTACCCGCCCGCGCCCTCGCCGTCGGTCAGGACGATCTCCTCGCCGACCGCGAGCCGCCGCACGGACACCGCGTGCCGCCCCTCGGCGCCGGACAGGACGACCCGGCCGCCGCCCGCCTCCCGCAACTGCCCGGGTTCGACGATGAATACCGGCGCGGTCATCCGCATGCCTTCCGTACTGTGTCGAGTTCCTTCATGAGCACGGCGACGAGTTCCGCCGCCGGCAGCGCGCGCGCCAGCCGGTGTCCCTGCCCCGCCCACAGCGCCATCGCCTGCGGATCCCCGGCCGCCGCGGCGGCCTTGCGGATGCCCGCGGTCAGATGGTGGATCTGCGGGTACCCGGCGGGCGCGTACGGCCCGTGCTCCCGCATGAAGCGGTTGACCAGCCCGCGCGCCGGCCGCCCGGAGAACGCCCGGGTGAACTCGGTGCGGGCGTAGACCGGATCGGTGATGGCGCGCTTGTGCAGCGCGTTGGCCCCGGACTCCGGGCAGACGAGGAACGCGGTGCCCAGCTGCGCGGCGTCCGCGCCCACCGCCAGGACGGCAGCGATCTGGTTGCCGCGCATCAGCCCGCCCGTCGCGATGACGGGCAGCTGGACGGCCTCGCGGACCTGCGGGACGAGCGTCAGCAGCCCGAACCCCGCGTGGTCCAGCTCCGGGTCGTCCCGGTGGGTGCCCTGGTGGCCGCCCGCCTCCGTCCCCTGGACGCAGACCGCGTCGGCGCCCGCCCACTGGGCGGCGAGCGCCTCGGCGGGGGTGGTCACCGTCACCACGGTGTACGTCCCCACCTTCGCGAACGCGTCGAAGACCGGCCGGTCCGGGCAGCCGAACGTGAAGCTGACGACGGGGACCGGGTTGTCCAGCAGTATCGCGACCTTGGCGTCGTACGCGTCGTCCTGCCCCGACTCGGGGTCGCCCAGGGGCGTGGAGTACCAGGCGGCCTCGCCCGCGAGCTGCTCGGCGTAGACCTCGATGGCGGACCGGTCCGCGGTGTCCGGCTGCGGCGTGAACAGGTTCACCCCGAACGGTTTCGACGTCAGGTCGCGCAGCTGCCGGATCTCCTCGTACATCGCTTCCGGCGTCTTGTAGCCGGCGGCGAGGAATCCCAGGCCGCCGGCGTCGCCCACGGCCGCGGCGAGCCGCGGGGTGGAGCCGCCGCCAGCCATCGGCGCCTGGATGATCGGGGACTCCGAGAACGACGAGAGATCGGTCAACGGGGACATACGCCCATCGTTTCACGCCGGGCGGGCCCGAACAGGTCGGACCCGCCCGGCGGGGCGGCGGCCTCAGCGGCCGTTGAAAGCGTCCTTCAACCGGGAGAACAGCCCCTGCTGGCCGGGCTGGAAGTGGCCGGTGGGCCGCTCCTCGCCGCGCAGCTTGGCCAGCTGCCGCAGCAGGTCCTCCTGGGCGGCGTCGAGCTTGTTCGGCGTGATGACCTCGACGTGCACGATCAGGTCACCGCGGCCGCCACCGCGCAGATGGGTCACCCCGCGCTGGTGCAGCGGGATCGACTGGCCGGACTGCGTGCCCGGCCGGACGTCGATCTCCTCCATGCCGTCGAGCGTCTCCAGCGGGCACTTGGTGCCCAGGGCCGCCGCCGTCATCGGGATCGTCACCGTGCAGTGCAGGTCGTCACCGCGCCGCTGGAAGGTCGGGTGCGGAAGCTCCCGGATCTCCACGTACAGGTCGCCGGCGGGGCCGCCGCCGGGGCCGACCTCGCCCTCGCCCGCCAGCTGGATGCGGGTGCCGTTGTCGACGCCCGCCGGGATCTTGACCGTGAGCGTACGGCGGGACCTGACCCGGCCGTCGCCCGCGCACTCGGGGCACGGGGTCGGCACCACGGTGCCGAAACCCTGGCACTGCGGGCACGGCCGCGAGGTCATGACCTGGCCCAGGAAGGACCGGGTGACCTGCGAGACCTCACCGCGACCGCGGCACATGTCGCAGGTCTGGGCCGCCGTGCCGGGCGCCGCGCCCTCGCCGGAGCAGGTGCCGCACGTCACCGCCGTGTCGACCTGGAGGTCCTTGGTGGTCCCGAAGGCCGCCTCGTCCAGCTCGATCTCCAGCCGGATCATGGCGTCCTGGCCGCGCCGGGTCCGCGACCGCGGACCGCGCTGCTGGGA
Source organism: Streptomyces sp. NPDC006733 (assembly GCF_040636125.1). Taxonomy (NCBI): domain Bacteria; kingdom Bacillati; phylum Actinomycetota; class Actinomycetes; order Kitasatosporales; family Streptomycetaceae; genus Streptomyces; species Streptomyces sp. NPDC006733. Next base: position 64,737 of record NZ_JBEYJD010000008.1, on the reverse strand, counting down.
CTGCCCGAAGAAGGCGTCCATGATGTCGCTGAAGTTGCCGAAACCGGCACCGAAGCCGCCCGCGCCCGCCCCGCCCTGCGACGACAGCGGATCGCCGCCCAGGTCGTAGACCTGCTTCTTCGCCGGGTCGGAGAGCACCTCGTAAGCGGCGTTGATCTCCTTGAAGCGCTCCTGGGTCTTCGGATCCGGATTCACGTCCGGATGCAGCTCGCGCGCGAGGCGGCGGAAGGCCTTCTTGATCTCGTCCTGTCCGGCGTCACGGCGCACGCCAAGGACCGCGTAATAGTCCGTGGCCACCTACGACTCCGCCAGGATCTGTCCGACGTAACGTGCCACTGCGCGTACCGCTCCCATCGTTCCGGGGTAGTCCATGCGGGTCGGGCCGACCACACCGAGTTTGGCGACTGCCTCGTCGCCCGAACCGTAGCCGACTGCCACAACGGATGTGGAATTCAGGCCCTCGTGAAAATTCTCATGACCGATCCGCACCGTCATGCCCGAGTCGTTGGCCTCGCCGAGGAGCTTGAGGAGCACCATCTGCTCCTCCAGGGCTTCCATCACGGGCCGGATCGTCATCGGGAAGTCGTGGTTGAAGCGCGTGAGGTTGGCCGCGCCGCCGAGCATGATCCGCTCCTCGGTCTCCTCCACGAGCGTCTCCAGCAGCGTCGCCAGCAGGATCGACACCGACGGCCGGTCGTCGTACTCGAAGCCGTCCGGCAGGTCCGCCACCAGCGGCGGGACGTCCGCGAAGCGGCGGCCCACCACCCGGGCGTTCAGCCGGGCGCGCACGTCGGCGAGGAGCGTGTCGCTCACCGGCGCCGGGCAGTCGATGAGCCGCTGCTCGACGCGTCCGGTGTCCGTGATGAGGACCAGCATGATCCGGGCCGGCGCCAGCGCCAGCAGCTCGACGTGCCGCACCGAGGAGCGGGTGAGCGAGGGGTACTGGACGACGGCGACCTGCCGGGTGAGCTGCGCGAGCAGCCGAACGGTGCGGCCCACCACGTCGTCCAGGTCGACCGCGCCGTCCAGGAAGTTCTGGATCGCGCGCCGCTCGGCGGATGTGAGCGGCTTCACCCCGGCGAGCTTGTCGACGAAGAGCCGGTAGCCCTTGTCCGTCGGGATCCGGCCCGCGCTGGTGTGGGGCTGGTGGATGTAGCCCTCCTCCTCCAGCGCCGCCATGTCGTTGCGCACCGTGGCGGGCGAGACGCCCAGGCCATGGCGTTCGGTGAGCGCCTTGGAGCCGACCGGCTCCTCCGTGCCCACATAGTCCTGGACGATGGCGCGCAGGACCTCGAGTCTGCGTTCGCTGAGCATCGCGCACACCTCCAGCCGTAGTTACCACGCCGGCCCTGCCGGGCCTGGCACTCATCCGATACGAGTGCCAGCGTCCTTCGCAGTCAGTGTACGGCGGAGTAGCAAGAGCAGGGCAAGGGTCGGGCAGCGTAGCGCGCGGGGAGGGTCCCCGCGGCGATAGCGTCGCCCCGTGGATACCGCAGAGTCCGGCGCCGACGGCTGGGAGCAGCTGGCTCCCGGCGTCGCCCGCCGCCGTCTTCCCTTCCTGGACGTGACGATCGGCCTGGTCGTCGGTGACGAGGGCGTCCTGCTCATCGACACCGGCTCCACCGTCGCCGAGGGCGCTCGACTCCGGCTGCGGGTGCGGGAGCTGACCGGACGCCCTGTGACGCACATCGCCCTCACCCACGGACACTTCGACCACGTCTTCGGCACCGCCGCCTTCCCCGGGGTGCGGGTGTACGGGCACCCGGCGCTCGACGGCTGCCTGGAGCACGGCCGCGACGCGCTGCGCGAGGACGCCGTCACCTACGGCGTCGGCCCCGGGCCCGCGGCCGAGGCGGCCGCCGCGCTGGTCCGCCCGGACCGGCTGGTGGACGACACGCTCGACCTCGACCTCGGCGGCGGCCGCAGGGTCACGCTCTTCCACCCCGGCCCCGGCCACACCCCCCACGACCTGGCCGTCCACGTGCCGGGCACGCCCGCCGTCGTCTTCTGCGGCGACCTGGTGGAGGAGTCCGGCGAACCCCAGGCGGGCCCCGACGCGGACCCGGCCGGCTGGCCGGCGGCCCTCGACCGGCTGCTCTCGGTGGGCGGCGGGGCGGCTCTCTACGTCCCCGGCCACGGCGCCGTCGTGGACGCCCGCTTCGTCCGCGCCCAACGCGACGCGCTGACGGCCCGGTTCGCCGCGTCGTAGCCCGTGTCCCGCCCGCGGCTCTGGGTACGATCCGCCCCATGCGCAGCAGAGAATACGGCCCGGACCTCACCCCGCCCTGGAAGAAGAGCGTGCCCGCGCCCGAGGTGGCGGCGGAGCCGGACCTGGTGGTGGAGGAGGTCTCGACCGGCTTCTGCGGGGCGGTGGTCCGCTGCGAGAAGACGGCGGAGGGGCTGACCGTGACCCTGGAGGACCGCTTCGGCAAGCACCGGGTCTTCCCGATGGAGCCGCGCGGCTTCCTGCTCGACGGCAGAGCCGTCACCCTGGTGCGGCCGCGCGCCGGAGGTCCGGGCGCGCCGCGCGGGCAGCGGCGCGGGCCGCTGCTGTCCGCGTCGGGCTCGATCGCGGTGCAGGGCGCCCGCGCCCGGGTGGCGCGGGCCGGCCGCATCTACGTGGAGGGCCGGCACGACGCGGAGCTGGTCGAGCGGGTCTGGGGCCACGACCTGCGCGTCGAGGGCGTCGTGGTCGAGTACCTGGAGGGCATCGACGACCTCCCGGCGATCGTCGAGGCGTTCTCCCCCGGCCCGGACGCCCGCCTCGGCGTCCTCGTCGACCACCTGGTGCCGGGCTCCAAGGAGTCGCGGCTCGCGAGCCAGGTCTCCGGCGTCGCCGACGTCCTCGTCGTCGGCCACCCCTACATCGACGTCTGGGAGGCCGTGAAGCCGTCCTCCGTCGGCATCCCCGCCTGGCCCACGGTCCCCCGCGGCCAGGACTGGAAGACGGGCGTCTGCGACGCGCTGGGCTGGCGGGAGACGACGGGCGAGGCCTGGCAGCGGATCCTCGCGTCGGTCCGCTCGTACAAGGACCTGGAACCGGCGCTGCTGGGCCGCGTCGAGGAGTTGATCGACTTCGTGACGGCCCCCTGAGCCGCGCGGGCGGCGGACCCGCTCAGTCGACCAGGTCCCGCACCACCGCGTCCGCCAGCAGCCGGCCCCGCAGGGTCAGCACGGCCCGCCCCTCGGCGTAAGGACCGCCCTCCAGGAGCCCGTCCGTCACCGCCCGCGCCGCGGCCGCCGCTCCCGCGGGCGCCAGCAGCGACAGCGGGCACCCGGCCGCGAGCCGCAGCTCCAGCAGGATCCGCTCGACCCGCCGGTCCTCGTCCGCGAGCAGCTCGCGGCCCGCGCCGGGGCTGCGCCCCTCGGTCAGCGCCTGCGCGTACGCGCCCGGGTGCTTGACGTTCCACCACCGGACGCCGCCGACGTGGCTGTGCGCGCCGGGGCCCGCGCCCCACCAGTCGGCGCCGGTCCAGTACAGCTCGTTGTGGCGGCAGCGGCCCGCCTCCGACGTGGCCCAGTTCGACACCTCGTACCAGTCGAAGCCGGCCGCGGCGAACCGCTCGTCGGCGATCAGGTAGCGGTCGGCGTGCACGTCGTCGTCGGTCATCGGCACCTCGCCGCGGCGGATCCGCCGCGCGAGCTGGGTGCCCTCCTCGACGATCAGGGCGTACGCCGAGACGTGGTCGGGCCCGGCGCCGATCGCCGCGTCCAGGGAGGCCCGCCAGTCGTCGTCGGACTCCCCCGGCGTGCCGTAGATCAGGTCCAGGTTGACGTGCTCGAAGCCGGCGGCGCGCGCCTCGGCGACGCACGCCTCCGGGCGGCCCGGGGTGTGTTTGCGGTCCAGGACCCGCAGAACGTGCTGCTTCGCGCTCTGCATGCCGAACGAGATGCGGTTGAATCCGCCGGCCCGCAGTTCGGCCAGGTAGGCCGGGTCGACGGACTCGGGGTTGGCCTCCGTGGAGATCTCCGCGCCCGGCGCGAAGCCGAACTCGTCGCGGATCGCCGCCAGCATCCGCACCAGGTCGGCGGCGGGGAGCAGGGTCGGCGTGCCGCCGCCGACGAAGACGGTCTCGACCTGGCGCGGGTCGTCGCCGAGCACCTTGCGGGCGAGCCGGACCTCGTCGATGAGGTGGTCCGTGTAGTTCTCCCGCGAGGCGAGGACCCCGCCGGAGCCGCGCAGCTCGCTCGCGGTGTAGGTGTTGAAGTCGCAGTAGCCGCAGCGGGTGGCGCAGTACGGGACGTGCAGGTAGAACCCGAGCGGCCGGGCGCCCGCCCCTGCGAGCGCGCTCGCGGGCAGCGCCCCGTCCTCGGGCATCGGCTCACCATCAGGCAGTACGGAAGGCATAACCCCATTGTCCGCCCCCGGCGGAGCCCCTCGTCCCACCGGACGGGGAGCCGCCGGGGCCGCCGCTCACTGCGCCCGCAGGACGAGCATGGCCAGGTCGTCGTCGGGCGGGGTGTCGTCGTAGTCGTGCACGGCCCGCCGGATGCGCTCGGCGACGCCCGCCGCCCCCAGCCCGGCACAGCCGCCGAGCACCGAGGCGAGCCCGTCGTCGTCGTCGAACTGGCGGTCCCCCCGGCGCCGCTCCGTCACCCCGTCGGTGACGCACAGCAGGGTGTCGCCCGGCAGCAGGTCGAAGGTCTGGCTGCCGTACCGCACCTCGTCCGCGATGCCGAGCAGGATCTGCGGCGACGCGGCCGGCCGCACCACGCCGTCGGCCGCCAGCACCAGGGGCAGCGGATGGCCGGCGGAACCGACGGTGCAGCGCGCTCCGCGCCCGGACGGGTGCGGGACGATCTCGCCGTACAGCAGGGACAGGAAGCGGGTCCTGCCGCCCTCCCAGGCGGCGACCTCGCCGGTGGGCGAGGCGGCCGCCTCGTCGGTGAAGGCCTTGTTGAGCCGGTCCAGGACGTCGGCGACCCCGAACCCCTGCCGGGCCAGCCAGCGGATGACGGGCCGGGCGATCCCGGTCACGGAGGCCGCCTCCGGGCCGCTGCCGCAGACGTCGCCGAGGGCGAAGCACCAGCGCCCGTCGTGGACCTGGAAGAGGTCGTAGAAGTCGCCGCCCGCCCAGACGCCCTCGCCGGTCGGCTCGTAGACGATCGCGGTGTCCACGCCGGGGATCCGGCCGACCTCGGGCGGCAGCAGGCCGCGCTGGAGCACCTGGCTGACCCGGGCCTGCCGGGAGTACTGGCTCGCGGTGCTGATCGCGAGGGCCACCCGGCGCGCGAAGTCCTCCAGGAGGCTGGTCACTTCGTCCGGGATGCGCGGCAGGCCGTGCCGGCCCAGCAGCAGTGTGCCGTGGTACTGCCCGGCGGTCAGCAGCGGGAAGGCGAGGGCGGCGCCGTCGGGGCTCCGCAGGCCGTGCGGGGGCGGCCACGGCCAGGGGGCGGCGCCGGGGGCGGCGTCGGCCGGCGGCGGCTCCTTCTCCAGGACCAGCCGCAGCGCCTCGATGCGGTTCTCCGAGCTGTGCCAGACCTGGGCCAGCCGCTGCTCGGGCCCGGGGCCGGCCAGCCACACCGCGCACCAGTCGGCGAGCCGGGGCACGAGCAGCTGGCCGGCGAGCGAGGCGACGTTGTCCTCGTCGAGCTGCCCGGCGAGGAGGTCGGAGGCCTCGGCGAGGAAGGAGAGCGAGCCGCGGCTGAGCCAGTCGGAGTCGTACCGGCGGGGTCCGCGGGCCGGCGCGGGCACCAGGATGTCGATGCTGCGCCGCTCCCAGCCGGAGGTGTGGCCGTACGCGTCCTGCGGTGGTGCGGAACCGTTCCGCCCGTCGTCCCCCGCGCACTCCAGCCGGCACCAGACGGTCTTGCGGTCGCGGTGGTAGGTGATGCCCCACGAGTGCGAGAGGCCGTCGACGAGCTGCAGCCCGCGGCCGCCGTCCCGGTCCTCCTCCGGGTGCCCGCCGCCGCGGACCACGCGGGCGGGGTGGCGGTCGGAGACCTCGATGACGACGGCGGCCGGTTCGCACCGGGTGTCGAGCCGGCAGAGCACGTCCACGGAGGTGCCCGCGTGGATGACGGCGTTGGTGACGAGTTCGCTGATGAGCAGCATGCCGTCGTCGACCAGGCGGCAGGTGGTGCTGTCGGCGGGCCGCAGACCGCGGGCGGTCCACTCGGCGATCGCGGATCGTACGAACGTGCGTGCGGCCGAGGCCGCGCGCTGGTTTCCCGGCAGGTTCTTGCGGGAGATGAACTCCCCCGTCGATGAAACCGACTCCACTGTGCGTCTCCTGGGCAGATCCGGCATTACGCCGTTTGCGGTACACCAAGCGTGACAGAATGAGCCCGCTCAGATGCTACGAGTTACCAAGAAGGCTCGACATGGCTCCGCAAACGGCTGTGCCCCGTCCTCAGTCCGCCTCCCCGAAGCGCCCCGCGACGGAGTGTCCGCCGGAAGGCGAATGGGTCCGGGCGGCCGAGCTGCGTCCGCTGCTCACCGCCCTGACGGCCCTGGCCGACGGCGACTTCCGGGTCCGGCTGACGGGTCTGCACGACGGGGTGCTGGCCGAACTGACCGGGGTCGTCAAGCAGATCGTCGCCCGCAACCAGCACTTCGCGGGCGAGTTGACCCGCGTGCGCCGCGAAGTGGTGCGCCAGGGGCGGCTGGACGAGCGGCTGGCCCCCAGTCCCGGCCAGGGCGCGTGGGCGATGAGCGTCGACGCGACCAACAGCCTGCTGGACGCGCTGGTCATCCCGGCCGCCAACGCCACCCGGGTGCTGGACGCGGTGGCGGGCGGCGATCTGACCCAGCGGGTGGACCTGCACGACGGCAACCGCCCGCTCCGCGGCGACCTGCGGCGGCTGGGCCGGGCGGTGAACCGGATGGTGGACCAGCTGTCGCTGTTCACCGGCGAGGTCACCCGCGTCGCCCGCGAGGTCGGCACCGAGGGCCGGCTCGGCGGGCGCGCCAAGGTGCAGGGCCTGTCGGGCAGTTGGCGCGACGTGACGGAGGCCGTCAACACGATGGCCGCCCGGCTGACCGCGCAGGTGCGGGACATCGCGGTGGTGACCACGGCGGTGGCCCGGGGCGATCTGACCCGTCAGGTGACGGTCGAGGCCACCGGCGAGCTGCTGGAGCTGAAGCTCACCGTCAACACGATGGTGGACCAGCTCTCCGCGTTCGCGGACGAGGTGACCCGCGTCGCCCGCGAGGTCGGCACCGAGGGCCAGCTCGGCGGCCGCGCCCAGGTCCGCGGCGTCTCCGGCGTCTGGAAAGACCTCACCGACAACGTCAACTTCATGGCGTCCAACCTGACCTCGCAGGTGCGCAACATCGCCCAGGTCACCACCGCCGTCGCCAACGGCGACCTCTCGCAGAAGATCACCGTGGACGCGCAGGGCGAGATCCTGCAGCTCAAGTCCACCGTGAACACGATGGTGGACCAGCTCTCGGCGTTCGCCGACGAGGTCACCCGCGTCGCCCGCGAGGTCGGCACCGAGGGCCAGCTCGGCGGCCGCGCCCAGGTCCGCGGCGTCTCCGGCGTCTGGAAAGACCTCACCGACAACGTCAACTTCATGGCCGACAACCTGACGTCCCAGGTGCGCAACATCGCCCAGGTGGCGACGGCGGTGGCGCAGGGCGACCTGGGCAAGACCATCACGGTCGAGGCCAAGGGCGAGATCCTGGAGCTGAAGTCGACGCTGAACACGATGGTGGACCAGCTCTCCGCGTTCGCCGACGAGGTCACCCGCGTCGCCCGCGAGGTCGGCACGGAGGGCAACCTGGGCGGCCAGGCGCAGGTCCGGGGCGTGTCCGGGGTGTGGAAGGACCTGACGGACAACGTCAACTTCATGGCGTCCAACCTGACCTCGCAGGTGCGCAACATCGCCCAGGTCACCACCGCCGTCGCCAACGGCGACCTGTCGAAGAAGATCACTGTCGACGCGCGCGGCGAGATCCTGGAGCTCAAGGACACCGTCAACGCGATGGTGGAGCAGCTGCGGGCGTTCGCCGACGAGGTGACCCGCGTCGCCCGCGAGGTCGGCACGGACGGGCGGCTCGGCGGTCGCGCGCAGGTGCTCGGGGTGTCGGGGGTCTGGAAGGACCTGACGGACAACGTCAACTTCATGGCCGACAACCTGACCTCGCAGGTCCGCAACATCGCCCAGGTCACCACCGCCGTCGCCAACGGCGACCTGTCGAAGAAGATCGACGTGGACGCGCGCGGCGAGATCCTGGAGTTGAAGACCGCCATCAACACCATGGTGGACACGCTGTCCTCCTTCGCCTCCGAGGTCACCCGCGTCGCCCGCGAGGTGGGCAGCGAGGGCCAGCTGGGCGGGCAGGCCCGCGTCGAGGGCGTCTACGGCACGTGGAAGCGCCTCACGACCAACGTGAACGAGCTGGCGTCCAACCTCACCACCCAGGTGCGCGCGATCGCGGAGGTCGCCTCGGCCGTCGCCCAGGGCGACATGTCGCGGTCCATCACCGTGGAGACGCAAGGGGAGGTCACCGACCTCAAGGACAACATCAACCTGATGGTGGCCAACCTGCGCGAGACCACCCGCGCGAAGGACTGGCTGGAGTCGAACCTCGCCCGCCTCGCCGGCCTGATGCAGGGCCACCGGGACCTGATGGAGGTCGCCGACCTGATCCTGCGCGAACTCACCCCGCTGGTGAACGCGCAGTACGGCGCCTTCTTCCTCGCCGAGGGGGACGAGGACCGGCAGGGCCACCGCGGCACCAGCCAGAGCGACTCCTCCGCCCGGGGCCTCGCCTTCATCGCCGGGTACGGCTCCGCGCAGGGCGCGACGGTCGACACCCCGGGGATGCCCGGCCACGGGCTGGTGCGGCAGGCGGCGATGGAGAAGAAGCGGATCCTGATGGAGGAGGCGCCGCCGGACTACATCAAGATCAATTCAGGGTTGGGCGAGGCCGCCCCCGCCAGCGTCGTCATCATCCCGATCCTCTTCGAGGACCAGCTGCTCGGCGTCATCGAGCTGGCCTCGTTCTCCCGCTTCTCCGACGTGCACCTGGCCTTCTTCGACCAGTTCGTCAACACCATCGGCGTGGCGATCAACACGATCATCGCCAACTCCCGCACCGAGTCGCTGCTCAGCGAGTCGCAGCGGCTCGCCACCCAGCTCCAGGAGCGCTCCGACGAGTTGCAGCGCCAGCAGGACGAGCTGCAGCGCTCCAACGCCGAGCTGGAGGAGAAGGCGGCGCTGCTGGCGACGTCCTCCCAGTACAAGTCCGAGTTCCTGGCGAACATGTCGCACGAGCTGCGCACCCCGCTCAACTCGCTGCTGATCCTCGCCCGGCTGCTCTCCGACAACCCGGACAACCATCTGTCGGAGCAGGAGGTGCAGTTCGCCACCACCATCCACCGCTCCGGGTCCGACCTGCTCCAGTTGATCAACGACATCCTCGACCTCTCCAAGATCGAGGCGGGCCGGATGGACGTCCGGCCGAAGAAGCTCCCGCTGATCAAGCTGCTCGACTACGTGCACGCCACCTTCCGGCCGATCACGATCGACCGGGGGCTCTCCTTCGACGTCCGGGTCGGCGAGGAGGTGCCGCGCGAGATGTTCTCGGACGAGCAGCGCATCCAGCAGATCCTGCGCAACCTGCTCTCCAACGCGATCAAGTTCACCTCGCAGGGCAGCGTCGAACTGCGGGTCTCCCGGGCGGACCCGTCGGAGACCGGGACCCCGCACGGGGTCGAGAACCTGATGGCGTTCTCCGTGAAGGACACCGGCATCGGCATCGCCTCCGACAAACTCCCGGTGATCTTCGAGGCGTTCCAGCAGGCCGACGGCACCACCAACCGCAAGTACGGCGGCACCGGTCTCGGGCTCTCGATCAGCCGGGAGATCGCCGGGCTGCTGGGCGGCCGCATCGTCGCCGAGAGCGAGCCCGGCAAGGGCAGCACCTTCACCCTGTACATCCCGGCCGTCTACTCCGGCCACTCCGGCGCGGGCGAGCCCGAGCCGGAGCACGACACCTCGGACGAGGACGGCGCACGCACGCCGGAGGCGGTGCCGTACGAGATCGACCGGCGGCCGATGGATCTGAAGATCTTCAGCGCGCAGGACGGCACCTGGCCGACCACCAACCGGCTGGAGGAGTGGCGGGCGGGCCGGGGCGGCCGGGTGCTGCCCGGCAGCCGGGTGCTGATCATCGACGACGACATCCGCAACGTCTTCGCCCTCACGCACGTCCTGGGGCGGGTGGGGATGCCAGTGCTGTACGCGGAGAACGGCCGCGAGGGCATCGAGGCGCTGCAGCGCAACCCCGACGTCGCCCTCGTCCTGATGGACATCATGATGCCCGAGATGGACGGGTACGAGACGATCGAGGCGATCCGGCGGACACCGCGCTACGTGGACCTGCCGATCATCGCCCTGACCGCGAAGGCGATGCCCGGCGACCGCGAGAAGTCCATCGCCTGCGGGGCCAACGACTACGTGCCGAAGCCCGTCGACGTGGACCGGCTGCTCAGCGTCTCGTGCGACCTCCTGGACCCGCAGGGCGCCCAGGCCGCCACCGGCGATCCCGACGCTCCCGGCAACCCCGACGATCCCGATGACCCGGATGGCGATCCCGGCGCTGCGCCGGCCGATACGAAGGGCCCCACGGCATGACGGCGGCGCACGACCGGGCGGGGATCCTCCTCGTCGACGACATGGAGGACAACCTCGTCGCCCTGGAGGCGGTCCTCAGCTCGCTGAACCAGCCGCTGGTGCGGGCGCGCTCCGGCGAGGAGGCCATGAAGGCCCTGCTGCGCCAGGACTTCGCGGTCGTGCTGCTCGACGTGCTGATGCCCGGCATGGACGGCTTCGAGACGGCCGCCAACATCAAGCGGCTCGACCAGACCAAGGACATCCCGATCATCTTCCTGACCGGGAACGACCGGGACACCAGCTTCGCGTTCCGCGGCTACGCGACCGGGGCCGCGGACTACCTGACCAAGCCCTTCGATCCCTGGGTGCTGCGCGCGAAGGTCACCGTCTTCCTCGACCTGCACCACAAGACCCGGCAACTGGAGCGGCAGGCGCACCAGTTGCGGGAGCTGCTGCTGCGCGAGCTGCCGGCGTACGACCCGGCGCGGCTGGCGGACATCGAGGAGCGGCTGGCTGCGCTCGAACGGCGGCTGGCCGCGGACGGCCGGCCGGACGTGGCCGAGCTGGCCCGCCGGGTGGCGGAGCTGGAACGCTCCTTCCGCGCGGAGCCTGGGGTGGAGCCGGCCGGCTGATCACTGATCGGCCGGCCGGCTCCCGCCGGTAAGCCCGGTTACGCGCCCGGGCACGTGCCCGGCGTCACGCCTCGCGCGACCCCGCGTACATGTCGTCGATCAGCGACTGGAACTCGCGCTCGACGACCGGACGCTTGAGCTTGAGGCTCGGGGTCAGGTCGCCGTGCTCGACGTCGAGGTCGCGCGGCAGCAGCCGGAACTGCTTGATCGCCTGCCAGCGCTGCAGCCCCTCGTTGACCCGGGCCACGTAGCCCTCGATCAGCTCACGGGTCTGCGGGGCGGCGACGACGTCGGCGTAGCTCTTGCCCTCCAGCCCGTTCTCCGCGGCCCAGCCGAGGATCGTCGGCTCGTCCAGGGCGAGCAGCGCGGTGCAGAAGTTGCGGTCCGCACCGATGACCAGGACGTTGCTGACGAACGGGCAGACCGCCTTGAACTGGCCCTCCACCGCGGCGGGCGCGATGTACTTGCCGTTCGAGTTCTTGATGATGTCCTTCTTGCGGTCGGTGATCTTCAGGAAGCCGTCCGCGGACAGCTCGCCGATGTCACCGGTGTGGAACCAGCCGTCGGGCTCCAGCACCTCGGCCGTCTTCTCCGGCAGGCCGTGGTAGCCCTGCATGATGCCGGGGCCGCGCAGCATGATCTCGCCGTCCTCCGCGATCCGGACCTCGAGGCCGGGCAGCGGCTTGCCGACGGTGCCGGTGCGGTACGACTCGCCGGGGTTGACGAAGCTGGCGGCGCTGGACTCGGTGAGCCCGTACCCCTCCAGGATGTGGATGCCGACGCCGGAGAAGAAGTAGCCGATCTCGGGCGCCAGCGCGGCGGAGCCGGAGACGCAGGCGCGCAGCCGGCCGCCGAACGCCTCGCGGATCTTGGCGTAGACGAGCTTGTCGGCCAGGGCGTGCTTGGTGGAGAGCCCGAAGGGCGCGGTGGCCTTGCCGGTCAGCCGCAGGTTGTTCTGGGTGACCTTGGCGTACTCGCGGGCCACGTCCGACGCCCACTTGAAGATCTTGTACTTGGCGCCGCCGCCCGCGCGGGCCTTGGCCGCCACACCGTTGTAGACCTTCTCGAAGATCCTGGGCACGGCCGCCATGTAGGTCGGCTGGATCAGCGGGAGGTTGGTGATGATCTTGTCGACCCGGCCGTCCACGGCGGTGACGTGGCCGATGGTGATGTGGCCGGCGGTCAGCACCTTGCCGAAGACGTGGGCCAGCGGCAGCCACAGGTACTGGACGTCGTTCTCGTCGAGCAGCCCGACCGACTGGATCGCGCGGGCCATGTAGGACCAGCAGTCGTGCGGCAGACGGACGCCCTTGGGGCGGCCGGTGGTGCCCGAGGTGTAGATCAGCGTCGCGAGCTGGTCGCGGGTGATGGCGCCGACCGCGTCCCTGACCGCCTCCGGGTGCTTCTCCAGGTAGGTCGCCCCGCGCCGCTCCAGCTCGGCGAGCGAGAGCACCCAGCCGTCGCCCTCGGCGCCGTCCGCCTCCTCGACGCCGGTGGCGTCGATGACGACCACGTGGGCCAGCTCGGGGAGCTCCGCCCGCCGCTCGCGGGCCTTGGCGACCTGGACGGCGTCCTCCGCGATCAGCACCCGGCTGCCGGAGTCCGCGAGGATGAAGGCCGTCTCGTCGGCGTTGGTGCTCGGGTAGACCGTCGTGGTGGCGGCGCCCGCGCACAGCACCCCGAGGTCGGCGAGGATCCACTCGACCCGGGTCGCGGAGGCGATGGCCACCCGCTCCTCGGGACGGACCCCCAGGTCCATCAGGCCTGCCGCGATCGCGAAGACCCGGTCCGAGGCCTGGCCCCAGGTCAGCGAGCGCCAGCTGTCCGGACCACCGGCCGCGTCGATCACGGGGTAGCGGTATGCCTCCGCGTCGGGGGTCGACTCCACCCGTTCGAGGAAGAGAGTCGCCACGGATGGCGGTCGGGTCTCGATCAGCGTCTGTGTCTCTGTCACGACATCCTCCGGGCCCGCGCCTGCTCTGTTAACTCACCAGTAACCTCTGCGTCGCGATCAGAGTAGAGGCCCATCGCCCGGCGCGTAAGGGGCTTCGGGCCGCTCGTTGCAACCGTAACCAATCGAGTAGGTGCCCGGTACATGCTTCGGACCCGCCGCAGGTGGAGGTCGCGCCCGGATATACGGAGAGCGCCCCTCCGCTTTCGGGAGGGGCGCCCCGGGCACCGAATGTGACGCGAAGAACTACTTCTTGCCCTTGCTCTCGCTGCCGCCGCCGTCGGAGTCCGTGGACAGCACCGCGATGAAGGCCTCCTGCGGGACCTCCACGCTGCCGACCATCTTCATCCGCTTCTTGCCTTCCTTCTGCTTCTCCAGCAGCTTGCGCTTACGGGAGATGTCGCCGCCGTAGCACTTGGCGAGCACGTCCTTGCGGATCGCGCGCACCGTCTCACGGGCGATGACGCGGCTGCCGACCGCGGCCTGGATCGGGATCTCGAAGTTCTGCCGCGGGATGAGTTTGCGGAGCTTGTCGACCATCCGGACGCCGTACGCGTACGCCTTGTCCTTGTGCAGGATCGCGGAGAACGCGTCCACCTTGTCGTGGTGCAGCAGGATGTCGACCTTGACCAGGTCGGCGGTCTGCTCGCCCTTGGGCTCGTAGTCCAGCGACGCGTAGCCGCGGGTCTTGGACTTCAGGTTGTCGAAGAAGTCGAAGACGATCTCGGCCATGGGCAGGTCGTAGCGGAGCTCGACGCGGTCCGCCGACAGGTAGTCCATGCCGAGCAGCGAGCCGCGGCGGGACTGGCACAGCTCCATGATCGCGCCGACGAACTCGTTGGGCGCGAGGATCGTCGACTTCACCATCGGCTCGTAGACCGAGGTGATCTTGCCCTCGGGGAACTCGCTCGGGTTGGTGACGATGTGCTCGGAGCGGTCCTCCATCACCACGCGGTAGACCACGTTGGGCGCGGTCGCGATCAGCTCCAGGCCGAACTCGCGCTCCAGCCGCTCGCGGACCACGTCCAGGTGGAGCAGGCCGAGGAAGCCGACGCGGAAGCCGAAGCCCAGCGCGGCGGACGTCTCGGGCTCGTAGACCAGCGCGGCGTCGTTGAGCTGGAGCTTGTCCAGCGCCTCGCGCAGCTCCGGGTAGTCCGAGCCGTCCAGCGGGTACAGGCCGGAGAAGACCATCGGCTTGGGGTCCTTGTAGCCGCCCAGGGCCACGGTGGCGCCCTTGGACTGCGAGGTGATCGTGTCACCGACCCGGGACTGCCGGACGTCCTTCACGCCGGTGATGATGTAGCCGACCTCACCGACCCCGAGGCCGTCGGAGGGCGTCATCTCCGGACCGGAGATGCCGATCTCCAGCAGCTCGTGGGTGGCGCCGGTCGACATCATCTGGATGCGCTCGCGCTTCTTGAGCTCACCGTCGACGACCCGCACGTACGTGACCACGCCGCGGTAGGAGTCGTAGACCGAGTCGAAGATCATCGCGCGGGCCGGGGCCTCGGAGATGTTGGCCCCGACCGGGGCCGGCACCTTCTGCACGACCTCGTTGAGCAGCTCGGGCACACCGATGCCGGTCTTCGCCGAGACCTTGAGCACGTCGGCGGGGTCGCAGCCGATGATGTGCGCCAGTTCCTCGGCGAACTTCTCCGGCTGGGCGGCCGGCAGGTCGATCTTGTTGAGCACCGGGATGATCGTGAGGTCGTTCTCCAGCGCCAGGTACAGGTTGGCGAGGGTCTGGGCCTCGATCCCCTGGGCCGCGTCGACGAGCAGGACCGTGCCCTCGCAGGCCGCGAGCGAGCGCGAGACCTCGTACGTGAAGTCCACGTGGCCCGGGGTGTCGATCATGTTCAGGATGTGGGTCGGGGCCGCGGCGTCGCCGTCGGTGGGCGCCCAGGGCAGCCGGACCGCCTGGGACTTGATCGTGATGCCACGCTCACGCTCGATGTCCATGCGGTCGAGGTACTGGGCGCGCATCTGCCGCTGATCGACCACGCCGGTCAGCTGGAGCATCCGGTCGGCGAGCGTCGACTTGCCATGGTCGATGTGCGCGATGATGCAGAAGTTACGGATCAGCGCCGGGTCGGTACGGCTCGGCTGCGGAACATTGGTCGGGGTCGCGGGCACGCAGGGTCCTGTTTCTCGACGCTTGACGTCTGACGTCTGTAGGCGGATCGATACGTTGACCCCCATCGTCCCATGGCTGGAGGCCTGGGACCGGTTTGGGAGGTCATGCGGGCGGCTGGTAGCCTGGAGCACTGTGCCTCGTGCCCTGTGACCCGAGGCGCTCAGTCAAGTGTTAATGCAAAGTACCCGAACCTGAGAAGGCTCCTTTCGTGGCGAACATCAAGTCCCAGATCAAGCGGAACAAGACCAACGAGAAGGCGCGCCTGCGCAACAAGGCGGTCAAGTCCTCCCTCAAGACCGCGATCCGCAAGGCCCGCGAGGCCGCCGCTTCCGGTGACGTCGAGAAGGCCACCGCGGCCAACCGCGT
Organism: Streptomyces sp. NPDC006733; assembly: GCF_040636125.1. Classification (NCBI taxonomy): domain Bacteria; kingdom Bacillati; phylum Actinomycetota; class Actinomycetes; order Kitasatosporales; family Streptomycetaceae; genus Streptomyces; species Streptomyces sp. NPDC006733. Next base: position 49,088 of record NZ_JBEYJD010000008.1, on the reverse strand, counting down.
GGCCGCGCAGAAGCTCGACAAGGCCGTGAGCAAGGGCGTCATCCACAAGAACCAGGCCGCGAACAAGAAGTCCGCGCTGGCTCACAAGGTCGCCTCGATCAAGGCCTGACCTGTTCCACCGGGGCCCTCGGCCCCACTCGCCGGAAACGGAACCAGCGGCCCCTCTACCGCCCGGACCGGCAACCGAAAGACATCGCGCCGCGCTCGGCCGTTCGCCACGCGGGTGCGGCGCACAGCTCCATCCGAAGGCCCCGCAGCCATCCTCACGGGACGGCAGCGGGGCCTTCGGCGTTGCCCTATCCTCACGGCATGTCGACGCCGCCTGAGCAGCCGAGCGCCTATCCGTATCCGGGCCCCCAGTCCGCCTCGCAGCCCTCGCCGGGCTTCGGGCCGCCGGTCCCGTCCCAGCAGAATCCCTACGCGCAGCCGGTGCCGCCGCCCGGCCAGCCGGGCTCCTACTACGGCCCGCAGGGCCAGCCCCCGATACCGCAGCTGCCCCCGCCGCCCGGCGGCGGCTCGGGCGCCGGGAAGGCCGTGCTGTGGGCCGCGGTCGGCGCGGTGGTCGCCTCCGCGCTCTGGGGCGGCGGGGTCTTCCTGCTCGGCGGGAAGGACGCCAAGGAGGCGACCGCCGACCTCAAGGGGTACAAGCTGCAGACCGACGTCTGCACGGCCGCCGAGGTCTCGGCCTTCAAGACCAAGTACCCGGAGACCGACACCTCCCCGACGACATACACCCTCAAGCACGACGCACTGGACGACATGTACTGCGACATGGACATGAAGGCGCCCGGGTCGTCGTACGCGGACGCCTACCTGTCCACGACGGTGCAGCTGCACAAGAAGACCGACCCGTCGGCCGAGTTCGTGGCGCGGTGGGAGAGCTATTCGCAGCGCAAGGGCGACTACCGGGCCGAGAAGATCACCGGTTTCGGTGACGCGGCCTACCTGATCACCGAGGACACCATCAGCGGCTCGTCCGGCTCGCGCTCGGTGACGCTGGCCGTGCGGGACGGCTGGATGACGTACCAGATGGCGTGGAGCATGTACCTGTCGTCGCTGGACAAGGACAAGAACCCGCCGTCGGTGAGCGAGGTCACCGGCTGGATCAAGAGCTCCACGACGGCGACGCTGGCCCGGCTGAAGAACTGACGGCCTCGGCGGGGGTTCGGGGCCGGTCGTGACGGGGCCCGGGCGTGACAGGGCCCGTCACGACCGGCCCCGACGAGGGTCCGCCGTGACGGGGCCGTCCGTGACGCTATGAGCGGGCGCGGGCGGCCCGGGCCACGGCCACGACGGCCTTCTCCAGCGCGTACGCCGGGTCCGCACTGCCGCCCTTGACCGCGGCGTCCGCCTCGGCGACCGCGCGCAGCGCGGCGGAGACCCCGTCGCCGGTCCAGCCGCGCATCTGCTGCCGGACCCGGTCGATCTTCCACGGGGGCATGCCCAGGTCGCGGGCGAGCTGGCCGGGGTTGGTGCCGCGCGGGGCGGAGGCGAGCTTGCCGATGGCGCGCACGCCCGAGGCGAGGGCGAAGGTGATGCCGGGCAGCGGCTGGCCGACCGAGAGCGCCCAGCGCAGCCGCTCCAGCGCCTCCGCCGTCCGCCCGGTGACGGCGAAGTCCGCGACCTCGAAGCCGGTGGCCTCGGCGCGGCCGGTGTAGTAGCGGGCGACGACGGCCTCGTCGATCGTGCCCTCGACGTCGGCGGTGAGCTGGGCGGCGGCGCTGGCCAGCTCGCGCAGGTCGCTGCCGATGGCGTCGACCAGCGTCTGGGTGGCCTCGGGGGTCGCGGAGCGGCCCAGGGCGCGGAACTCGTTCCGCACGAACGCCAGCCGGTCGGCCGGCTTGGTCATCTTGGGGCAGGCGACCTCGCGGGCCCCCGCCTTGCGGGCCGCGTCCAGCAGGCCCTTGCCCTTCGCGCCGCCGGCGTGCAGCAGCACCAGGGTGATCTCCTCGGCCGGCGCGTCCAGGTACGCCTTGACGTCCTTGATCGTGTCCGCGCCGAGGTCCTGGGCCTCGCGCACGATGACGACCTTGCGCTCGGCGAAGAGCGAGGGGCTGGTCAGCTCGGCGAGGGTGCCGGGCTGGAGCGTCCCGGGCGGGAGGTCGCGCACGTCGGTGTCGGCGTCGGCGGCGCGCGCCGCCACGATCACCTCGCGCACGGCGCGGTCGAGCAGCAGGTCCTCCTGGCCCACGGCGAGCGTGAGCGGAGCGAGCAGATCGTCTGGGGAAGCTTTCCTGGCCATCGCGGACCAGCATCCCACGGGGCACCGACAGCGGCGGCCATGGCGGACAATGGTCCGGTGAGCGACGTACGACATGTCCTGGTGCTGCCCGACCGCGACGCCGCGGAGGAGGCCGCCGAGGCGGCTGTGGAGCGCTTCGGCCTCCCCTTCGAGCCCCAGCTCGTCCGCGACGCCCTGGCGGGCGAGGACGACGCCGAGGACGCCCAGTGGCTGGTCGTGGTGGAGGACGAGGAGAGCCGCCTGGACGCCGCGGCCCTGCACGCCCTGGCCGAGGAGTTCGACGGCTGGCGCGAACAGCCCCGCCCGTAGGCCGCGCCGGCGGCCGGTGGGCCGGGGCCTGTGGTGGTGCTACTGGAATGCTGTCGAGTTCGGCAGAGCGAGTGATCCATTGCTTCGCATACACCATGGAACGGCGATATTGACGACGGATTTCGTTGTTCTGAATCTCTTGACGCGTTCTTGGCGGCCGGGGTTTGATGCCGGGGATGAAGCGGTCGTTCCGCTTCGGGTTTTCCTGGACCGGAGGCGGTAAGCCCCCTCAGCACCATCCGATCGGACCCCGCATGACTGACACGCTGCGTCCTCCGCACTCGCCCATCGCGCCGCCCGTCACCCCGCCGAAGGCCCTCACCCGGTCCATCGGCGTGGTCGGCGGCACGTTGCTGACGCTCTCCTGCCTGACGCCCGCCTCGTCGCTCTTCGTCATCGTGCCGGGCCTCTTCGGCGATCTGGGCACCGGAACGGCGCTGACGATCGTGATCGCGGCCGTGCTCTGCGTCGCGGTGGCCTTCTGCTACTCCGAGCTGGGGACGCTGATCCCGAGCGCAGGCGGCGAGTACGCCATGGTCGGGACGCTGATCGGGCGGCTGGCGGGCTGGATCGTCTTCATCCTGTCGCTGATCGTCGTGATGATCGTGCCGCCGATCATCGCGCTCGGCACCGGCGAGTACCTCGAACCGATCATGCACATCAACGGTCAGTGGGCGGGCGCCGGCGTCATGCTGCTCGCCACCGTCATGGGCCTGCTCGACCTGCGGGCGAACGCCTGGATCACCGGCATCTTCCTGGTCCTGGAGGTCATCGCGGCCGGCGTCGTCGCCGTCCTCGGCTTCTCGCACTCCTCCCGCCCGGCCTCCACGCTGATCCACCCGGTCGTCGAGGCGACCGGCGGCGCGCCGGGCAGCCCGGTCACCGCGGCCCTGACCGGCGGCGCGATCGTCGCGGGGCTCGCGGTCGCGCTCTTCGTGCTGCAGGGCTTCAGCACGGCGGTGTACCTGTCGGAGGAGATGGAGAACCCGCGCCGGAACGTCTCGCGGACCGTGCTGTGGACGCTGGGCATCGGCGCCGTGGTCGTCATCGTCCCCACCATCGCGATCACGCTGGGCGCCCCCGACCTGCACACCCTCACCGAGGGCAACCTGTCGGCGATGGTGAAGGCCTGGAGCAACTCCGCGGTGGGGACGTTCGTCAGCCTCTGCATCGCGCTGGCGATCATCAACGCGGGCATCGTCATGGTCATCCAGAACTCCCGGGTGCTCTACGCCTCGGCCCGCGACCGCGCCTGGCCGCGGCCGGTCAACAAGGCGTTCTCCACCCTGAGCGGCCGGTTCGGCTCCCCGTGGGTCGCCACCCTCGCGGTCGGCGTGCCGGGCGCGGCGCTCTGCTTCGCGCCGCTGGACACGCTCACCAACGTCACCGGGGTCGCGGTCGCCGGCATGTACCTGCTGGTCGCGATCGGCGCCCTCGCCTCCCGGCGCGGCAGCCACAAGGCGCGGCCCGCGTGGCGGATGCCGCTGTGGCCGGTCGTCCCGGCGGTCCTGATCCTGGTGATGGCCTACGTCCTGTACGTGCAGGAGATCAAGGACCTCGCGATCACCGGCGCCATCGTGGCCGTCGCCTGCCTGTACTGGCTGCTCTACCTGCGCCCCCGCCAGGACACCCGCTGGGTGATCACCGTCCCGGAGGAGCAACTGGGCCTGCACGACGAGCCGGTCACCCGCACCGCCGTCTGACGGCCCCGGCCGCGCCGCGTCAGGCGGCCGGCTCCATCGCGGTGGCCTCCCGGGCCGGGATCTCCTCCTGGTCCGGGAGTTCGCGTATCCGGGGTACCGGCGACGGCAGCAGCCACAGGACGCACAGCACTCCCCCGACGGTGGCGATCCACAGCGTGGGCCGCAGTCCCAGGGTCGAGCCGAGCACGCCGCCCGCGAGCGCGCCGAGCGGGCGGATGCCGTGGTTGAGCATGCGGAAGGCCCCGGTCACCCGGGCCCGCAGCCGGTCCGGGATGACGGCGCTCTGCAGGGAGCCGCTGGCGATGTCCAGCACCATCACCCCGAAGCCGGCGAAGAACTCGGCGAGGAAGAGCAGGGCGAGGATCAGCGCGGTGGGTCCGCCGGCCGACGGCACCAGGATCAGCGGGGCGGGGAACACCACGAAACCAAGAACAACCGCCGGGCCGATCCCGATCCGCCGGACGATCCGACCGCTGAGCGCCGCACCGATGAGCCCGCCGACCGCGCCGGCGCCGACCACCAGCCCCAGCACGCCCGCGTTCAGACCGAGTTCGGCGACCGCGTAGAGCACCACGATGGTGTGGAAGACGTAGTTGAAGAAGTTGACGGTCGCGGCGGCGGCCAGCAGCGGACGCAGGATGCGGGAGCGCGCGATGAACCGCAGCCCGGCGGTGAAGTGCCCCTTCTCCGCCTCGGCGGCCGGCGGTTCGACCGGGGAGATGCGCGCCAGGTAGCCCGCCGAGACGAGGTACGAGACGGCGTCGACCAACAGCGTGAGCGGCGCGGCGAGCACCTGCACCAGCAGCCCGCCCACGCTCGGCCCCGCCACGAAGGAGAACGCCCGGCTGCCGTTGACGAGCGCGTTGCCGTCCACGTACTGGCCGGGCCGCACGAGGGAGACGAAGAGCGTGGCGTTGCAGACGTCGAAGGCGACGCCGCAGGCGCCGACAGCGAAGGCGATCACGTAGAGGTGGGTGAGGGTCAGCACGCCGAAGGCATAGGCCGCGGGCAGCGAGAGCATCAGCGCGGCGCGGACCAAGTCGGAGGCGATCATGATGCGCCGCCGGTCGCCCCGCCGGTCGGCCCAGGCCCCCGCGGGCAGCGACAGCAGCAGCGCCGGCAGCAGGCCCGCCGCCGACAGCCAGCCCATCTGGGCGGCGTCCGCGTGCAGCACCAGGACGGCCGCGAGCGGTATCGCGAGGAACGACACCTGGTCGCCGAAGAGGGAGACGGTCTGGCCCGTCCAGTACCGGCGGAACGGGCGTTCGCGCAGCAGGGCCGGCACGCGCTCGGCGATGTTCACGTCTACTCCTCGACTGCGTCAGCGTCTGCGTCCTGGGATGGGGCCGGGTCGGGGGCGGGAGCCGGGTCGGGGGCGGGAGCCGGGTCGGGGGCCTCCCGGTCCAGGAAGGCGATCCGCAGGTAGGAGACGCGCTGCGCGCCCTCGGGGCGTAGCGCGGGATCCGTGTCGCGGTCCGCGAACGCCTCCAGCAGCTCGTCCACCTTCGCGCCCAGCGCCGACAGCTCCTCGGGGGTGAGGTAGAGCGTCGCGTCGCTGAACTCCTCCGCCTCCTGCCAGGCGCGCGACAGTTCGCGCCGGCTCTCCAGCGCCTTGGTCATCTTCTGGAAGTAGTTCTCGGCGACGGCGACGGTGAGCGCGTCCGCCGCCTCCGCCACCGCCGGGTCGTCCGAATAGCCGGGCCAGTCCGTGAAGCGCGCCGTGGCCCGCCACGGCTTCTGCCGGCCCTGACCGCCCTCCGCCTCCTCGACCAGCCCGAACCTGGCCAGCACCCGCAGGTGGTACGAGCAACTGGCGACGGACTCCCCCGTCAGCTCGGCGGCCCTCGTCGCGGTGAGCGGTCCCTCCCTGCGGAGTAGGCCGGTGAGCATCATCCGCGTCGGGTGGGCGTAGGCCCGCAGAGCGCGCGGGTCGGTGAGCCGTATCTGCCTCTCGGTCATGATGTAAAGATAGCTTTAGAAAGAAACCTTTACAACAGAATCTTTAGATAGCGCTCAGGGCGCTCCCACCAAGGTGGCCCGCAGCTCGTCCGCGCGGTCCCCGAGCACCGCCACCGTCCCGTCGGTGTCCGTGCGCAGGACCTTCGCGCCCTGCGCGCGCAGGGCTCGGAGCGTCCGGGGTGCCGGGTGGCCGTACGGGTTGGCCGCGCCGCAGGAGATGAGCGCCAGGCGCGGTGCCAGGCGGGCGAGCAGGACCGGGTCCTGGTGGGCCGAGCCGTGGTGCGCGACCTTCAGGACGTCCACGCGGGGCAGGTCGGGCACCGCCGCCAGCAACTGCCGCTGGGCGGGCGGCTCCAGGTCGCCGAGCAGGAGGAACGTCAGCCCCGCCGTCCGGACCAGCAGCACGACGCTGGCGTCGTTCGGGCCGCTGTCCGGCAGCGCCCCCGCGCTCGCGGGCGGCCAGAGCAGCTGCCACTCCAGGGCGCCCAGCCGGCGCCGCTCCCCCGCCGCCGCGCGGACCACGGGGATCCGCGCGGCGGCCGCCTGTCTGCGGACGAAGGCCGCCTGCGCGGGCGGTTCGTCCAGCGTCGTCGTCTCGATCGCGCCGACCGCGCGGCCGCGCAGCACGCCCGCGAGCCCGTCCACATGGTCCGCGTGGAAGTGGGTCAGGATCAGCAGCGCGACCGAGGTCACCCCCAGCGACCGCAGGCACCGGTCGACGAGGGCCGGCTCCGGCCCGGTGTCGATGACGACGGCCGAGCCGCCCGTCCCGGACAGCACCAGGGCGTCGCCCTGTCCCACGTCGCACATGGCGAGCCGCCAGCCGGGCGGCGGCCGGCCCGTGAGGACGCGCGGCAGCGGGACGGGCCGCACCACGGCGAGCAGCAGCAGGAGCGCGACCGCCGCGCAGAGCCAGGGGCGGGCGGCCTGCCTGCGGCCCACCGTCACGACCGCCGCCGTGAGCGCGGCCAGCAGCAGCGCTCCGCCCCACCCGCCGGGCCAGCCGATCCCGGCGCCGGGCAGGGCCGCGCCCCGCCGGGCGACGGCCGCGATCCAGCCGGTGGGCCAGCCGGCGAGCCGGGCCGGCCACTCGGCGGCCGGCATCGAGAACGGCGCGATGGCCAGCGCGCCGAACCCGAGCACCGTGGCCGGCCCCACCGCCGGCTCCGCGAGCAGGTTGCACGGGACCGCGACGAGGCTGACCTGCCCGGTGAGCACCACGATCACCGGGGCGCAGACCGCCTGCGCGGCACCCGCGGCGCCCAGCGCCTCGGCCGGCCCCGCCGGCACGCCGCGCCGCCGCAGGGCCGCGCTCCAGCGCGGGGCGATCGTCAGCAGCGCGCCGGTGGCCAGCACGGACAGCAGGAAGCCGTAGGAGCGGGCGAGCCAGGGATCGTGCAGGACGAGGAGCAGCACGGCCGCGGCCAGCGCCGGCAGCAGGGCGCGGCGGCGGCCGGTGGCGATGGCCAGCAGCGTGATCAGACCGCAGGCGGCGGCCCGCAGCACGCTCGGGTCGGGACGGCAGACGATGACGAACGCGACCGTCAGCACCCCGCCGACCAGGGCCGTCGCCCGCAGCGGGATCCCGAGCCGCGGGGCGAGCCCGCGCCGCTCGGCGCGGAGGGCGAGCCCCGGCGGGCCGATGAGCAGCAGCAGGACGATGGTCAGGTTCGAACCGGAGACCGCGGTCAGGTGGGTCAGGTCGGTGGCCCGGAACGCCTCGCGCAGTTCCGGCGTGAGCCGGGAGGTGTCCCCGACGACGAGCCCGGGGAGCAGCGCCCGCGCGTCGGGCGGCAGCCCGTCCGTCGCCGTGCGCAGCCCGTCCCGGAGCCGGCCCGCGAACCGCTGGGTCGCGGTGGGCGGTGCGACGACGCGCGGCGGCCCGCGCACCGACAGCACGGCGGCGGTCCGCTCCCCCGGCCGCGCGGGCGGTGCGATCCGTGCCGACACGCTGACGCGGGTGGAGGGCAGCAGCCCGAGCCACGGACCGCCGTCGGGAGCCGGCGCCGGGGCCCGCCCCGGCGGCGCGGCCGTCTCGGCGATGACCAGCACCGGCGTGCGGACCTCCGTCGTCACGCCGTGCGAGGTGACGCGGACGGCGTCCGCCTCGACGAGCACGGCCTCCGGGGCACGGGCCGCGCCCCGGACGTGCGGCCGGGTCGACCGCGGATCGCCGGTGATCCGCAACTCGACGACAGCGCGCCCGTGTTCGGCCGCCAGCCCCGGCAACGGCCCGCGACGGCTGTCCGCCGCGTGCAGCGCGGCGACGGCCGTCGCCGCGGACGCGCACAGCAGCACGGTCGCGAGAGCCGCCGCCAGGCCGGGGACAGCGCGCCGCCGTCCGACCACCAGCAGCACCGCCCCCAGCGCCGCGGTGACCCCCACGGTCCAGGCCGCCGCTCCTCCCGGCATCCCCAGCGCGACCGCCGCCGCGAGCCAGACGGCGAGGGCCGGCGGCACGAGCCGCAGATCGGCGGGCCCTTCCTGGCGCGGGTTGGACGCGCCGAGCGGCGACGCCGCCGCAGCGTGCACGGCGGAACGCACCGCACCACCCGCCCGCTCCGCGCGGCCCGCACCACCCGCCCGGCCCACCCGGCGTCCCGTTCCCGCGCCGGGGCCCGCCCCGGGACCGGTCACGGCCGGACCAGGGGCTTGAGGTCGGAGAAGCGCCGGTCGCCGATGCCGGTCACGTCGCGGAGCTGCTCGACGGAGGCGAAGCCGCCGTGCTGGGCGCGGTAGTCGAGGATGTGCCGTGCCAGGACCGGCCCGACGCCCGGCAGGGTCTCCAGTTGCTCGGCGGTCGCCGAGTTGAGGCTCACGGGGCCGGCGGACGCCCCGCCACCCGGCCCCTGCCCCGGCCCGGCGGGCGCGGGCGGCCCGCCGACGACGACCTGCTCGCCGTCGGAGAGCACCCGGGCGAGGTTCAGCGCGCTCGTGTCCGTCCCCGGCAGCGCCCCGCCGGCCGCCGCGAGCGCGTCGGCGACGCGCGACCCGGCGGGCAGCCGGAGCACCCCGGGCCGCCGGGCCCGGCCCGCGACGTCCACCGTCAGGACCGTCCTCGGCACCGCGACAGCGGCCGGCACGAACCCCGGGGGCAGGAACCCCGAGGGCCCGGAGCCGGACGGCCCGGAGCCGGACGCGGACTGCCGATCCCGGGCCGCGCTCAGTGGCGAGCCGGACGGCGGTCCGTCGATCCGCGCCGGAGCCGAGACCGTGCGCGGGCGCCCGGTCCAGAAGTGCTGCACGGCGAAGCCGACGGCGACGGCCAGCACCACCAGCAGCGCGGCGGCGGTCCTGAACTCCAGGCCGCAGCGCACGAACAGCCAGCCCCGGAAGGCGCGTAACCGAGCGAAGGGCATCGCTCGCGGTGGGACGACCGGCAGGACCGTCGGCGGCGGATCCCCGCCCGGACCGGGGCTCGGGCTCGGACCCGGACCGGGTCCCGTGCCCGGACCCGGGCCCGGACCCGGGCCCGGACCCCTGCCCGAACCCTGGCCCGGATCCGGGTCCCCTCGCCCGCCCGGCGGATCGAGGAGCGCGGCGGCGCGCTCCCCCACCGTCTCCCGGAGGCCCTGGACGTGACTGCGGCGGTGGCTGTTCGCGGTGAGCGTCGTGGTTCCCATGACGCGAAACTAAGCGGAATCACCGCCCAAAGATGATCATGATCCGCGCCTGTGGACAACTCACCGGCCGCGGCCGGACCGCCCCGTCAGAACGGCGAGATCACCACGCCCAGCAGCCCCGGCCCCGCGTGCGCCCCGATCACCGCGCCCACCTCGCTCACCACCAGCTCGTCCAGCGCCGGCACCCGCTCCCGCAGCCGTTCGGCCAGCGCCGCCGCGCGGTCGGCGGCGGCCAGGTGGTGGACCGCGATGGCGACCCGGCGGCCACCGGCCCGCTCGACGACGATCTCCTCCAGCCGCGTGATCGCCCGGGAGGCCGTGCGGACCTTCTCCAGCGGCTCGATCCTGCCGTCCACGAGTTGCAGGATCGGCTTGACGGCCAGCGCCGACCCGAAGAGCGCCTGCGCCGCCCCGATCCGGCCGCCCCGCCGCAGGTAGTCCAGGGTGTCCACGTAGAAGTACGCCTGGGTGTCCGCGGCGCGCTTCTCCGCGGCGGCGACCACCTCGTCCGCCGTTCCCCCCGCCCCGGCGGTCTCGGCGGCCGCCAGGACCGGGAAGCCCAGCGCCATCGCGACCATCCCGGTGTCGACGACCCGCACGGGCACGGGCGAGTCCCGCGCGGCGACCAGCGCCGCGTCGTGGGTGCCGGAGAACTCGGCGGACAGGTGCAGGGAGACGACGTGGTCGGCCCCCGCCTCCGCCGCGGCCCGGTAGCAGGCGGCGAACTCCGCCGGGCTGGGCCGCGAGGTGGTCACCGGGCGCCTGCGCTGCAGGGCCCGGGCGACGGCCGGCGCGGAGATTTCCGTGCCCTCTTCGAACGCCTCGTCGCCGATCACCACGGTCAGCGGAACGACCGTGATGCTGTGCCGGGCCAAGGCCTCCTGCGACAGGTAGGCCGTGGAATCCGTGACGATAGCGACATGCGGGGACATGTGCGGGAGGTTACCCGGGGCCCGGGCGCGGCGACAGTGCGGCCCGGGTCAAGATCGGCTGATCTGCCCGGAGCCGCCCGCCGGGGATCGGCGGATCCGCCCGGCGCCGTCCGCGGGATCGCCGGTTCAGGAGCGGCTGATGCGCTTGCGCTTGGGCTCGGCGACGGGCTCGCCCACCGGCTCACCGGCCGGAATCGTGCTCGGGGCCCAGTGCCGCAGCGCGCCCGCCTCGATGTCGATCTGCTGTGCCAGCGCGGTCAGATCGTCGTCCGCGAACTGCCGCGCCCGGTCCTGGGCGGCCCAGCGCAGCGCGTCGGCGGAGTGGGTGATCCGCTCGGTGCGCTCGGCCAGCGACGGCAGCCGCTCGGCGATCCGCCCCTTGTCCGGCTCGCGCTCCAGCACCTTCAGCTCGGTGTCCAGCACCCGCGCGTGGTCGTTGAGCCGGTTGAGCAGGGCGGCCGCCTCGGAGAGCGAGGCGTCATCGGCGGAGCCGGCGTCCAGCGCACGGTAGGTGCTGTCGATGGAGGTCCGCAGGTCCAGGCGGAGCTGCGCGAGCTCGCCCGCCGCCCCCATCAGCGTGTAGCGGCGCGCCTTGAGGGCGGTGTCCTCGACCACCCTGCGGGCCTGCGCGCTGCCGCGCTCCACGCCGCGCTTCACCGCGCGGACCGTCCGCACGGTGGCGACGACGCCCACCGCCACGAACGACGCGAAGAGCAGCAGCAGCACAACGACGGCGATATCCACGGGTGCTCCTCCGGTCGGACGGGCGCGGGCAGCCAGGTGGCGGGGTGGCCCACCGTCTACGGTAAACGCACCGGGCGGATCGGTGGCTCGGTCAGAACCCCCAATCCGCCCGTAAGGGAAACCCCTGGTACGCCTGGTGCGCCGCACACCCCGGTGCCCCAGGCCCCGGTTACCCGGCGCCTGCCCGCACCGGAGCGGTCCAGCCCCGTCAGCCGGTGACGATGTTCACCAGCTTCGGCGCGCGCACGATCACCTTGCGCACCGCGGCGCCGCCCAGCGCGGCGACCACGCCCGCGTCCGCCAGCGCCAGCGCCTCCAGGTCCGCGTCGGAGATCGTCGGGGAGACCTCCAGGCGGGCCTTGACCTTGCCCTTGATCTGCACGACGCAGATCACGGCCTCGTCCTGGACCAGTGCCGGGTCCGCGACCGGGAACGGCTCGTGCACCAGCGAGCCGTCGTGGCCCAGCCGGCGCCACAGCTCCTCGGCGATGTGCGGGGCCAGCGGGGCGACCAGCAGCACCAGCGGCTCCGCGACGGCGCGCGGCACGGCGCCGCCCGCCTTGGTCAGGAAGTTGTTCAGCTCGGTGACCTTGGCGATGGCGGTGTTGAAGCGCAGCCCCGCCATGTCCTGGCCGACGCCGTCGATCGCCTTGTGCAGCGCGCGCAGCGTCGCCTCGTCGGGCTCGGCGTCGGAGACGGTGACCTCGCCGGTCTCCTCGTCCACGACGTTGCGCCACAGGCGCTGCAGCAGCCGGTACTGGCCGACGACCGCGCGGGTGTCCCAGGGGCGCGAGACGTCCAGCGGGCCCATCGCCATCTCGTACAGGCGCAGGGTGTCGGCGCCGTACTCGGCGCAGATCTCGTCCGGGGTGACGGCGTTCTTCAGGGACTTGCCCATCTTGCCCAGCACGCGGCTGACGGGCTCGCCCTGGTGGAAGTACCCTCCGTCGCGCTCCTCCACCTCGGCCGCCGGCACCGGGAAGCCGCGCTGGTCGCGGTAGACGAACGCCTGGATCATGCCCTGGTTGTACAGCTTGTGGAACGGCTCGGAGGACGAGATGTGCCCCAGGTCGAACAGCACCTTGGACCAGAAGCGCGCGTACAGCAGGTGCAGCACGGCGTGCTCCGCGCCGCCGACGTACAGGTCGACGCCGCCGTGCGGCTGGCCCTCGCGCGGGCCCATCCAATACCGCTCGATCTCGGGGTCGACCAGCCGCTCGCTGTTGTTCGGGTCCAGGTAGCGCAGCTCGTACCAGCAGGAGCCGGCCCAGTTGGGCATGGTGTTGGTCTCGCGGCGGTAGCGCCGCGTCCCGTTGCCGTCGCCCAGGTCCAGCTCGACGTCGACCCAGTCCTGGTTGCGGGACAGCGGGGTCTCCGGCTGGGTGTCCGCGTCCTCGGGGTCGAAGGTGCGCGGCGAGTAGTCGTCGACCTCCGGCAGCTCCAGCGGCAGCATCGAGGCGGGCAGCGGGTGGGCCACGCCGTCCTCGTCGTAGACGATCGGGAAGGGCTCGCCCCAGTAGCGCTGCCGGCTGAACAGCCAGTCGCGCAGCCGGAAGTTGACGGTCGCCTCACCGATGCCGCGCGCGGTCAGCCACTCGGTGATCCGCGCCTTGGCGTCCGTGACGTCCAGGCCGTCCAGGGACAGCTCGTCGTTGGCGGAGTTGACCAGCTTCGCGTCGTACGAGGCGAAGGCCTCGTCCCACGTCGAGGCGTCGGTTCCGCGGTCGTCGCCGGGCTGGACGACGCAGCGCATCGGCAGCTCGAAGGCGCGGGCGAACGCGAAGTCGCGGCTGTCGTGGGCGGGGACGGCCATGATCGCGCCGGTGCCGTAGCCCATCAGCACGTAGTCGGCGATGAAGACCGGGACCTGGTCGCCGCTGACGGGGTTCACGGCGTAGGCGCCGGTGAAGACGCCGGTCTTCTCCTTGGCGTCGGCCTGCCGCTCGACGTCGGACTTGGCGGCGGCCATCTTGCGGTACGCGGCCACGGCCTCGGCGGGAGTGGCGTGCCCGTCGGTCCACACGTCATGGGTGCCCTCGGGCCAGGCGGCCGGGACGATCCTCTCGACCAGCTCGTGCTCGGGCGCCAGCACCATGTAGGTGGCGCCGAACAGCGTGTCCTGGCGGGTGGTGAAGACGGTGATCTTCTCGTCGCCGACGGCGAAGTCCACCCGGGCGCCCTCGGAGCGGCCGATCCAGTTGCGCTGCTGCAGCTTGATGGCCTCCGGCCAGTCCAGCGGCTCCAGGTCGTCAATCAGCCGGTCCGCGTAGGCCGTGATGCGCATGTTCCACTGGCGCAGCTTGGACTTGAAGACCGGGAAGTTGCCGCGCTCGGAGCGGCCGTCCGCGGTCACCTCCTCGTTCGCCAGCACGGTGCCCAGACCCGGGCACCAGTTGACGCGCGACTCCGACGCGTACGCCAGCCGGTACTCGCCCAGCAGGTCGGCGCGCTCGATGGGGCTCAGCGCGTCCCAGGCCCGGCCGTCGGGGGTGGCGCGGGTGCCGGCGGCGAACTGCTCGACCAGGGTGTCGATCGGACGGGCCCGGCCCGCCTCCTCGTCGTACCAGGAGTCGAAGATCTGCAGGAAGATCCACTGGGTCCACTTGTAGTACGCCGGGTCGATCGTCTCGACCGACCGGCGGCCGTCGTGGCCCAGGCCCAGCCGGCGCAGCTGGCGCCGCATGTTCTCGATCGCGTCCTCGGTGGAGATCCGCGGGTGCGTGCCCGTGGCGACGGCGTGCTGCTCGGCGGGCAGCCCGAAGGAGTCGAAGCCCAGCGTGTGCAGCACGTTGTGGCCGGTCATCCGCTGGTGGCGGGCGTACACGTCGGTGGCGATGTAGCCCAGCGGGTGGCCCACGTGCAGTCCCGAACCCGAGGGGTACGGGAACATGTCCATGATGAATTTCTTGGGCTTGGCGGCCAGCTCGGCGTCGCCCGCCAGGTCACCGCTGGGGTTGGGCGCCTCGTAGGTGCCCGACTCCTCCCAGAAGTCCTGCCAGCGGGCCTCGATGTCGGCGGCCAGCTGAGCGGTGTACTTGAAGGTCGGCACAGTACGGTGCGGCTCGGCTGCCTCAGTGGCGGCGTTGGTCTCGCTCATCGTCCTCGAAGCTCCATCGTGATCATGACGGGCGTACGCCGCGTCTGCTGCCTGCCTGCGGAAACGAAAAAACCCCTCGCACAGGAGGGGCCGCCGCACCGACTCGGATCGCTGTGGATCGCTGTCAGTGCGGCTTGCTAAGCAGAAGGCGTACGGCACGCATGCGGTCAGGTTACCGCAGCGCGCGAGGGGCCCGCACCGGGAATGCCCCGGTGCGGGCCCCTGCACCTGCTCGGACGCTCAGCTGTCGGGCGTCCGTGCCGACCGCGGGGTCAGCGGTGGTTCTTCTTCGGCAGGTACGAGGTCACGTAGTCGGCACCGGGGGTGCCCACGCCGGTGACATCGTCGAAGCCGACCGTGGCGTGCAGCGACGCGTCCTTGCCGAGGCTGCGCAGCGACGTGATCGTGCCGTCCGCCGCGTCCACGCCGTTGACGTAGTCGACGCGGACGACCGCCTGGTCACGGCCCTGGCCCAGCGGGTGGTCCGTGACGTCGTGGTAGGCCGAGGTGGCGTACCGGTCGTAGATCAGCGGGTTGGCGAAGCCGACCGGGATCCCGTGCCGCGCCTGCTGCACGAGGGCCTGGACGCCGGCGATCACCGGGGCGGCGAGCGAGGTGCCGCCGATCCGGTACTCGCTGTACGCCAGCGACCCGTCCGCGAGGGACTGGGTCTGGCCGACCAGGAAGCCGGTGTTCGGGTCGGCGACCGCCGAGATGTCCGGCTCGACGCGCTGCTTCACGCCGCCGCCGTTGGCGAGGGCGAGCGAGTCCGGAACCACGTTGCGCTGGTAGAACGGCTGCGCGTAGAGGTTGCTGGTGCCGCCGCCCGCGCCCGAGGTGTAGGCGCCGGGGAAGCCCGTCCAGCTGTTGCCGTCGGCCGACAGCACGGCCTTCTGGGTGCCCCAGCCGGTCTCCCACTGGTACTTCTCGCCCTTGCCGACGGCCAGCGAGGTGCCGCCGACCGAGGTGGCCCACGGGGAGTTCCCGGGAGTGTCGACCTGCTTCACACCGGTCTTGGCGACGTTGTCGCCGGAGTCACCGGAGGAGAAGTAGAAGCCGATGCCCTCGACAGCGCCCTGCAGGAAGGTCTGGTCGTAGGCCGCGGCCACGTCCGGCGTCTCGTTGGCCTCGACGTCGCCCCACGAGTTGGAGACGATGTCGGCCAGCCGGCCGTCGACGATCTTGTTCAGGGCGTCCAGCAGGTCGTTGTCCTGGCAGGACGCGCCACCGACGTAGACGATGTCGGCGTCGGGGGCCACGGCGTGCACGGCCTCGACGTCGAGCGTCTCCTCGCCGTACCAGCCACCCGCGTCGCAGGCCTCGGTCGAGTTGTAGTCGGCGGGCAGCACCTGGGAGAGCTGGCCCTTGCGGTACGCCTGGTCACCGTTGTTCCTGGCGTACTTCTTCGCGTCCTGGACGATGTACGGCGAGGCGTACGCGTCCGTGATCGCGACCGTGACGTTCTTGCCGGTGTAGCCCTTCGCGCCGTAGGCGGCGCGCAGGTCCTTGCCGGTGTAGCCCTTGATCGCGTACGGCGCCTTGGTGCCGTAGGCGGAGGGGAGCTTCTTGTTGGTGTTCGAGCCGTAGTAGCTCGAGAACGGTCCGGCGTTCTTGAACACCGCACCGGGAGGCGGCAGCGCCTCGTCGTGCTTGGCGATCTTGGGAGCGTTGTCGAGGCCGACGACCGTCAGCACCGCGCCGTTGAGCTCGGCCGGCGCGGAGGCCGTCGTCGCCGGGGCGTGGTAGGTCTTGCCGTCCTTGGTGAAGTTGTGCAGCTGGGTGCCGAACGTCTTCTCCGCGGCGGCCACGTCACCGCTGACGGTGATGTAGTGCTGGTTGGAGCCGGTCACCTTCAGGCCCGAGGACTTCAGCCACGCGGTGACCGCGGCTATCTGCTCCTTGGTCGCACCGAACCGCGCCTGCGTCTGCGCCGGGGTCAGGTACTTGCCGTAGGAGGCCGAGTTCGGGTCGGACACCGCGGTCGCATAGGCCGTCAGGCCCTTCGCGTCCCGACCCGCGAGGTAGACGCGGGCGGTGACGCCGCCGGCGTCCGCCGTGTCGCCCTTGTCCGCCTTGGCAGTTGCCCACAGCGGCTTGGTGCCGGCGAGCAGCTGCCGGCCGTGCGGCTGGTCGGCCTGCGCGGCAGGTGTGCCCAGCGCGAGCGCTCCGGCCATCAGCGGCAGCGCTGCGGCCACCGCCAGCCCGGCACGCGTTCTTTTGCGCTCAAATCTCATGAAACCCCCATGCGAAGCGAGTTGACGCCGATTACGGTGTCGCCGCTATGCGTACGGCTCGTACCGCAGAGCGCCACTCTGTCGCCGAAAAGCTCATGTCAGGGGCATGCAATTGCCAAGAGCAGGCCAAGGAAGCACCCGTGAACGGCGTGCGGCGTGAGCGCGATTCGAAGGGGCAGACGTCGCGGAGGGGAACAAAAGAAGGCCCGGTCGCCGGTGCGGCGATCGGACCTTCCTGATTGTGGAGCTACGGAGAATTGAACTCCGGACCTCTTGCATGCCATGCAAGCGCTCTACCAACTGAGCTACAGCCCCGCGTTGTGCTCCGCCGGGTTCCCCCGGCGACTCGGCATACATTACACGGCCCTGGGGGTGTTTCGCCAAATCGTTTGGCCCGGCCCCGGGGGCTCGCCCGGGGTGGCGTGCACCCCTGCTTTCACGGGCCCGGCCAGGTACTGTCGGGATTCCGTGCCAGGTTCACCGGCGCCCCGTGCCCCCCACCAGTACCCCTGGAGAAGAGCACTGTGACAGCGACGCAGCTGACGGCCGACACCCGCGTCCTCGCGGCCAGGACGTTCATCCTGCGGCGACCGACGCTGCTCGCGGCGGCGGTCTGCCTGGCCTCCTTCGTCGGATTCTGGGTGGCGCAGCGCGCCTCCCACGTGTCCATGATCGACCTCATGGTCTACCGGGCCGAGGGCGCGACCGCGCGCGGCGGCGGTGACCTGTACGACATGCGGGCCACGTACGCGAAGCTGCCGAACACCTACCCGCCCTTCGCCGCGCTGCTGTTCATGCCGCTGACCTGGATCGGCGTGGGCACGATGCGCGCGGCCGCGACGCTGGCCAACCTGGGCCTGCTGGTGGCGCTGGTGCACCTGTCGCTGCGGCTGACCGGGCGGCCGGTCAAGCTGCCGCCCGCCGCCGTGACGCTGGCCGTCGCGTCGGTCGCCGTGTGGTGCGAGCCGGTCTGGACGACCCTGCGGTACGGGCAGATCAACCTGCTGCTGGCCGTGCTGGTGCTGTGGGACCTGACCCGCCGCGCGGGCCACCGCTGGGCCGGGTTCGGCACCGGGATCGCGGCGGGCGTCAAGCTGACGCCCGCGCTGTTCGCCGTGCTGCTGGCGCTGGCCGGGGTGGCCCTGGGCTGGCGGCGGCTGCGCGGGGGCCACAACCCGTGGAACCCGCATCTGCGGCGGGCCGCGGTGGCCGTCATGACGTTCCTCGGGACGGTGGTCATGGCGGCGGTGGTGCTGCCGCACGACTCCCGGCGGTTCTGGACCGAGATGCTCTTCGCGGCGGACCGGGTCGGCTACGGCGAGGACACCGCCAACCAGTCGCTGCGCGGGATCTTCGCCCGCGCCCTGCACACCGCCGACCCGGGCGGCGGCTGGCTGCTGGCGGCGGCCCTCGTCGGCTGCGCGGGCCTGGCGATCTCGGTCGCCGCGCTGCTCGCCGGGGACCGGCTCCCGTACAACGTGGCGTGGGCGGCGCTCTCCTGCGCGGTGACCGCGCTGCTGGTCAGCCCGATCTCCTGGTCGCACCACTGGGTGTGGGGGGTGCCGATGGTGATCCTGCTCGGCACCGAGGCGCTGCGCCGCAGGGACCCGCTGTGGGGGGCGGGGACGGTCCTGGCGGGCGGGCTGTTCTGCTCGTTCATGCTGTGGCTGGTCCCGCACGGCGCCCAGCGGTTCGAACTGGGGCAGAACGGCGGCCAGATGGCGCTGTCCGCGGTCTATCCGGTGATGGGTGCCGCGTTCCTGGCAGTGACGGGCGCGGTGGCGTTCCAGGCCTTCCGCAACGATCCGCGGCGTCGTCGTTCCACGCCCGTGGCGTCGTCGCGGCGGCCGGTGTACGACTACGCCGACCGCTGACCGCCGCCCACCGCCACGTGGCCCCGGGTCCGGTCAGTCGTCCGCCGGTCCGGCCGCCGCCGCGCACAGGCTGCCCTCGACCCGGGCCAGCAGCCGGGCCAGCTCCCGCTGCTCGTCCGGTGAGAGCCGGGCGACGGTGATCTCCTCCAGCGACCGCCACGCGTCCTCCACGGGGGCGCGCAGCGCGTGGCCCGCCCCGGTCGCCTCGACGAGGACCGCGCGCCCGTCGTCGGGGTCGGGGCGCCGGGTGACCAGGCCGGACTGTTCGAGGCGCTGCACCATCCTGGTCACCGTCGAGGGGTCGAGCTCCAGCACCTTGATCAGTTCCGCCTGCCGCTGCGGCCCCGCGTCCCACAGCCGCATCATCAGCAGCTCCTGCCCCGCGTAGAGGCCGGCGCCGCGCAGCAGCCGCCCGGCGGCCATGCGGTGGGCGCGGGCGGTGCGGAACACCGCGTGGCTGACGTCGGTACCGCCGCCCGGTGCCGCGGGGTCCGAGGCCACGAGGTCCGGGGACACGGTGTCCGGAGTCACGGCGTCCGGGGACACGGTGTCCGGTGCCGCCGGCGGACAGGCGGGGTCTTCGGTGGCCGGCTCGGGACGGCTCGTCTGGGTCATGCACCCATTATGTTGGCCGGCCAAGGAATGTGCCGGGAGGGTGCGCGGTTGATTTTGTTGGCCGACCATATAACTCCCGGGGAGACCCTCATGCCCAACGCCTTCGACCCCATCGACCTCGCCGGCCTCCGGCTGCCCAACCGCATAGTGATGGCCCCGATGACCCGCAGCCGGGCCTACGGCACCATCCCGACCCCCGCGATGGCCGAGTACTACGCCCAGCGGGCGTCCGCCGGGCTGATCATCACCGAGGGGGTCCAGCCCAGCGCCGTCGGCCAGGGCTACCCCGACACCCCCGGGCTGCACAGCGCCGAGCAGATCGCCGGCTGGCGGACGGTGACCGACGCCGTGCACGCGGCGGGCGGCCGGATCTTCGCCCAGCTGATGCACGCCGGCCGGATCGGCCACCCGGACCTGCTGCCGGACGGGCTCGTCCCGGTCGGCGCGTCGCCGGTGGCCGCCGCGGGCCAGGTGTACCTGCACGAGGGGCCGAAGGCCTTCATCGCGCCGCGCGAGCTGGAGGAGGCGGAGATCCTGGCCACCGTCGCCGACTTCGCGACCGCCGCCCGCAACGCGATCGAGGCCGGTTTCGACGGTGTCGAGATCCACGGCGCCAACGGCTACCTGGTCCACCAGTTCCTGGCCCCCAACACCAACCACCGCACCGACGGCTGGGGCGGCGGCGCCGAGGAGCGCATCCGGTTCGCCGTCGAGGTCACCCGCGCGGTGGTCGAGGCGGTCGGCGCCGACCGGACCGGCCTGCGGATCTCCCCCGGGAACCCGTACAACGACATCGCCGAGCCCGACCCCGAGGCCGTCTACAGCGCCCTGGTGCGCGCGGTCGAACCGCTCGGCCTGGCCTATCTGCACCTGGTCGAGGGGGCCGACCGCGACCTGACGCTGCGGCTGCGCAAGCAGTACGCCGGCACCCTCGTCCTCAACGTCTGGTCCGAGCGCCGCCCCACGCCGCCCGAGGCGGTCGCCCTGATCGAGGACGGCACCGCGGACCTGCTCTCCTACGGCGCCCTGTTCCTCGCCAACCCCGACCTGCCGCGCCGCCTCGCGGCCGGGGGGCCGTTCAACGCCCCCGACTCCGCCACGTTCTTCGGCGGGGACGAGCGCGGTTTCACGGACTACCCCGCGCTGGCCTGAACGCGGCGGGGGCGGAGCCGACCGGTCTCCCGGACGCCTCCGCCCCGCGTCCCGCCGGGCCCCGTGCCCCGCCGGATCCCGTGTCCCGCCGGATCCCGTGTCCCACCGGGCCGTCTCCCGCCGGGCCCCGTCCCCCGCTACGCCCGGTCGCGCCGCAGCCCCAGCAGCGCCCCGGCCAGCGCGACGACGGTCAGCGCCGCGGCCGTCACCGCGAACGCGTGGGCCGCCGGGTGCGGACCCGCGACGTCGAGGCGGTTGAGGAACAGGGTGCCGAACGTGGCCACGCCCACCAGCATCCCGAGCTGGGTGACGGTCGCCAGCAGCCCGCTGGCGTCGGCCGCGTCCTGCGGCGCCACCTTCCCCAGCGCGCGGGTGAGGGTCGGGCTGAACGCCGCGCCCAGCCCCGCGCCGATCCCCGCCAGACCGGCGAAGAGCGCGAACCCGCCGTGCCCGCCGCCGCGCAGCGCCAGGCCGAGCCCGGAGAACGACAGGGCCGCGACGGCGAAGCCGGCCGGGGCCAGCCACCGGTGCAGGCCCGGCGGCAGCCGGCGCCAGTTGAGGCCCACCGCGCCGAAGAAGACCGCCGCGACGGCGAACGTCAGGCCGGTGCGCAGCGCGCTGTCCCCCAGGCCCGTCTGCAGGTGCAGGGCGATGCTGAACAGGAAGCCCGCGTTGACCGCCATGGCCAGGCCGATCATCGTGGCCGCCCGTGCCATCCCCGGCGCCCGCAGCACCCGCCCGGACACCAGCGGGGCGCCGCCGCGCCGGGCCAGCCGCGCCTCCAACACCGTGAACAGGCCGAACAGGGCCACGCTCAGCCCCAGGCAGACCCAGCCCCACAGCGGCCAGCCCTCCTCCTGCCCGAGCACCAGCGGCACGGTGAACAGCGTCACCGCGGCGCCGAGCGTCAGCAGCCCCGGCAGGTCCAGGCCGCGGCGCCGTTCGGGGGCGCCGCCGGCGTCCGCCGGGATCACCCGCGGCGCGACGACCAGCATGGCCACCCCGATCGGCACGTTCACCAGGAACACCGGCCGCCAGCCGGTGCCGAACAGGTCCGCGCTGACCAGCACCCCGCCCAGCGACTGGCCGATCGCGGCACCCGAGGCAAGCACCGCCGCATAGACGCTGAGCGCCTTCGACCGCGCCTCGCCGGTGAACGTCAGCTGGATCAGGCTGAGCACCTGGGGAATCATCAGCGCGGACCCGGCGCCCTGGAGGAACCGGAAGCCGATCAGCTGCCCCGTGGACGGCGCCAGCCCGCAGGCCAGCGAGGAGGCGGTGAACAGGGCCAGCCCGGCGAGGAAGACCCGCCGGTGGCCGAGCAGGTCGCCGATCCGGGCGCCGGTGATCAGCAGCACGGCGTACGCGATCGTGTAGCCGGCGACGATCAGCTGCAGTCCGGCGCCCGAGGCGTGCAGATCGGTGCGGATGGTGGGCGCGGCGACGTTCACGATGAAGACGTCGAGCAGGGCCATGAACTGGCCCGTCAGGATGATGCCGAGCAGCAGGCCGTTGCGCGGGCGCCGGACCGCGCCGGCGGTGGTCTCCTTGTCGGTGACGGGGATCGGAAGCACGGAATTCGTCATGCAGACCAGCCTGGGCGCGGCGCACTACTGGTAACGAGAGCCCTGTGATGCTGGTACTGGCAGCACCTGGCAAGCGGACCGGGCCCGGTGGAGGATGGGGAGCATGCCCCAGCGCCGCACCGAGTTGGCCGCCTTCCTGCGCAGTCGCCGCGCCCGCATCACCCCCGCGGACGTGGGCATGCCGCCCGGGCTGCGGCGCCGGACGCCCGGGCTGCGCCGCGAGGAGGTCGCGCAGCTCGCCGGGGTCGGGATCACCTGGTACACGTGGCTGGAGCAGGGCCGCCCCATCAACGCGAGCGTGCAGGTGCTGGACGCGGTCGGCCGGGTGCTCCAGCTCGACGTGACCGAGCGCGAGCACCTCTACCGGCTGGCCGGGGTGCCGTTCGTGCGCCAGGACGCCTCCGACGCGGAGGTGGTGGGCGTCGAGGTGCAGGGGATCCTGGACGCGCTGGACCCGCTGCCCGCGGTCGTCTACAGCGCCCGCTACGACGTCCAGGCCTCCAACGGCGCCTACCGCGACATCTGGCCCGCCACCGCGTTCGTGCCGCGCTCGGAGCGGAACGTGCTGCTGAAGCTGTTCACCGTCCCGGAGTGCTGCTCGACGATGGTCAACAGCGACGAGGAGCTGCCCCGCATGGTCGGGCAGCTGCGCGCCGCGTACGGGCGGCACGTCGGGGAGCCGGCGTGGGAGGCGTTCATCGAGCGCCTGATCCGGGAGAGCCCGCAGTTCGCCCAGATGTGGGCCCGCGGTGACGTCGCCTCGCCGGGATCGCGGCTCAAGGTGTTCCGGCACGCGTCGGTCGGGCTGATCAACCTGACGTCGGTGTCGCTGGCCATCGACGGCATGACCGAGCACCGCATCGTCGTCTACACCCCGGCCGATGACGCGAGCCGCGCCCGGATCGAGCGGCTGCGCGTGCTGGAGGACCCGATGGTCGGCTGCCCCGTGCACCGCCGCAAGGTCTCGGAGATCGTGGCCGAGCGGGCAGCGGAACTGGTCGCGGAGCGCTCCGCCGACCGGACGGCGGCGCTGGTGAGGGACTGACGAGGGGCTGACCTGCGCCAACGCAAAGATCCCGCCCGATCGTGACGATCGGGCGGGATCTTGATTGTGGAGCTACGGAGAATTGAACTCCGGACCTCTTGCATGCCATGCAAGCGCTCTACCAACTGAGCTACAGCCCCGCCGTTGCCAGCGATTCGCGCTGGGAACGAGAAGAAGCTTAACCGGTCTCCCGGGCAGATGCGAAATCCGCCCGGCGATCCACCGGGAAGTGGATCAGTTGTCGTCGCCGAGCACCGGTTCCGGCAGCGTGCCGGCGTTGTGCTCCAGCAGGCGCCAGCCGCGCGCGCCCTCGCCCAGCACCGACCAGCAGCAGTTCGACAGGCCGCCGAGGGCCTCCCAGTGGCCGGAGTCGAGCCCCAGCAGCCGGCCGATCGTGGTGCGGATCGTGCCGCCGTGGCTGACCACCACCAGCGTGCCGCCGTCGGCCAGCTTGTCCGCCTCGCGCAGCACCACGGGGGCCGCCCGGTCCGCGACCTCGGTCTCCAGCTCACCGCCGCCGCGCCGCACCGGCTCGCCGCGCTTCCAGGCGGCGTACTGCTCGCCGTAGGCCGCGACGATCTCCGGGTGGGTCAGTCCCTGCCACTCCCCCGCGTACGTCTCGCGCAGCGCCTCGTAGTGCGTCACGGCGAGGCCGGTCACGGCGGCCAGCTCGGCGGCCGTGGCGGCGGCCCGCCGCAGGTCGGACGCGATGATCGCGTCCGGTTCCAGGGCGCCGAGCAGCCTGGCCGCGCGCCGGGCCTGGGCGACACCGTCCGCGGTCAGCGGGATGTCGGTACTGCCCTGGAAGCGCTGCTCCAGGTTCCACTCGGTCTGACCGTGCCGCCAGAGGACGACGCGGCGGCCGCGGCCGGTCTGGTGCCCGTTCAGCTCAGGTCTCCGTCCGCTTCGGCTGCGTACAGCTTCGCGTGCTCCTCGCCCTTGCCGCGGGTGGCGACGGCGTCGGCCGGCAGCTCGATCTCGGGGCAGTCCTTCCAGAGCCGCTCCAGGGCGTAGAAGACACGCTCCTCGGAGTGCTGCACGTGGACCACGATGTCGATGTAGTCGAGCAGCACCCAGCGGCCGTCGCGCTCGCCCTCGCGGCGCACCGGCTTGGTGCCGAGCTCCTTGAGGAGCGCCTCCTCGATACCGTCGACGATGCCCTTGACCTGCCGGTCGTTCGGGGCCGAGGCCACCAGGAACGCGTCGGTGATGGAGAGGACGTCGCTGACGTCGTAGGCGATGATGTCGTGCGCGAGCTTGTCGGCGGCCGCCTGCGCGGCGGTCTTGATGAGCTCGATGGAGTGGTCAGTGGCGGTCACAGGTGAGGCTTTCGGGTCGAGGAATGTCTCTCCAGGGTCTCACGCCCCGCGGACAGCCCCCGACCCGTTATCCATCGGGCCTGGTCAGGCCCCCCGAGCGGGGTTCCGGCCGGCGCCGGGACCCCCCTTCGGGGGGAGGTCAGCCCTTGTAGTCCTTGCCGAGGACGACCGTGATGTCCGCATTGGCGGCGACCGTGCCCTTCTTCACCGCGCCCGCCGGCAGCCCCAGGGTCTTCGCCACGTCGTCCGCCGCCGCCTTGCGGGCGTCGTCGGCGTACAGCACCTCGGAGGCCGCCTGCGGCTTCGGCGCCGTGCCGCCCGCCACGTAGGTGTACGAGCCGCCGTTCAGGATCGCGGCCTGGGCCATCGCCGCCGCCTTCTTGGCACCGGTGGCGTCCTTGATCAGCACCCGGGCCTGGGCCGCGGCCCCGGAGTTCTTGACGGTGCCGCCCAGCACGTCCTTCACGACGCTCTCGGTCGCCTGCTCGCTCAGCGTTCCGTTCGGCTGCACCGGCAGCAGCGCCGTGCTGTAGGCGCCCTTCTTGGCCTGGTCCGCGAGCTGCGCCAGCGAGGCGCCGAGCGCGTTGGCGGGCAGCGAGGGGTCCGGGATCGAGTTCAGCGCCTCGACGGTCTTCGTCGCGGCGGCCGCGTCGCTCGGCATCTTCACCAGGACGGCCTGCATCACCTGGCCGAAGCGCGTGAGCTGCTTGGCCTGCGGCTCGCCGGCGCCGCGGTGGGTGGCGTACGCGACGGCCGCCTGGCCGTTCAGCTCCTGCGCCTTGCCCTGGTTGACCAGGACCTTGGCCGCGTCCTTCTGCGTCCCGTTCACCGCGGTGTCGGTGTCCACGGTGACCCCGCCGAGGGACTCGACGAGGATCTCCAGGTACGGGGTGTCCAGCCGCCAGCTGCCCTTGATGTCCGACCCGAGCAGCGTGTTCAGCGCCTGCCGGGTGGGCTCCTGGCCCTGGTCGATCTGCTTGCCCAGGGTGGTCGTGCCGCCGTCGTCGGTGCTGAGCGCGAGCGCGTTCGGCAGCAGCACCGTGGTGCCCTTGCCGGTGGTCTGGTTGGCGACCAGCAGCGCCGTGGAGGACTCCGAGCCGTCGACGGGCCGCAGGTTCACCACGATGACGTCGCGCTTCTGGCCGGCCCCGCCGGTCGCCGACGCGTTCTTGCCGGGGGCGTCGAGGCCGGGGATCCGGCCGGTCTTCCACAGGTAGCCCACGCCGCCGACCAGCGCCACCACGACGAGCAGGATCAGCGCGACCTTGCGCTTGCGGCCGCGCCGCTTGCGCTCGTCGCGGCGCTCGGTGCGGGACTCCGAGAACTTGAGCCAGTCGATGACCTCTTCCGACTCCTCGTCGTCCTCGTCGACGAAGGCGAACTGCTCGGTGCGGTAGTCCTCCCCCGGCTGCTGCCGGGGCGGCGGCACGGCGCCGGGGCCGGGGGCCTGCGCGGGCTTCGGGGCGGCGGCCGGAGGCGCGGCGGCCGGGGCGGGCGCCGCGTAGTACGGCTGGGCGGCCGGCGCGCCGTACTGCGGCTGCTGGTACTGCGGCGCCTCCTGGTACGGCTGCTGCAGGGGCTGCGGCTGCGCGTACTGGGGATCGGGGTACGGCTGCTGCTGCGGGATCCAGCCCTGCTGCTGGCCGGCGTACGTCTGCGCCGGGTCCGCGTAGTACGGGTCGGCGTACCCCGGCTGCTGCTGTTGCTGCTGTTGCTGCTGTTGCTGGGGCTGCTGCGGCGGCTGCTGTGCGTACGGGTCGTATCCGTACTGCTGCTGGTAGTAAGGGTCCTGGGGCGCGGGCGGGTCCTGCGGGGCGTACGGGTCCTGACCGTTCTCAGGACCACCCTCGGCGTGTTGCCAACGGGGGTTTGCGTCGTTCACGAGGACCCCTTCACTGCGCTGCGTCCGCTACCCGTCGTCCCGGTAGAGCTTGCGTTTGTCGATGTAGCGGACCACCCCGTCCGGTACCAAGTACCAGACCGGGTCGCCCTTGGCGACTCTCTGGCGGCAGTCCGTGGACGAGATCGCCAGCGCGGGGATCTCGACCAGCGAGACCCCGCCCTCCGGGAAGCCCGGGTCCGCCAGGGTATGCCCGGGACGTGTCACCCCGATGAAGTGCGCCAGGGAGAAGAGCTCTTCGGCGTTCCGCCAGGACAGGATCTGGTTGAGCGCGTCCGCCCCGGTGATGAAGAACAGGTCGGCGTCGCGGTGCTCGTCGCGCAGGTCCCGCAGGGTGTCGATGGTGTACGTCCGGCCGCCGCGGTCGATGTCGATGCGGCTCACCGAGAACTGCGGGTTGGAGGCGGTGGCGATCACCGTCATCAGGTAGCGGTCCTCGGGGGGCGAGACCGGCTTGTCGGCCTTCTGCCACGGCCGCCCGGTCGGCACGAACACGACCTCGTCGAGCTGGAACAGGCTCGCCACCTCGCTTGCGGCGACCAGGTGACCGTGGTGGACGGGATCGAACGTCCCGCCCATCACGCCGATCCGCTTCCTCACGCTCTCAGGCATCGCGGAGACTAGTCCCGGTTGAAGCGGGTCGTGATCCACAGCAGGAGCAGCAGCGCGAACAGCGCGCCACCGCCCGTGAGATACGGGCTGAGGCTCTCGTGGTTCCCCCCGCCCGACTCCTCGGCAAGGGTGGTCAGTGCGGCGGCTGCGTATGACGTCATGGTCGGCAGGACCTTTGCGGTTTCGGGGGCGGACGGGAAGACTCACGCACATCGTACGGGCGGGCCCAGTGGAACTTAGCGCAGGCTCCGCGCGTCCAGAGTATGTACCGGTTGGCTATCTGGGGGTTGGGTCACTATGTCCGTGCCGAACGATCCGAGCGACTCCACGGAGTCCAGTGGCGGTGCCGAGAAGGTGCCCAGCCGCACGCGAAAGCGCTTCCCCGGAATCTCCTCCCGGGCGTACGAGCACCCCGCCGACCGGTCCGCGCTGGTCGCGCTCCGCAAGCTGACCGGGTTCGACACCGCCTTCAAGGCGCTCAGCGGTCTGCTCCCCGAACGGTCGCTGAGACTGCTCTTCCTCTCGGACTCCGTCCGGGTGAGCGACCAGCAGTTCGCGCACCTGCACGCCATGCTGCTCGACGCCTGCTACATCCTGGACCTGGAGAAGGTCCCGTCGATGTACGTCACGCAGGACCCGCAGCCGAACGCGATGTGCATCGGCATGGACGCCCCGATCATCGTGGTCACCACCGGCCTGGTCGAGCTGCTCGACGAGGAGGAGATGCGGGCGGTCGTCGGCCACGAGGTGGGCCACGCGCTCTCCGGCCACGCGGTCTACCGCACCATCCTGCTCTTCCTGACCAACCTGGCCGTGCGGGTGTCGTGGATCCCGCTGGGCAACCTGGCGATCCTGGCGATCGTCACGGCGCTGCGCGAGTGGTTCCGCAAGTCCGAGCTGTCGGCCGACCGGGCGGGGCTGCTGGTCGGGCAGGACCTGCAGGCGTCGATGCGCGGGCTGATGAAGATCGCCGGCGGCAACCACCTGCACGAGATGAACGTGGACGCGTTCCTGGAGCAGGCCGACGAGTACGAGGCCGCGGGCGACCTGCGCGACTCCGTCCTGAAGATCATGAACGTGCTGCCGCGCAGCCACCCCTTCACCACGGTGCGCGCCGCCGAGCTGAAGAAGTGGGCCGCCAGCCGCGACTACCAGCGGCTGATGGACGGGCACTACCCGCGCCGGACCGAGGACAAGGACACCTCGGTCTACGACTCCTTCAAGGAGTCGGCGAACCACTACGCGGAGAACGTCAAGACCAGCAAGGACCCGCTGATGGGCCTGATACGCGACATCTCGACGGGCGCGGGCGACATCGGCGGCAAGCTCCGCAACAAGTTCACCGGTCCGGGCGGCACCCAGACCAGCACCCAGGAGCGGCCGGCCGACACGGAGCGGGACGGGCCCGAGGACGGTCAGGACCGCCCGGGGAACGGCCCGCGCGCGGAGTGACGCCGGACGGCCGCCGGGTCCCTCAGGCCCAGCGAGCCCCGAAGGTCTAGGGAGCCGCCGAGGACGGGGTGGAGGGCGTCGCCGGGGAACCGGCGGCGCCGTTCTTCAGCGCCGCGCAGACCGCGCCGGCCGGCCGCTCGCGGTCGTGCGGGTCGGCGGCGGTCGGCCCCTGCGGCGCCTGGCCGGCGAGCAGCGGCCGGAAGTAGTCGGCGTCCCCGGCGGCGCAGGACAGCGGCCCGGCGGCGATATCCGCCTCCACGAGCTCCATGTGGTGGTCCCGCAGGTCGTCCCGGTCGAACCGGAACCGCATCTCGCGCCGCACGGTGAACAGCGAGGTGGCGCCGGGCGCCGGCCCGGTCCCGGCGGCGCTCTGCACGGCGTACACGAAGGTGTGGTCGGCGACGACCTCCAGCCGGTCGTCGGACACCTGGGCGACCGTGACCGTCCCGGCCACCCGTACGTTCTGGTCGGCCAGCCGCACCACGGCCGGGTCCAGCCGCACCAGCCAGCCGGTCGCCGCGTGCAGCCCGTCGTCGGCCGGGGCGCTCAGGCTGCGGTCGAACTGGTCGACCTGGCCCGGGTCGACCAGGTCCCGGACCGCGCGCACCCCGCCGCCCGTCAACGCTTCCGGGTCGAGCCCCGAGGCGACCAGGTACTCCTGCGTGATGCCGAGCGCCTGCATGACCTGGCCCTCGGTGAAGTCCCCGACGCGGCGCGCGGTCGGCAGCGGAACCCCGCCCGCGCCCGCCCGGTAGCGCGCGGCTGGGTCGTTCGCGTACGGTGCCGTCGCGTTCACGGCCGGTACCGGGCCCGGGGGCACCAGGCGTATCAGGGTGCTCCGCAGCGGCTCCACGGCCGTCGGCGCCGAACTGCTGTACGGGTGACGTATGCCCAGGTAGATCGCGGTGCCGAAGGCGACGGCGATGAGCACGACGAGGACCAGGACCTGGCGCGGAGCGCCGGCGACCGGCCACATGTGCCGGACCCGCACCGCCCGCGAGGTGCCCTCCAGGCGCTCGCGGGCCGAGTACTCCTGGATCCGGGCAGCACGGACGAACGATTCGTCGAAGACGACGGATCGGTACTCGTCCTCACCACCTCCCGGGACTCCCTCAGGGGCGCCCTCAGGAGGGTCTCCAGGACCGGCCATACCACAAGGTTAAGTCTCCGCAGGCACATATAAACGCCGCGATACCCGACAACTTCTGATGGCCGCTCAGGGAAGCGGGGTGGCGGCCACCGGAGGGAGCGTCTGGCTGCCGACCCGGCCGCTCGACGGCGGCGCCGGCACGGCCGGCTGGCGGCCGCCCCCGGCCCCCCGGTACACGGCCGCGAACGTCAGCGCCACCACGCCCACGCCCATCAGCACGGCCAGCAGCCAGGCCAGCGAGCGGTGCCAGCGGACGCTGCCGCCGCGGTACGGGCGGCCCTCGGCCATCCGGACATGCTGCAGATACAGCTCGTCCGACGCGTCGGTGTCGTACCGGACGGGTTCGGCCGGCACGGCGCCGGCACCCGACATGGTCTCGGCCTCGGCACGGGCCCGCGCGGCGGCGAGCATGCGCTGGCGCGCGGTGGGCTCGTGCACGGGCGCGGCGCGCACGAAGTCGTCGTCGAAGACCAGGGATGCGAACTCGTCATCATCCGGCATCCGACCAGCGTAGTCCCGGCGGCGACGCTTTGGGCAGGGAGCGGATGAAATACGCTGCCCCGCCCGCCCAGTTGGCCCCGCCCACTTGGCCCTGTGGATATCGACCGGCCTGTGGATACCGGCCGGGCGGGCGGACCGCCGCGCTACCGGACGTGACCGTCGCCGGTCACGATGTACTTGGTCGACGTCAGCTCCGGCAGGCCCATCGGGCCGCGCGCGTGCAGCTTCTGGGTGGAGATGCCGATCTCCGCGCCGAAACCGAACTCACCGCCGTCGGTGAACCGCGTCGAGGCGTTGACGACGACCGCGGCCGCGTCCACCAGCTGGGTGAAGCGGCGGGCCGCCGGCTGCGAGGTGGTGACGATCGCCTCGGTGTGGCCGGACGACCAGAGCCGGATGTGGTGGACGGCCGCGTCCAGCGAGTCGACGACACCCGCCGCGATGTCGTAGCTCAGGTACTCCGTCTCCCAGTCCTCCACGGTCGCCGGGACCACGGTGGCCTTGGAGCCGGTCCGCTCCGCGAGCGACACCACCCGCTCGTCGCCGTGCACGGTCACCCCGGCCTCGGCCAGCGCCGCCAGGGCCAGCGGCAGGAACGCCTCCGCGATGTCCTGGTGCACCAGCAGGGTCTCGGCGGAGTTGCAGACGCTGGGACGCTGCGCCTTGGAGTTGATGAGCACCTCCACCGCCATCGGGAGGTCGGCCTGCGCGTCCACGTAGACGTGGCAGTTCCCGGTACCGGTCTCGATGACCGGCACCGTCGACTGCTCGACGACGGTCCTGATCAGCGCGGCTCCGCCACGCGGGATGAGGACGTCGACCATGCCGCGGGCCCGCATCAGCTCCGTGACGGACTCCCGGCTCTCGCCCGGGACCAGCTGGACCGCGTCGGCCGGCAGCCCGGCGCCGCCGACGGCGTCCCGCAGGACCTTCACCAGCGCCTCGTTGGAGGCGTAGGCGGAGGACGAGCCGCGCAGCAGCACCGCGTTCCCGGACTTCAGGCAGAGCGCCGCCGCGTCCACGGTCACGTTCGGCCGGGCCTCGTAGATGATGCCGACCACGCCGAGCGGCACCCGCACCTGGCGCAGGTCGAGCCCGTTGGGCAGCGTCGAGCCGCGCACGACCTCGCCGACCGGGTCCGGCAGGCCCGCCACGTCGCGCACGTCGGCGGCGATGGCCGCGACCCGCTCGCGGGTCAGCGTCAGCCGGTCCACGACCGTGTCGCTGCTGCCGGCCGCCCGCGCCCGCGCCACGTCCAGCGCGTTCGCCTCGACGATCTCCTTGGTGCGCACCACCAGCGCGTCGGCGATGGCGAGCAGCGCGTCGTCCTTCGCCGAGCGCGGCAGCGGCGCCAGGTCGGCGGCGGCGGCTTTGGCCCGGTAGGCGGCCCGCAGCACGGCGGACTCGGGCAGGGGGGACGGCAGGGAGGGGGCGTCGTGGCTGCTGCTCATACCGGCAGCCTACGGCGACCGCCCCGGCCGGCGGGACGCGATTCCGGCCGTTGAGACACCGCCCGGCGCGGTCCCGCCCGACCGGGGCGGGACCGGGCAGGGCCGGGAGCGCCGCCTAGAACGGATGGACCCCCACCGGAACGGCCGGCGCCGGACCGTACCCCTCGGAGATGCGCTGGTGGTAGGTCTCGCGGTCGATCACTTCGAGGCCGACCGTCTCCCACGGCGGCAGTTTGGCCGTCGAGCGGTGCTCTCCCCACAGCCGCAGCGCGATGGCCGCGGCGTCATGGAGGTCACGGGCCTCCTCCCAGTACCTGATCTCGGCATGGTCCTCGGCATATCTGCTGGTCAGCAGGAACGGATGGTCGTGCGCGAGCTGTTCCAGCGCACGTCTGACCTCCGGCAGCGGGGCCTCGGGCCCGGAGACGCTGAGTGTGACGTGCCAGAGCCGGGAGCTGGTACGCGCTTCCGGCTGATGGTCCGCACTGGCATCCACTCCGCTGTCGACGCTGACCAGTGCCCGTTCGGTCGTCCCCCGGGGGAGCGAACCTGGGCGCCCTCGTCTCACCGGCGGCCTCCCTGTGGCGTTCTGCTTTGCGAGCGCCGCCCGTCCCCGCGGCGGTATTGGCGACTCCTCCGCTTCAAAGTTGACCAGGGTGCGGGCTGGCGCGGGGGCGTTTTCGACAAGAAGTCCCCGACTGGGTTCGCCGAACCGGCCCTCGGCTCAGTGCCGGTGCAGCACGACGAGGTCGTCGCGGTGCACGACCTCGCGCTCGTACGCGGGTCCGAGTTCGCGCGCCAGGTCGTGCGTCGAGCGGCCGAGCAGCCGCGGCAGTTCCCTGGCGTCGAAGTTGACGAGCCCCCGGGCGACGGCCGTGCCGGACTCGTCGAGCAGGTCGACCGGGTCGCCGGCCGTGAACTGCCCCTCGACCCCCGTCAGTCCGGCCGGCAGCAGCGACATGCGGCGCTCCGTGACGGCCTTGACCGCCCCCGGGTCCAGGCGCAGCGCGCCGCGCGGGGTGGAGGCGTGGGCGAGCCACAGCAGCCGGTCCGCGGACCGCTTGCCGGTGCGGTGGAACAGCGTGCCGGTGGTCCGTCCGGCGAGGGCGTCGGCGGCGTGGCTGGCGGAGGTGAGGACGACGGGGATGCCGGCGGCGGCCGCGATCCGGGCCGCCTCGACCTTGGTGACCATGCCGCCGGTGCCGACCCCGGCCTTGCCCGCGCTGCCGATCGTGACGCCTTCGAGGTCGGCGGGGCCCGCCACCTCCTCGATGCGGGTCGTGCCCGGGGTGCGCGGGTCGCCGTCGTAGAGCCCGTCCACGTCGGACAGCAGCACCAGCAGGTCGGCGCGGACCAGGTGGGCGACGAGCGACGCCAGCCGGTCGTTGTCGCCGAAGCGGATCTCGTCGGTGGCCACGGTGTCGTTCTCGTTGACGACCGGCACCGCGCCCATGACGAGCAGCTGGTCCAGCGTGCGGTAGGCGTTGCGGTAGTGGGCGCGGCGGCTGATGTCGTCCGAGGTCAGCAGCACCTGCCCGACGCGGACGCCGTAGCGGGCGAACGACGCGGTGTACCGCGCCACCAGCAGGCCCTGGCCGACGCTGGCGGCGGCCTGCTGGCGGGCCAGGTCGCGCGGGCGCCGGTCGAGGCCGAGCGGGGCGAGGCCCGCGGCGATGGCGCCGGAGGAGACCAGCACGATCTCCCGCGCCCCGTCGCCCCGGACCGCGGCCAGCACGTCCACCAGCGCGTCGACGCGGTCGGCGTCCAGCCCGCCGGAGGCCGTCGTCAGCGAGGACGACCCGACCTTGACCACGACCCTGCGGGCCTCCACCACGTCCTGCCGCGCCGCTGCCACGTACGTCCCCTGTGCTCGCCTGTTCCTGTCGGTCCACCTGCCCCGATCCCGTGCAATCTACGTGATCGGGGCATCGCGCGACCGGGCGTACCGCACCCTGGACACCGCACCGCCGGCCCGCGGGCGGCGGTGGGATCAGGCCTGCGGCGCGGGGTGCCGCAGCCGCCAGCCGGCCCAGGCCGAGGTGACCATCTGGCGGACGTCGTACCG
Source organism: Streptomyces sp. NPDC006733 (assembly GCF_040636125.1). Classification (NCBI taxonomy): domain Bacteria; kingdom Bacillati; phylum Actinomycetota; class Actinomycetes; order Kitasatosporales; family Streptomycetaceae; genus Streptomyces; species Streptomyces sp. NPDC006733. The sequence goes on along the minus strand of NZ_JBEYJD010000008.1, from coordinate 15,523 downwards.
CGCGGACCAGCCCAGTTCCTTGCTGATCAGCTCGGCCGAGGCGACGACCCTGGCCGGGTCGCCGGCGCGGCGCGGGACGATCTCGGCCTCCAGGTCGGTGCGGCCCGAGACCTCGCGGATGAGGTCGATCATCTCCGCCACCGACACGCCCTCGCCGGTGCCGATGTTGAGCTTGAGGGACGCCGAGGGGTCGGCGGTCAGCCGCCGGGCCGCGGCGACGTGCGCGGAGGCGACGTCCTCGATGTGAATGTAGTCACGCACGCAGGTGCCGTCCGGGGTCGGGTAGTCGTCGCCGAAGATCAGCGGGGACCGGCCCTGGTCCAGCCGCTCGAAGACCATCGGCACCAGGTTGAAGATCCCCGGGTCGCCGAGTTCGGCGGTGGCGGCGCCCGCCACGTTGAAGTAGCGGAGCGAGGCGGTGGCCATGCCGTGCGCCCGGCCCACCGCGGCGACCATCCACTCGCCCGTGAGCTTGGTCTCGCCGTACGGGCTCATCGGGTCGCAGGGCGTCCGCTCGGTGACCAGGTCGACGTCCGGCATGCCGTAGACCGCGGCGGAGGAGGAGAAGAGGAAGCGGCTCACCCCGGCGTCGGCGGCGGCCTCCAGGACCGTCTGCAGACCGACGACGTTCTCGCGGTAGTAGTGCAGCGGGCGCTCGACGGACTCCCCGACCTGCTTCTTCGCCGCGATGTGCACGACCCCGGTGACCGCGTGGCGGCTCAGGACGTCGTCCAGCACCGCCCGGTCCAGCACGGAGCCCCGCTCCAGGGCCACCGAGGCGGGCAGCCGCGCGGGGTCACCGGTGCTGAGATCGTCGAGGACGACCACCTGTTCACCGCTCTCGACGAGCGCCTTGACGACATGCGATCCGATATATCCGGCACCGCCGGTGATCATCCAGGTCATCCGGTCAGTCTAAGTCGGTGAGTAGCCATGCGATAAACTCGGAGTGAACCCTCAGCAGGCTGCGCTCCCCTCGGAGCAGGACCTCGGTTCGTTGTTTCCCGCCACGGAAAGGTTGTTCTGACCCATGGTCCCTCGGCTCTCGGTGGTAGTGCCGATTTACAACGTCGAGACGTTTCTCGAGGAGTGCCTCGAATCTCTCGCCGGTCAGACGCTCCGTGAGCTCGAAGTCATCATGGTCAACGACGGTTCGACGGACGGAAGTGGCGCGATCGCCACCGCCTTCGCCGCCCGCGACCCGCGGTTCCGCCTCATCGAACAGCCCAACGGCGGCCTCGGCCACGCCCGCAACACCGGCGTGCGCAACTGCACTCCGGGGGTGGAGTACCTCACATTCGTCGACAGCGACGACATCATCCCGGACTACGCGTACGAGCACTTCCTGTCGACGCTGGACGAGACGGGGTCGGACTTCGCGTCGGGCAACGTGTTCACGCTGGACTCGAAGGGCACCGCCCAGTCGGCCATGCACCGCAAGGCCACGGCGACGACCCGGCTGAAGACGCACATCACGCGCGACCCGGAGCTCATCGCCGACCGGCTCGCCCCCAACAAGGTGTTCCGCCGCACCTTCTGGGACCAGTACAAGATGGAATTCCCCGAAGGGGTGCTCTACGAGGACACCCCGCTGACGGTCCCGGCGCACTTCCGGGCCCGCAGCGTCGACATCCTCGGCGAGCCCACGTACTACTGGCGCCAGCGCGAGGGCGGCGCGGCGCCGTCCATCACCCAGCGCCGCACCGAGCTCAAGTCGGTCCGCGACCGGGTGGCGGCGGTCGACTCCGTCAGCCGGTTCCTGGCCGCGCAGCCGGGCAAGGAGTACCGCAAGTACAAGCGCTGGTACGACGAGACGGCGCTCGCCAGCGACATCCGCATCTTCATCAACGTGCTGCCGGACGCCGACCAGGAGTTCCGCGAGCTGTTCATGAAGGTCGCCTCGGACTTCCTGAGCCGGGTGGACCCGCACGCGCTGGACGCGCTGCCGGCCCTCATGCGGCTGAAGTGGCACCTGATCCGGCACGGCAAGCTGGACGAGCTGCTCGAGGTCCTGTCGTACGAGAAGAAGGAGACCGGGGCGTCGCTGCCGGTCGTCCGGCGCTTCCGCCGCTACGGCAAGTTCCCGTTCTTCGGCAACCGCACCGTGGGCGTGCCGAAGCACGTGTACCGCCTCAAGCAGGAACTGGCGCTGCGCACCAAGGTCTCCTCGATCACCTGGCAGGGCGACGAGCTGAAGATCGAGGGCTTCTCGTACGTCAGCAACCTCAACGTGCACAAGCGGCGCATGTCGCTCAAGGTCATCGCGCTGCGCAACAGCAAGTCCAAGCGCACGCTGGTCATTCCGGCGCGCACGGTCTTCCGCCCCGAGGCCACGTCGACCTCGGGCCAGAACCGCTACTCGTACGACTGGTCCGGCTTCGAGCTGTCGGTCAACGCGCAGAAGCTCAAGCAGCGCGGCCAGTGGAACGAGTCCACGTGGCGCTTCGCGATCGGCAACCTCAGCCGCGGCCTGCTGCGCAAGGGCGCCCTGAACCCCGGTGCCTTCGGCTCCGGCACGCACCCGCCGGTGCACTACGTCGACGCCGAGACCCGCATCGTCCCGCTGTTCATCGGCGGCCGGCTGCGGCTGCGGGTGGAGAAGGTCCGCGCCCGCGTCACCGGGCACGAGCTGACCGACGGGTTCATCGAGATCCGCGGGACCGCGGCCGGCAAGCTCCCCGAGGGCAGCCTGCTGCGCATGCAGCACCTCAAGACCCCCAGCTCGCACGAGTACCCGCTGCGGACCACCGGCACCGGCGCCAAGGGGCAGACGGTCTTCACCGTCCGCGTCCCGCTGGCGGACATCGTCGACGGCCGTATGACGGAGGCCGCGCTGACCTCGGTCAAGGCGCCGGACAGCGAGACCTGGCGCACCGAGATCGTGGTCCCCGGTGAGCCCAAGTCGCGCCAGCTGATCGCCGACGACGATCTGGCGCCGGGCCGCTACCCGCTGGCGCCCTCCGCCTCCGGGCTCCCCCGCGAGCTGGCCCTGCACCGCAACGCGCCGGGCTACCTGCTGCTGAGCGACCGGATCGTGCGGCCCGTCGTGGACCGTCTGACCTGGCAGTCGGACGGCTCGCTGCTGGTCGAGGGCGAGTGCCCGACCAGCGCCACCGACCCGGCCAACCTGGTGCTGATGCACCGGGCGCACCACGAGGAGAAGGTCTTCCCCGTGACGGTGGCGGACAACCGGTTCTCCGCCACGCTCACCGTGCACGCCGTTCCGGGCATGGCCGGCACCCTGCCGCTGCGCCCCGGCCGCTGGAACCTGGTGTTCCAGAACTCGGTGCAGGGCAGCGAGCGCACCCCGGTGGTGATCAGCCCCGCGCTGATCGACGAGCTGCCCGCCGAGACCATGGTCGCCGGCCGCAAGTACGTCGCGGCCGCGCACTCCTACGACCGGCTGGCCCTGGAGGTCACCGCGTCGCTGCGGACCGACGAGCAGGGCCCGTACCGGCAGCGCCAGCTGCGGACGCAGTTCTACCCCGAGGCCCGCAACCAGCCGCTGCGCGAGTCGGTGCTGTACGACAGCTACACCGGCAAGCAGTTCTCCGACTCGCCGCGCGCGGTGTTCGAGGAGCTGGTGCGGCGCGGTGACGACCTGGAGCACCTGTGGGTCGTCCGCGACGAGCAGGTGGAGCTGCCGCCGGGCGCCAAGGCCGTCCGCATGTGGGGCCGCGAGTGGTTCGAGGCGCTGGCCCGCAGCCGGTACATCGTCACCAACGCGCACCTGCCGTACTGGCTGAAGCGGCGTCCGGGCCAGGTCGTCGTCCAGGCCTGGCACGGCACGCCGTTGAAGAAGATCGGCCACGACATCGAGGACGTCCAGTTCACCAACGGGCGCTACCTGGAGAACGTGGCGAAGGAGTCGAAGAGCTGGAGCTTCATCGTCTCCCCCAACCGTTTCAGCACGCCGATCCTCAAGCGCGCCTTCGCGTTCGACGGTGAGCTGCTGGAGGCGGGCTACCCGCGCAACGACATGCTCTACGCGCCGGAGCGCGAGGAGATCGCCCAGCGGGTGCGGGAGCGGATCGGGCTCCCCGCCGGCAAGAAGGTCGTGCTCTACGCCCCGACGTGGCGCGACGACCAGTACTACGGCCCCGGCCGCTACAAGCTCGACCTCCAGGTCGACCTGGTGAAGGCCAAGCAGGAGCTCGGGGACGACTTCGTGCTCCTGGTCCGCCGCCACCCGAACGTGGTGGACACGGTGCCGGGCGCGGGCGAGGGCTTCGTCTGGGACGTCTCGGAGTACCCGGAGATCGGCGAGCTGTTCCTGGCCGCCGACGTCCTGATCACGGACTACTCGTCGCTGATGTTCGACTACGCGAACACCGGCCGCCCGATGCTGTTCTTCACCTACGACCTGGCGCACTACCGCGACCAGCTGCGCGGCTTCTACTTCGACTTCGAGAAGGAGGCCCCCGGGCCGCTGATCTCGACGTCGGACGAGCTGATCGCGTCGCTCAAGGACCTGGACGCGGTGACGGACCGGTACAAGGACGCCTACCAGAAGTTCCAGGACGTCTTCTGCGACCTGGACGACGGCCATGCCGCGGGCCGGGTCATCGACCGGATGAAGGAGCTGTCCAAGGAGGACTGACCTCCCGCCACAGCCGCGAAAGGGCGGCCACCCCCTCGGGGGTGGCCGCCCTTTCGGGTGAATCCGGCGGGGGCGTCAGCGGCCGAGCAGCCGGCGCACCCGGGCCTCGGCGACCCGGCGGGCGCCCTGCAGCCCGTCGGCGACCCGCAGGACCAGCGCCCGGCCGCCGGTGACGTGCGTCTGCACCAGCAGCACCCGGCCGGTGGGGCGCACCACGATGCCGCGCCGGGCCGCCTGGGTGCCGGCGGCGCGCACCTCCACCGGGGTCGCGGCGCCGTCGGCGTACCGGATCTCGGCCCGGACGTTCCACACGCCGAGCTGCCCGGGGCAGGCCAGCGCGCCGGTCGCGAGCCGCACCTCGGCGGTCCAGCCGTCGCCGTCCGCGACCAGCGGCGCCTCCACGGCGACCGCGGGGCGGCCGCCGGTGCGCTCCTCCAGCTCCACGCGGACGGTGCGCGGGCCGAGCTCCGCGAGCCGCCCGTACAGCTCGTGCACCCGCAGGCTCAGCCGGGTGCTGCCGCCCGCCCTGACCCGCCCGTCGACGGCCACCGGCAGCTCGGCGGTGGTCAGCAGCCCCAGGCCCGCGGGGGGCGCGGCGGGGTCGTACGGCGGGATCAGCCGGGGCGGGCGGGCGGTCAGCTCCACCAGCCGGCCGGTGTCCGACGGCTCGGGCGCGGCCAGGATCGCGTCGGCGATCCAGCGGGAGACGACGCTCGCGCAGGCGATCCCCTCCGGGTCGAACCCGGTCAGGTACTCGCGGGTGATCCGCCACCACTCGGCCACGTACTCCGGGTCGCGCTGCGGCAGTTCCCGCAGGTACAGGGGCAGGTCGTAGTCGCAGAACTTGGCCTGCGCGTGCAGCGCCAGCTCCTCGCGCCCGGCGGAGCGCAGCACTTCGACGACGCCGCGGTGGGCGGTCACCCGGGACTGCCAGTTCCGGACGGCGCCGCGGCTCAGCGAGATCGACAGCTTCGCGGCCTGCCGGCGCACGTGCCAGAGGTAGACGGGCTCGTCGGTGTAGGCCAGCCGCGGGTCGGCGGCGTACACCCGCGCGGTGAAGACGAAGTCCTCGTAGTGGAAGGCGCCGTCGGGGAACGTGATGTCGTGCTTCTCCAGGAACGCCCGGCGGTAGAGCTTGTTCACCGAGAGGGTGTCCCACAGCACGCGCGGCCGGTCCTCGATGCCCTCGATCACGGTGCCGGGCAGGTCGGCGCCCGCCGAGCGGTCGTAGAGCTGCGGGGCCCAGACGGTCCGCGCGCCGCCCGGCAGCTCCACGCGCAGGCACTGCCCGGCGACCACGTCGGCCCGCCGCTCCTCGGCGATCGGCAGCAGCGCGCCGATCGCCCCCGGCGGCAGGACGTCGTCGCTGTCCAGGAACATCACGTACGGGAGGGTGGCGGCGGCCGTGCCGTCGTTGCGCGGTGTCCCGCAGCCGCCGCTGTTCGTCTCCCGGGCGATGATCCGCAGCCGCGGGTCCGCGGCGAGCGGTGCGAGCGCGTCGACCGTGCCGTCCGTCGAGCAGTCGTCGACGACGATCACCTCGCCGACGTCCGGCCCCTGCGCGAGCGCGGACTCCACGGCGTCCACGATGCGGGAGGCGTCGTTGTAGGCGATCACCACGATGCTGACGTGTCCCATACCCGACCCCAAGTCGCTGACCATCAGGAGATCATCTCATCCGGCACGGCCGAACGGCCCCCTCGGAGCGCTGGTGCGCGCTCCGAGGGGGCCGTTCGGAAGTACTGCTCGCAGGGCAGCCGCTCAGAAGGCTTCGAAGTCGTCGAACTCCTGCTGCGCGTCGTCCTTGTCGCTCTTGTCGCGGCGGCGGTTGACGGCCGGACGCGGCGGGTCGAAGCGGTGGTCCTCGCCGCGGCGGCCCAGCATCTCGGCACCGGCGGCCATGGTGGGCTCCCAGTCGAAGACGACCGCGTTCTCCTCCTCGCCGATGATGATCTCGTCGCCCGCCTGGGCGCCGGCCTTCACCAGCCGCTCCTCGACACCGAGGCGCGAGAGCCGGTCCGCGAGGTAGCCGACGGCCTCGTCGTTGGAGAAGTCCGTCTGCCGCACCCAGCGCTCGGGCTTCTCGCCGCGCACGCGGTAGGAGCCGTCCTCCTCGGTGACGGTGAAGCCGGCGTCGTCCACCGCGACCGGGCGGATGACGACCCGGGTCGACTCCTGCGCGGGCTTGGCGGCGCGGGTCTCGGCGACGATCTTCGCCAGGGCGAAGGACAGCTCGCGCAGGCCCAGCCGGGAGACGGCCGAGACCTCGTAGACCTGGTAGCCGCGGGACTCCAGCTCGGGGCGGATGATGTCGGCGAGGTCCTTGCCGTCCGGCACGTCGATCTTGTTCAGCACGACGATGCGCGGCCGGTCGCCCAGGCCGCCGTACTCGGCCAGCTCGGCCTCGATGACGTCCAGGTCGGTGACCGGGTCGCGGTCGGACTCCAGGGTGGCAGTGTCCAGGATGTGCACCAGCACCGAGCAGCGCTCGACGTGCCGCAGGAACTCCAGGCCCAGGCCGCGGCCCTGGCTGGCGCCGGGGATCAGGCCGGGGACGTCGGCGATCGTGTAGACGACCTCGCCCGCGGTGACCACGCCCAGGTTCGGGACCAGGGTGGTGAAGGGGTAGTCGGCGATCTTCGGCTTGGCGGCCGAGAGCACCGAGATGAGCGAGGACTTGCCCGCGCTCGGGTAGCCGACCAGCGCCACGTCGGCGACGGTCTTCAGCTCCAGGACGATGTCCCGGGCCTTGCCGGGCTCGCCGAGCAGCGCGAAGCCGGGGGCCTTGCGGCGGGCCGAGGCCAGCGCCGCGTTGCCGAGGCCGCCGCGGCCGCCCTGGCCCGCCACGAAGGTGGTGCCCTGGCCGACGAGGTCGGCGAGCACGTTGCCGTCCCGGTCCAGCACGACGGTGCCGTCCGGCACCGGCAGGACCAGGTCCTGGCCCTCGGAGCCGGTGCGGTTGCCGCCCGCGCCGCCCTTGCCGTTGGTGGCCTTGCGGTGCGGCGTGTGGTGGTAGTCGAGGAGGGTCGTGACGTCCTGGTCCACGACCAGGATCACGTCGCCGCCACGGCCGCCGTTGCCGCCGTCCGGACCGCCGAGCGGCTTGAACTTCTCCCGGTGAACGGAGGCGCAGCCGTGGCCTCCGTTACCCGCGGCGACATGCAGCTCGACGCGGTCCACGAAGGTGGTCATACGGATTGCCTCCAGATAAATACGGGATTGTCTCAGTACTAACGCACCGAGGGCGGACCCTCTTCCCGCGCGCGGTGCGCGTCGGGGAAGGGGAATCCGCCCTCAGTGGTGTGCTGTGTTCGTTGCGGAGCCGTGCTTAGACGGCGGCCGGAACGATGTTCACTACCCTGCGGCCACGCGCGGTGCCGAACTCGACCACACCGGCGGCGAGGGCGAACAGCGTGTCGTCCTTGCCGCGGCCCATGTTCGAGCCGGGGTGGAAGTGCGTGCCACGCTGGCGGACGATGATCTCGCCGGCGTTGACGACCTGGCCGCCGAAACGCTTCACGCCGAGAAACTGAGCGTTGGAGTCACGTCCGTTACGAGTGGACGATGCACCCTTCTTGTGTGCCATGTCTTCTCAGTCCCTTACTTCGCAGCCGTGGGGATACCGGTGATCTTGATCGCCGTGTACTGCTGACGGTGACCCTGACGACGGCGGTAACCGGTCTTGTTCTTGTACCGCAGGATGTCGATCTTGACACCCTTGTGGTGGTCCACGATCTCAGCCGCGACCTTGATCCCGGCCAGGACCCACGGGTCGCTGGTCACGGAGTCGCCATCGACGACGAGGAGCGTCGAGAGCTCGACCGCGTCGCCCACCTTGCCGGTGGAAATCTTGTCAACCTCGACGACATCGCCAACGGCCACCTTGTGCTGGCGGCCGCCGCTGCGCACGATTGCGTACACGCGGAACTCACTCTCAAGCTAGATCGGGTACTCCTGAAGCCAGCCATCCCTGTCGAACATTGGGGGGCCTCTCCCGGCGGACCGGGAGGGATTTGCTCAGGAGCGGGCGCAAAAACGCCGAAGGCCAAGGCTACGGGGCCCGTGGCGCAGGGTCAAACCGGGTGGCCGGGCGCCCTTTCGTGGTAGTGCGGAGGGGCGGGCCCGAACCTTCCGGACCCGCCCCTCACCGCGTCAAGGCGGCCTGTCGCACCGGCAGTCGGACTACTCGGCGTCGGCCGCGCCGGCGGCCTTCTTGGTCGCCGCCTTCTTGGCCGGGGCCTTCTTCGCGGTGGTCTTCTTGGCCGCCGTCTTCTTCGCCACGGCCTTCTTCGCCGCCGGCGCCTTCTTCGCGGCCGCCTTGCGCGGCGCCCGCTTCTTGGGCTCCACGACCGCCTCGGCGGCCTCAGCGGCCTCCTGGACGGCCTCGGCGGGCTCGGTGACGGCCTCGGCGGCCGGCTCCGTGACAACCACCACAGCGGCGCCCTCGGCGGCCGGAGCGGTCACCTCACGGGTCGCCCGGCGGCGGGCCCGCGGCGGCGCGGCGGAGGGGGCGGGCTGCGCCGCCTCCACGGCCTCCACGACCGGCTCCGGCTCCGGCGCGACGACGGGGGCCGTCTCGACCACCGTGACGGACCCGGCCTCGGAGGAGGCCGGGGAACCCGCCGGGGCGCTCACCTTGCGGGTGGCACGGCGGCGCGTACGGCCCGGGGCCTGCGCCTCGACGGCCGGCTCGGCCACGGGCGCCGCCTCGGCGACCGCGACGGGCTCCGGCACGGGCTCGGGCTCGACGACCGGTGCCGGGACCTCGGCGGCCGGCTCGATCGCGAACTCGATCACCTCGGCGGCCGGCGCCTGCCGGTCACCGTAGGGCGCGCCCGCCGGGGCGGTGGCCTTGCGGCTCGCCCGGCGGCGGCCACGGCCGCGGGTCGCCGCGGCCTCGGCCTCGGCGGCGCTGCTGAACCACTCGTCGTCGGTCGCGACCGTCGGCACCAGTTCGGCCTCGGTCACCGCGACGGGCTCCAGCTCCGGGTACTCGTCCGCGTCCTCGTGCGCCTCGTACTCGTCGTTCTCGCTCTCGTCGTTCTCGTTCTCGATGTCGTGCGTGTGCTCGTGCTCGTCGCCCGAACCGTTCCCGCCCTTGCCGCGGCGCTTGCGCTTGCCGCCGCCACCGGTGGTCGTGGCCTGGTCCATGTGGACGATGACGCCGCGCCCGTTGCAGTGCACGCAGACCTCGGAGAACGACTCCAGCAGGCCCTGGCCGACCCGCTTGCGGGTCATCTGCACCAGACCGAGCGAGGTGACCTCGGCGACCTGGTGCTTGGTCCGGTCCCGGCCCAGGCACTCCAGCAGGCGGCGCATGACGAGGTCGCGGTTGGACTCCAGGACCATGTCGATGAAGTCGATGACGACGATGCCGCCCAGGTCGCGCAGCCGCAGCTGGCGCACGATCTCCTCGGCCGCCTCCAGGTTGTTCCTGGTGACGGTCTCCTCGAGGTTGCCGCCCTGACCGGTGAACTTCCCGGTGTTGACGTCGACGACGATCATCGCCTCGGTCTTGTCGATCACCAGCGAACCGCCGGACGGCAGCCAGACCTTGCGGTCCAGCGCCTTCAGCAGCTGCTCGTCGATCCGGTACGTCGCGAAGACGTCGACCTCGGAGGTCCAGCGGGTGAGCCGGTCCGTCAGGTCCGGGGCGACCGAGTGGACGTACTCGTGGATGGTGCTCCACGCCTCGTCGCCGCTGACGATGACCTTGGTGAAGTCCTCGTTGAAGATGTCGCGGACGACGCGGACCGTCATGTCCGGCTCGCCGTAGAGCAGCGTCGGGGCGTTGCCGCCCTTGGCGCGCTTCTGGATGTCGTCCCACTGGCCCTGCAGGCGCTCGACGTCGCGGCGCAGTTCGTCCTCGCTCGCGCCCTCGGCGGCGGTGCGCACGATGACGCCCGCGTCCTCGGGGACGATCTTCTTGAGGATGGTCTTGAGCCGGGCGCGCTCGGTGTCGGGCAGCTTGCGGCTGATGCCGGTCATCGAGCCCTCGGGCACGTAGACCAGGTAGCGGCCGGGCAGCGAGACCTGGCTGGTGAGGCGGGCGCCCTTGTGGCCGATCGGGTCCTTGGTGACCTGCACCAGGACCGACTGGCCGGACTTGAGGGCGCTCTCGATCCGGCGCGGGCCGTTGGCCATGCCGAGCGCCTCGAAGTTGACCTCACCGGCGTACAGCACCGCGTTGCGGCCCTTGCCGATGTCGACGAAGGCGGCCTCCATCGACGGCAGCACGTTCTGGACCTTGCCCAGGTAGACGTTGCCGACGTACGAGGTGGCCTGCTCCTTGTTCACGTAGTGCTCGACGAGGACGTCGTCCTCCAGCACGCCGATCTGGGTGCGCTCACCGCTCTGCCGCACGACCATGACGCGCTCGACGGCCTCGCGGCGGGCCAGGAACTCGGCCTCGGTGATGATCGGGACGCGGCGGCGGCCCTGCTCGCGGCCCTCACGGCGGCGCTGCTTCTTCGCCTCCATGCGGGTGGAGCCCTTGATGGACGTCACCTCGTCGAAGCCGGTGCCCAGGCTCGGCTCGGCCTTGGCGCGCGGCTCGCGGACCTTGACGACGGTGCGCTCCGGGTCGTCGGCGACCGTGTTGTCGTCGCCGCCCGAGTCGCCGCTGCGGCGCCGGCGGCGCCGCCGGCGACGGCTGCTGGTGGAGCCGTGGTCGTCGTCGTCCGAGCCGCCGTCCGATGCCTCGGACTCGTCCTCGGCGTCGTCCTCGTGCTCCTCGTCCTCGGCGGACTGCTCGTCGCCGTCGGCGGACTCGCCGCGACGGCGGCGGCGGCCACCCCGGCGGCGGCGGCGCGACGGGCGGTCGTCCGACTCGTCGTCGTCCTCGTCGGTCACGTTCTCGTCGGAGACCGCGTCGGCGGGCTCCTCCTCTGCCGGGGCGGGCGCGGCTTCCACCTCGACGTCCTCGGCCGGGGCGCCGCGGCGACGACGGCGGCGGCGCGAACCGCCCTCCTGCTCGTCGTCCTCGTCACGGGAGCGGACGGCCGGGGCCGGCGGCTCCTCCTGGAGCGGCTCGGCCTCGACGGGCGCGGTGACGGGCTCGGCGGCCTGGAAGACCGGCGGCTGGAAGACCATCGTCGGCGGGCGCACCGCGCGGCGGCGGCCACGGGTCGGCGCCGGCTCGGCCGGGGCCTCCTCGGGCTCGGCGGCCACCGGCGCGGGGGCCTGGACGGGCTCTGCGGGCTCGATGGCGGACTCGACGGGGCGCGAGGCCTCGACGGCCTGCTCGGCGGCGACGGCGCGCTTGCGGGTGCGGCGGCTGCGGGCCGGGGCCTCCACCTCGGGTGCCTCGGCCACGGCCTCCTCGACGGGGGCGGGCTGCGGGGCGGCCTCGGCGGTGCCCTTGCGGGTCGCCCGGCGGGCTGCACGCGGCGCCACGGGCGCCTCGAACTCCTCCTCTTCCTCGTCGGCGACGAGGGGCTGGACGGGCTGCGCGAGGACGTCGTCCTTCGGCGCCAGCGCGCCCGGCTTCAGCCGGCGGGCGCCGTCGCCACCGGCCGAGGAGGCCGACGGAGCGGAGGGGGTGGCGCGCTTGCGGGAGGAGCGGCGGCCACGGGCCGGGGCCTCGGCCTCGACGGGGGCGGCGGCGACGGGCGCCGGGGCCTCGACGGGCGCCGGAGCGGGCGTCTCCTCGATGAACTGGGGGGCCTGTGCGGGCGCGGCGACCTTGCGGGTCGCACGGCGGCGGGCACGCGGCGGCGCGGCGGGGTCGACGGCCGGCTCGGCCGCCGCTTCGACGGGCGCCGGAGCCTCGGCAGCGGCCACGGGGGCCTCGGACGGCGCGGTGACCTTGCGGGTGGCACGGCGACGGGCGCGCGGCGGCGCGGCTGCGTTGTCAGGGGCGGCAGGGGCCTCGGCGGCCTCGGCGGGGGCCGCGGCAGGCGCTTCGGGGGCCGCGGCCACAGGGGTCTCGGCAGCCTCGGGAGCGCCGGCCGGGGCCGTCACCTTGCGGGTGGCACGGCGGCGGGCGCGCGGCGGCGCGGCGGAGTCGTCAGGGGCGGTGGTGTCGGCGGGCGCCGGGCTCTCGGCCGGGGCGGCCTCGTCGGCGGAAGCGGCCGGTATGGCCGGCGCGGCGGGCGGGCCCGCCGGGCGGGACACCGCGCGGCGGCGACGGCGGGGGGCCGTCGCTTCTTCGCTGGATGCGGCGCCGTTCTCCGGCGCCTCGCTGGGCTCGTTGTGATCGAGCATTCGGGCAGTGCTCCCGTCATGCTCCCGGGCGCCGCGCTCTGTTCCGGTGGCGGCGGGCCGCGACGTCGGTCGCGGTGCCGCTGTCCGGGGGCGCGGGCGCCGCACGGGAGCTGTTGTCTCGCTCGTCCGCACGCCTGTGGCGGGCCGACGAAAGTCTTATGAGGTCAGCGTCGCCGGGCCCGGGTGGCTCCCTGGCGCGTCGGCAACACGTCGACTTCGTTCCTACGCGGAAGCTTCCCCAGCCTTCGGCGGGGAGTCCCCACTCGGTACCGCCGCGGCGTCGCGATCTGGCGCGAGCGGGTCGGTGACCGTCCCGGACTCTTCGTGGAGCGGCCCCTGCGCCAGCCTGGTCACCGCTGCCGGGACCGGCGGCGCGAGGTCGGCCGTCACACGGAGGCCGGACAGGACGTCGTCGGGTCGCACGGCAGGTGTCAAGTGCCGAACAACTAGCCGCAGTATCGCACAGGCGACAGGCGCGGGCCTATCGGCACCCTGTTCGAGCGCGTCGGCGGGCATGACTTCGAGCCGGGTCACGGCGTCGCGCGCGTCGAAAGCACGCATGCCGTTCTTGGTCTTCCGTTCGACCTCGACGGTCTCGGCGGCCAGGAAGAGCGCGACCGCGCGCTCCGCCTCGGCCGGCTCGACGCCGTCGAGCCGCAGCTGCCAGACGGAGGCCTGCAGCCGCTCGGCGAGGCCGGAGGTACGGGCCTCCACCGCGTCGGTGATGTCGAGCCCGGCGGGCAGCGACTCGTCGAGCAGCAGTCGCAGCTTCTCGGGGTCGCGGACCTCGGTGAGGCCGATCTCCAGGTACTCCGCCTCGCTGCCGACGCCGGTGGGCGCGGCGTTCGCGTAGGAGACCTTGGGGTGCGGGGTGAAGCCCGCCGAGTACGCCATGGGCACCTCTGCGCGGCGCAGGGCCCGCTCGAAGGCGCGCTGGAAGTCGCGGTGACTGGTGAACCGGAGGCGGCCGCGCTTGGTGTAGCGCAGGCGGATGCGCTGCACCGTCGGTGCGGGCGGTGGGCCTTCGGGCTGTCGCTTGCCCAGTGTCGTTCAGTCCCTCGTACGTCTGCGGGGGCCTTGTGAGGGCCCGTTTGTCATACCCAAGGTTACGCCGCGTCGCACTCAGGTCATGACGGCCTGGCCGGAGCGCGTGCGCGGCCCGGCTCAGCGGTGCCGCGTGGGGGTGCGCTTGACGAGGTCCGGGGCCGGGGCGGGGGCAGGGGCCGGCTGCTGCTCCGGAAGCCGCGCGGCGGCCTTCGGCGCCCCGAACAGCATCCGGCGGGCGTCCGCCCTGGCCTCGCGCACGGTCACCCGCACGGTGTGCAGCGCGTCCTGGACCGTACGGCGGGCGTCGCCGGCGATCCGTCCGACGGGCGCGAGGATCTCGCGCCGCGTCCAGCGGCCGACCGCGCGCGCCGCGTCGGCGGCCGGTACGACGACGGTGTGCCAGACCCAGCGCGCGGGATCGGCGATCAGCGTCCGCCCCAGCCACTTCAGCCCGCGCCCCACCGCCCGCGATATGTACCCCGCGACCCGCCAGGCGTGGCCGAGGGCGGCGGCGATCTCCCGTCCCACGGGCGCCAGCACGTACCGGCAGAGGGCCACCACCGGCACCACCAGCAGGTACCGCACCAGCCAGCCGGCGGCCGTGCCCAGCGCCCGCGCCGACCAGACGGCGGCCCGGCCCAGCGGCGTCAGCACGTACCGGTACAGCGCCTTCACGGACCAGACGGCGGCCCGCCCGAGCGGCGTCAGCACGTACCGGTAGAACGCGACGACGGGCACCACCAGCAGGTACCGCGCGAGCCACCGCACGGCGACGAGCGACGACCGTGCCGTCCAGGCGGCGGCGTGCCCGAACGGCGTCAGCACGTACCGGTAGAGGGCCACCACCGGCACCACCAGCAGGTACCGCACCAGCCATCCGACGCCCGTGCCCAGCGCCCGCGCCGACCAGGCGGCGGCCCGGCCCAGCGGCGTCAGGACGTACCGGTACAGGAGCACCAGCGGGGCGACGAGGAGGACGCGCACCAGCCAGCGGGCGGCGGCGCCGGTGCCGTGGCCGGTGGCCTTGAGGGCCGCGGCCAGGGCGCGGGCGGCGGGGGCCAGGACATGGGTGTGGAGCAGCCGCAGCGGCAGGACGACGAGGTACGCCAGGAGCCGGCCGGCCCCGTTGCCGAGCCCCCTGACCAGCGCGACCGCGCCCGATCCGAGGGCGCGCAGCGACCACGTCACGCCGCGCCCGACCGGCGTCAGGACGTAGCGGTACAGGGCGGAGAGCGGCACGACGATCAGGGCGCGCAGCAGCCAGTGGACCGCGGTGGCGGCACCCCGGCCGGCCGGGGCGATCACCGCCGTCCAGAGCCACACCAGCGGGGCGACGACCAGCACGCGCACCAGCCGGCGGAGCGCGCGGCCGGTGCCGCGCGCGACGGCTCCGAGCGGTTCGACGACCAGGCGCCGCCACAGCCAGCCGAGGCCCGCGCCCAGTCCGCGCCCCAGTGCGGCGAGGGCGTCCCACGCCATCCGCACCGGGAGGACCACGACGAGTGCGAAGATCCGCACCGGCATCCGGATGGCGACCGTCAAGCAGCCCTGGTTGGTGTCCCGTTCCCCCGTCACGCTCATGCGCGCACGGTACGTGACCCGGGCGGGGGCCCAGAAGTAAGCACACAAGCCCTACGAGACGCCGAGAGGAGGCGAAGACCCGTGACCATC
>NZ_JBEYJD010000007.1:0-214268 GCF_040636125.1 Streptomyces sp. NPDC006733 | reverse complement strand
ATGGCGCGGTAGGCCTCGACGTGGGCGCGCAGGGTGGGGGACTGGTCGGCCAGGGACTGGAAGTCCTGCCGGGACAGCGCCAGCACCGTGGTGGTGGTCGCCGCGCGGGCGGTGAACTCCCAGGAGCTGTCGGGGTTGAGCAGCCCCTGCTCGCCGAAGTGCGCGCCGTCGGCCAGGACGCCGAGACGGTTCTGCTCGCCGAACTCGCCTTCGCCGAGCTGCTCGACCTTGCCGTGGGCGAGCAGGAACAGCGTGTCGACGGGGTGGCCGGCTTCGGCGAGCAGCTCGCCGGGGGCGAACTCGCGTTGCGTGAAGCGGTCGGCGAGCGCGGTCAGCACGGCCTCGTCACCGTAGGAGCGCAGCAGGCCCAACTCGCCGAGCTGGGAGGGGATGACGCGGACCTGGGAGCCGGTCTTGACGAAGGTGACCTTGCCGTCGCCGGCGGTGTAGGTCAGCCGGCGGTTGACCCGGTAGGTGCCCGCGGTGACCTCGACCCAGGGCAGCATGCGCAGCAGCCACCGCGAGGAGATCCCCGCCATCTGCGGCGCGGACTTGGTCGTGGTCGCCAGATTCCGGGCAGCAGCCGTATCGAGGCTCGTATGCGCCGAGTTGTTGTCCGGAGCGCTCGGCGTGCTGAGAGCGGCGTCCTGGCCCGCGTCAACCGACATGCGTATGTCCTTCGCGTCAAGGGATGAGGAATGCGCCCATTCTTTTTCGTCACCCGC
Source organism: Streptomyces sp. NPDC006733 (assembly GCF_040636125.1). Classification (NCBI taxonomy): domain Bacteria; kingdom Bacillati; phylum Actinomycetota; class Actinomycetes; order Kitasatosporales; family Streptomycetaceae; genus Streptomyces; species Streptomyces sp. NPDC006733. The sequence continues at coordinate 213,543 of NZ_JBEYJD010000007.1, read as the reverse complement.
AGCGCTGGCTATCGCTGGATCGAGTGAGACTGAATCCCGAAAACGCGAGAGTTGAGATAATAGAACTTTTGGCCGAACCGCTGGGCAGTGCCCTACAGCGCTTCGACGACCGTCGCGCGGTCGGCCGCCGCGGGCTGCGGCGGGATCGCCAGCGGCACGGTGGCCAGGGCCGCGGCCATCGCGGTCCGGCGGCCGCGGCGGAACACGTACGCGGCGATGGCGCCCGTACCGACCAGGGCGATCAGCGACATGACGGTGCCGAGCCAGCTCGCGCCCAGCCATTCGCCGCCGAGGTAGCCCAGACCTACGCTGTACGTCGCCCAGGCCACACCGGCCACGGCCGACCAGGGCAGGAACTCCTTGGGCCGGCGGTGCGCCACGCCCGCGCCCAGGCTCACCACGGAACGCCCGGCCGGGGCGAAGCGGGCGAGCACGACGAGCGAGCCGCCGCCCCTGGTCAGCACCTCGCCCAGGCGTTCCTGGGCGGTGGAGAGCCTGCGGGACTGCGCCATGCGGCGGTCGAACCAGTCGCCGCCGCGCCAGGCCAGCCGGTAGGCGGCGATGTCGCCGAGGCAGGAGGCGAGGGCCGCGCACACCAGGAGCGCGAACACGTCGAGCAGGTCGCCGCCCGCGCCGGTGGTACCGGCGGTCGCGGCGCTGATCACCAGCACCCCACTGGGCAGGATCGGTACGAACACGTCCAGCAGCACGGACAGTGCCACGAGTACGTAGATCCATGGCCAGTCGAACAAGGAGCCCAGACCCTCGAGCACCGTGCCTCCCCGTCCGACGTATTGCCTGTTGGCGTATGGGCGGATCTACATCCGCTCCCAGCCGTACAGCGTACGCCAGAGGGGGTGCCCGGTACGGGTGAGGGGTACGTGATGTTGTAGACACGGGGTGGGGAATATCCCGGACAACCGCTGCGGCACGGGCGGAGAAGCGGCTGATGGCGCTGGGCGCCGCCGCTCCGCCGCGAGCCGGCGGACAACGTATCGCACCGCTCACTTCCGCCGGAGTGTCGACGGCGTGAACGTGCCCTTGGGGCCGGCCACCCGGAGGTCGAGCAGCCGGCCGCGCAGGGTCAGGGTCATCAGCTGGTTGCCGAACCAGGGGCCGCCCAGGCGCGTCCAGCGGATGACGGACGCGGGCAGCCGGCCGTGCCGCGCGAGGGCCCGGCCGATCCAGCGGCCGGGCCGGCTCCAGCCGAGGCGGAAGCCCAGCCGTATCGCCGCCGGGACGCTGTTGTGGAGCGGCGAGCAGGTGAGCTGGAGGACCCGGCTGGCCACCGGGTGCGGCCAGTGGGCCTCGGCGATGTACGCGTGGTGCACGTCGCCGGACAGCACGCAGACGGTCGCGGGCGCCGCCGGTCCGCTGCCCACCTCGGCGAACAGCTCGGCGAGCGCGTCGAACGAGGTGCGGAACGCCGCCCAGTGCTCCAGGTCGGCCGCCTGGCGCAGCTTCTCGCCGCGCTCCGCCCAGCGCGCCCCCCGCTCGCCCCGGCACAGCGCCGCGTCCCACTCCTCGGCGGCGTGCACGGCGTGCGGCAGCAGCCAGGGCAGCGACGTGCCGACCAGGAGGTGGTCGTAGGAGCCGTCGGACAGCGCCTGCTCGCGCAGCCAGCGCCATTCGTCCTCGTCGAGCATCGAGCGCCGGTCCTCCTCCAGGACGCGGGCGGCCCGGGAGTCCACCATCAGCAGCCGGACCCGCCCGAAGTCGCGCCGGTAGCTCCAGCGCACCGACCTCGCGTCGGCGTCGGCGCGGGTGGCGAAGGCGCGCACCGCCTCGGTGCCGTCGGCGGCGGCCCGGACGGTGGCGAACAGCTCGTCGGCGGCCAGCTCCTCCGGTGACAGGTTGCCCAGGTGCTGGTGGACCCAGTACGACATCAGCCCGCCGAGGATGCGCTCCTGCCACCAGGCCGTGCCGCGGATCTCCTTCAGCCACGCCTGCGAGGTGTTCCAGTCGTCGATCACGTCGTGGTCGTCGAAGATCATGCAGCTGGGGGTGGTGGACAGCAGCCAGCGCACCGCGGGGTCGAGCCAGGACTCGTAGTAGAGGTGGGTGTACTCCTCGTAGTCCGCGACCTGGTCCCAGGGCGGGTCCTTGAGGTCGCGGCGGCGCGCGAGCCAGCGGCGGGTGGCCTTGGAGGTCTCGTCGGCGTAGACCTGGTCGCCGAGCAGCAGCAGCACGTCGGGGCGGGCGTCGCCGTCGCGCACGATCTCCTGGGCGAGGGTGTCGAGTGCGTCGGGGCCGACCGGATCGCGGGAGTGGTGGGCGGGTGCCGCCCACCGGCAGGAGCCGAAGGCGACGCGGAGCGGGGCGCTGCCGCCCGCGGCGGTGCGGATCGTGCTGGGCGGGTACGGGGAGTCGGGCAGCGGCCACACCTGCCGGCCGTCGAGGTGCACGGCGTACGGGGTCCCGGCGCCCGGCCGCAGCCCGGTGACGGTGATCAGCGCGTAGTGGTGGCCGGCGACCTGCCAGGTCCGCGAGGCCCCGGCGCCGTCGCCGTCGCAGGACACGACCGCCTCGCACGGGCGGTCCGCCTCGATCCACACGGTCGCGCTGTCCTCGCCCACGTACCGCAGCAGTGGTCCCAAACGCAGCTCGGCCAAGGTGACCTGCCTCCCTTCCGACGACCCCAGGGTACGGACGCCGGAAGGGAGGCGGGAGTTGACGGTCAGGCCATCAGCAGCCGTTGAGGATGGAGCTCAGCGCGCTCTTCTCCGCGGAGTCGACGGTGAGCGCGTACGAGTACTTCACCCAGACCCACATCCGGGCGTAGGTGCAGTGGTACGAGGCCAGCGGCGGCAGCCACTGGGCCGGGTCCTTGTCGCCCTTGGCCTGGTTGACGTTGTCGGTGACGGCGAGCAGCTGCGCGTGGGTCAGGTCGTTGGCGAACGCCTGCCGCTGGGCGGTGGTCCAGCTGGAGGCGCCGGAGCGCCAGGCCTGGGCGAGCGGGACCATGTGGTCGATGTCGACGTCGGAGGCGGCGGTCCAGGTGGCGCCGTCGTACGGGGAGTACCAGCGGCCGCTGGTGGCGGCGCAGGAGGAGTCCTGGACGACGCCTGTGCCGTCGCGCTTGAGGACGACCTCCCGGGTGTTGCAGGAGCCGCTCTGGGTGATCCAGTGCGGGAACTTGTCGCGGCTGTAGCCGGTGGACGATCCCTCGGCGCGCACGGTCAGTGCGGCCAGTTCGGTACGGGCGGTCGCGGCGCTGGGCGGCGTGGGGGAAGCCGCCTGGGCGCTGGTGGGGGCGACGAGCAGACCGAGTGCCGCGGCGATGGCGGCGAACGAGGTCAGCACGCTCACGCGTCGACGCGCGTAGACACTGCGTATCCGGGACATGCGAACTCCCTGTGGGGTGGGGGTGGTTGCGGGCGTGTCCGACCGGACCCCGGCGAGGGCGGCGGCCCCGGTAAGCGTGCCGGGGCCACATGTCCCGCCGAGGTGCGGCAGGTTACAGGTTGGCGACATGAGCACGTCATGTCGAGAGGTGGCGCGCCGTCAATTGCGGTGGGTTCCGCCGGTACCCGCCTACAGTGGCCCCGTGCTCACCGTCGTGACCGCCGCCACCACGTCCTTCGGCGGTGTCGGTGCCCGCGTCACCCGTCCGGCCCTGACGTACGCCGGCGGCTCCTCGCTGCTGCCCGTCAACCGCACGCTCGGCGTCGTGCTGGCCGTCCTGCTCGTGGCGGCCACCGGCGTCGCCGCGTACGCCCACCTCGCCGACGAGCGGGAGAACTACGCGCGCGGGATCGCCGTCGCGGGGCTGCGCGCGGCGCTGCAGCTCGCGGTCGTGTCGCTCGTCATCGGCTGGGTCGTCCGCTACCTGCCGGCGCTGCTCGCCTTCGTCGGCGTCATGTACGCGGTCGCGGTGTGGACCGCGGGGCGCCGGATCACCACCGACCGCAGCCGCCGGTGGGCGGCCGTGCCGATCGGCGTCAGCGCGCTGCCGGTCGTCGCGCTCCTGGTGCTGACCGGCCTGGTGCCCCTCGACGGCATCGCGCTGATCCCCGTCGCGGGCATCCTGATCGGCGGTGCGCTCACCGCGACGGTCCTCGCCGGGCGGCGGGCGCTGGAGGAGCTGCGCGGGCGGCACGGCGAGGTGGAGGCCGCCATGGCGCTGGGGTTCGAGGACCGCGACGCCCGGCTGGAGATCGCCAGGCCCGCCGCCTCGGGCGCGCTGGTGCCGGGGCTCGACCAGACGCGGACCGTGGGACTGGTCACGCTGCCGGGCGCCTTCGTCGGCATGCTGCTCGGCGGGGCCTCGCCGGTGATGGCGGCGGCCGTCCAGCTCTTCGTGCTGGTCGCGCTGCTGGCGGTGCAGGCGGTCGCGGTCTCGTCCGTGCTGGAGCTGGTGGCCCGGGGCCGGCTGACCCGTCCCGTAGACTAGGTGGCGCAGAAGGGGAGTAGCTCTTCGCCGGACCGTCGACATACTGCTCAGATCCTGAGCCGGCGCCCGGAGGCACGGTGGGTTTCCCACCGGGCCAGCGAGACCTTCGGCCGCAGCGTTCTATCTTGACGCTGCCGTGCCGAAGCGACCCCTTTTACCGGCGCTCTCGGTGCGGCAGCCCGACCGATGAGGATCCGCCCCGTGTTCAGCTTCACCGTCGCAGCCGTCGTCTTCGGCGTCGTCTTCCTGGCAGAACTGCCGGACAAGACCGCGCTCGCCGGCCTCATGCTCGGCACGCGCTACCGCGCCTCGTACGTCTTCTGCGGCGTCGCCGCCGCGTTCGTCGTCCATGTCAGCCTCGCCATCGCGGCGGGCAGCGTCCTGACGCTGCTCCCGCACCGCTGGGTGCAGGGCGTCGTCGGACTGCTCTTCCTCGCGGGCGCGGCCATGCTGCTGTTCCAGAAGGACGGCGACGAGGAGGACGTGCCGGAACCCGCCGACCAGAGCTTCTGGAAGGTCGCGGGCACCGGCTTCATGCTCATCCTGGTCGCGGAGTTCGGCGACCTGACGCAGATCATGACCGCCAACCTCGCGGCCCGCTACGACGATCCGGTGTCCGTCGGCGTCGGCGCGGTCCTCGCGCTGTGGGCGGTGGCCGGGCTGGGGATCTTCGGCGGGCGCCTGCTGATGAAGCGGGTGCCGCTGGCGCTGATCACGAAGGTCGCCGCCGGCGTGATGGTGCTGCTCGCCGTCTTCAGCCTCTACGAGGCGATCACCGGCTAGCGCGCCTCCGGTGTCCGGCTGGTGTGCCTCCGGTCGGAGGCCCACTGGCCAAAACGGGTCCCTGTTTTGTATCGTGGAGAAACAAAGTGGCTCCGCCCGTTTCCCCTGACCGGCGGGCGGGGCCACTGAGTACTTCTAAGGAGCACCTATGCCGTCCGTCCTGCCCGCCCGCGCGCTTCTCCTCGACATGGACGGCACCCTGGTGAACTCCGACGCCGTGGTGGAGCGCTGCTGGACCCGCTGGGCCGCGGCGCAGGGCCTCGACCCGAAGGCCGTGCTGAAGGTCGTGCACGGGCGGCAGGGCCACGCCACCATGGCGGTGCTGCTGCCGGACCGCCCGCTGGAGGAGAACTTCGCGGACAACCGGCGGATGCTCGCCGAGGAGACCGCGGACCTCGACGGCGTCGTGCCCGTCGCGGGCGCGCCCGCCTTCCTGGCTTCGCTCGCCGGCCGACCGCACGCCCTGGTGACGTCCGCGGACGAGGCACTGGCCCGCGCCAGGATGGGCGCCGCCGCACTGCCGATACCGGAGGTCATGGTGACCGCGGAGCGGGTGAGCGCGAGCAAGCCGGACCCGGAGGGCTTCCTCAAGGGCGCCGCCGAGCTGGGCTTCGCCCCCGAGGACTGCATCGTGTTCGAGGACGCCGAGGTCGGCATCGCCGCGGCGAAGGCCGCCGGGATGCGCGTCGTCGGCGTCGGCCCCCGGGCCGCCGTCCACGCGCCCACCGCCCACGTCGACTCGCTGGAGCAGGTGCGGGTGGAGACCACCGCGGACGGCGGCCTGCTGGTCCACATCGGCTGACTCTGTTGGAAGTGGCGGCCGGGCCGTCCTACGCCTCCTCGACGTACTGGAGCAGGCCCCAGGTGAAGTGGGCGGTGCGGCGGGTGCCGGCCGCCGCGTCGCCGAAGGCGAGGCGCCAGCGCGTGGGGGCGCTGCCTTCCAGGGGCGTCACCGGGCGGAACGCGCGCGCGACCTCGTCGACGGTGCAGGACCACGGGACGAGGTCGTCCGGACCGTCGAGGACCGGGGAGGGCGCGCCGGGCGCGCGGACCAGCCACTCGTTCCACACCGCCCGCCCGCCGGGCGCGCACAGCACCTCGAAGCGCAGCTCGGGCCAGAGCGGCACCGGCCACAGCAGGGCCTCGCAGCTCAGGTCGCCGATACGGCGGACCGCCGTGCTCTGCGGCGGCCCGAGCACCGCGCGGTAGCGGCGCTCGCCGCCGGGGGAGTGCCGTCCGTGCAGCCCCGCCTGCCAGCGCCGGTTCGCCTCGCGCAGCTCCGCGCGGGACGCGCCCAGCGTGCGGAGCGCCTCCTCGACCAGCTCGGGCCGGTGGTCCGCCATCCGCCGCAGCAGGACGAGCTGGAACTGGTCGGCCCCGAATTCCTCCATCACCACGGGACGATCCTCGCAGACGCGGCTACCAGGAGGTCTGCCGCTCCAGTGCGGTGCGCGTCGCCGGCCCGTAGACGCCCTCGGGATCGCTGGTGATCGCGTTCCAGAACTGGAACATCGCCACCGCGTCCTTGACGTCCGAGTCGAAGGTGCCGTCCACACCGCCCATGTAGACGTAGGCCCGGCGCAGCCGCTGCTGGAGGTCCCTGACCGCCGGGCCGCTGTCGCCCAGCCGCAGCGCGGGGACGGTGATCGTCGGGTGGGTGACGGGGGCGGAGGGTGTGGCGGTGCCCGGGTTCCCGTCGGGGCCGGGGACCACCGGGTCGCCCGTCGCCACCGGCGGCGTGGTCGGGGCCGCCGACGGCGGGGGGACGGTGGCCGCGGGCGTCGTCACCGGGGTGGACGGCGCGCGGTGGGTCGCCGTCGGGGAGGCCGCGGGGGCCTTGCCGCGGGCGGTCGTCGGCGCGGCGGCGGCCGTCGCGTCAGCGGTCGGCAGGACCACGTCCGGGACGCTGCTGGTGTTGTCCGGCAGGGCCCGCTCGGGCCGGTCCGGCGAGCTGAGCAGCTGGTTGGCGACGGCGACCGCACCGGCGGCCATCGCGGTGGCGGCCACGGTGGCGGCCGCGACGACCAGCCCGCGTCCCCGCCGGCGCGGACGGCGGCGCCGGCCGCCGCGCTGCCGGCCGGAGTCGTCGACGTCGTCCCAGTCGGAGCCGCCGCTGCGGTCCAGCAGCAGCCCGGAGTCGTGCGGGTGCCGCGCCGGGTGGCCGGAGCCGTCCGCCGCCGGCGGTCCGGCGGCGTCGTCCGCCGCGTACTCCAGGCCGTCGGCCGGGAACATGCCCACGTCGGTGGCGGCCGGAGTGGACCCGGCCGTCCCGATCAGCGGTTTGACCGTCGACTCGGCGCCCTCGGTGCCGGGCTCCGCCACGTACGGCCGAACGCGCAGCGGGTGGAAGCCCTCCGTCGCCGCGAGGGCGATCTGCCGTTCGGCCGACCGGGCCGCGGCCGTGGCCACACCCGGTTCCCGTCCCAGTTCCCCCTCCGGCTCCACCGGGCTCCCCTCCCACGAACGGTCCTCGGATACGTCAAGACGCAGTGATTATGCCGCCGCCGCGAGGCGGTGCCCAGGTGTGCCCGGCCCGGACGGGGGCCCATAGAGCGCGAAACCGGCGCGAATAGTGTGAATATTGATTCGCGATCAACCGGCGCGACGCGAGGAGCACGGCATGGCGCAGGACACCACGGCCCCGACCGGCCCGCCGGCCGCCCTCTCGGCCCACGACCGGCGATCGGTGCGCCTCGCCATCAGCGCGCTCGCGCTCGGCATGCTGCTGGCCGCGCTGGACCAGACGATCGTGTCCACCGCCCTGCCGACCATCGTCAGCGACCTCGGCGGGATCGAGCACCTGTCCTGGGTCGTGACGGCGTATCTGCTCGCCTCGACGGCGGCCACTCCGCTGTGGGGCAAGCTCGGCGACATGTACGGCCGGAAGAAGCTCTTCCAGACCGTCATCGTGATCTTCCTGATCGGCTCCGCGCTGTGCGGCATCGCGCAGAACATGCCGCAGCTGATCGCCTTCCGTGCCCTGCAGGGGCTGGGCGGCGGCGGTCTGATGGTGCTGTCGATGGCGATCGTCGGCGACATCGTGCCGCCCCGCGACCGGGGCCGCTACCAGGGCGTGTTCGGCGCGGTGTTCGGCGCGAGCAGCGTGCTGGGGCCGCTGCTGGGCGGGGTGTTCACCGAGCAGCTCTCCTGGCGCTGGGTGTTCTACATCAACCTGCCGATCGGGATCGTCGCGCTCGCCGTCATCGCGGCCGTGCTGCACATCCCGGTGCGCCGCACCACGCACCGCATCGACTACCTGGGCATGGCGCTGGTCGCCGCCGCCGCGACCAGCCTGGTGCTGGTGACCTCGCTCGGCGGCACGACCTGGCCCTGGAGCTCGCCGAAGATCATCGGGCTGGCCGTGCTCGGCCTGCTGCTGGTGGCCGCCTTCATCGTCGTGGAGCGCCGGGCGGTGGAGCCGGTGCTGCCGCTGCGGCTGTTCCGCATCCGCACCTTCTGGCTGGTGTCGGTGATCTCCTTCGTCATCGGGTTCGCGATGTTCGGCGCGATGACGTACCTGCCGACGTTCCTCCAGGTCGTCCACGGGCTCTCGCCGACGATGTCCGGCGTGCACATGATCCCGATGGTGATCGGCCTGCTGGTCTCCTCCACCGGGTCCGGACAGATCGTCAGCCGCACCGGCCACTACAAGGTCTTCCCGATCCTCGGCACCGGTGTCACCGTCATCGGCCTGCTCCTGCTGCACCAGCTCGACGAGTTCACCAGCACCTGGGTGATGAGCCTGTACTTCCTGGTCTTCGGCCTCGGCCTCGGCCTGGTCATGCAGGTGCTGATCCTGGCCGTGCAGAACTCCGTCGGCTACGAGGACCTGGGCGCCGCCACCTCGGGCGCCACGTTCTTCCGCTCCATCGGCGCCTCCTTCGGCGTCTCGATCTTCGGCACGGTCTTCTCCAACCAGTTGGAGGGGAAGATCGCCTCCGCCATCGCGGGCAAGCCCGTGCCCGCCGGCTTCGACCCGTCGGTGATCTCCTCCGACCCGCGGGCCGTGCAGTCGCTGCCGCCGTCGATCCTGGGGCCGGTGCTGCACGCGTACTCGGCCTCGATCACCACCGTGTTCCTGTGGGCGGTGCCGGTCACCCTGATCGCGTTCCTGCTGGCGTGGTTCCTCAAGGAGCAGCCGCTGCGCGGTTCCGTCACCGTGCCCGACGCCAGCGAGACCCTGGGCACCAACCCGGTGGAACGGTCCTCGCTGGACGAGATCGCCCGCGGGCTGTCGGTGCTCGGCAGTCGCGAGGCCCGCCGCGACCTGTACGTACGGGTCACCAAGATGGCCGGCCTCGACATCCAACCCGCCTCCAGCTGGCTGCTGTTGCGGATGGCGAAGGGCGGCGAGACCGACCCGGTCGAACTGGCCCGGCGCACCACCGTGCCCGCCGAGGTCATCGAGGAGGCGGCCGTGGAGATCGAGTCCCGCGGGCTGGCCGTCCGGGACGGCAACCCGCTGGTCCTCACGGACACCGGACGGACGATGGCCGGGCAGCTCGGCGCGGCGCGGCGGACCGTGCTGGGTGAACTGCTCGGCGACTGGGACCCGGAGCGGCACGCGGACCTCGCGGCGCTGCTCACCAAGCTCAGCGGGGACCTGTGCGGCGGCGACACCGACCGCCTGGGGAAGGGCCGTCCGGCGACGGGCAGCACGCCCGCCTGACGGTCGCGCCCGGCACCTCGGACCCCGCCGGACCACCCGCCCTGCGGCGTGCGGAGAACACCCGTCCAGCTCCGGCTGGACGGGTGTTCGACGTTTGGGGGGCTGCTTTCGGGCAAGCCGACCGATGAGCCGGCAACGCACCACACTCTGTCCGTCGACCCGTAGAAACGGGAGGCATTCCCATGTCCACTGGCGTCATTATCGCCATCGTCGTGGTCGTCATCGTTCTGGCCGCCGCTCTCACGACCGTGATGCTCCGGCCGGGTGGGCTGGGCGGCAGGAACCTGCACCGCCGCTTCGGGCCCGAGTACGACCGGGTCCTGCGCCGCCATGACGGCGACACGAAGGCCACCGAGAAGGAACTGTCCGAACGGCTGGAGCGGCACAAGGACATCACGCTGCGGCCGCTGTCGCCGCAGGCCCGTGAGGAGTACACGGCTCGCTGGGCCGGCGTGCAGGAGCACTTCATCGACTCGCCCGTGAAGGCGCTCGGCGAGGCCGACGCGCTGATCGAGAACCTGTCCCGTGACCGGGGCTTCCCGGACGCCCGCTCCGGCGAGCACTTCGACGCGCTGTCCGTGCACCACGCCCGTCACCTGCAGGGCTACCGCGACGCTCACGAGATCGCCGGACGGTCGGGTGACGCCGGCACCTCCACCGAGGAGATGCGGGAGGCGCTCGTCCGGGCCCGCTCGATGTTCGAGGAGCTCATCGGCGCCGACGGCGGGCACGGGCCGACGCGGCGTGACGAGGCCGCCGGCCGCGTCGAGGAGCGGAACGCGGAGCCCACGGAGCACGCGGACGTCACGGAGAAGGAGCACGGCAGCGGTTCGCGCTCCGGCGTGCTCGGCCGTCGGAACACCTGACCGGCCACCGCAGGAGCCAACCGCAGGACCCGGGCCGTCAGCCGGGCTGTGAACCGTCAGCCATGAGCCATCACCGAACTCCCAGGAGCGCAGAGACGATGACCGAGAACCCGAACCAGGACCGTACCCGCCAGGACGAGGCCCGTCAGGACCAGGCCCGCACGGCCGCCACGACGACCGGCACCGCCGGCCGGGTCCCGGGCCAGAACGCGGACGACGCGTCCCGCACGCCGCACACGGAGAACCCACGCAAGGACGAGGCCGCCGCTGCCCGTACGGCAGAGGGTGCCCGTCCGACCGAAGCCGGCCGCACCGCCGAGGCCCAGCGCATAGCCGACCCCACCAGCCGTACCGGTGACACCGCCCGTACCGGTGACGCCACGCGCGCCACCGACACGACGCGCACGGGCGACGCCACCCGCGCCACGGACATCGGCCGTACGGGCGACGCCGCCCGCACCGCGGACACGACGCGTACCGGTGACGCCACCCGTACCTCCGACACCGGCCGCACCTCCGACACCGGCCGTACGGGCGACGCCGCCCGTGCCACGGACGCGACCCGCACCACCGAGGCCGCGCGGACCGGCGAGGGCGCCGGCCACCGGGTGGCCGAGGCCGCCGGCACCCACAGCGCCCGCCACGGCGGCGCCTCGGGTACGGGTGACGCCCTGGAGGAGCGGCTGCAGCACGCGATGGGCACGTTCGTGGACGAGCCGCGCAAGTCCGTCGAGGAGGCCGACGCCGTTCTCGAGCAGGCCGCCAAGCAGCTCACCGAGAAGCTCGCGGAGCGCCGCAGCACCCTCCGTTCGACCTGGCAGAACGACGACGCCAAGGCCGACACGGAGGACCTGCGCGTGGCGCTGACGCACTACCGCGACCTGACGCGGCAGCTCCTCGAGATCTGAGCCGACAGCGGAGCCGGCCCCTCGGGGTCAGCTCTTGGGGGCCGTCTGCTGGACGACCTCGAACGACCACAGGGCGGAGTCGGAAGCGGCCGGTTTGGGCCGCTCGGCTCCGCCCTCGCTCGTACCGCCGGCCGCACCGCCGCCGGCGCCCTGGGCGCCCGCGCCGTGCGCGCCGGGGCCGCGCATCGAGGTGGCCATCCAGTTCGTGAAGTCCTCCTCGCTGCGCCACCGCGTGTACACCAGGTACTGGTCGGTGCCCTCGACGGGGCGCAGCAGTTCGAACCACTCGAAGCCGTCGGAGTTCTCGACGGAGCCGGCGCGCGCCGCGAACCGCTGCTCCAGCGTCTCGCGCATCTCCGGTGACACGGTCAGGGCATTGATCTTCACGATGCTCATGGCCTCATCCTGCCCTACCCGGCACGCCCGGCCGGGGTCCGCTCGGCCGGGCCGTTCAGCCCTCGTAGCTGACCTGCATCTCCTTGACGCCGTTGATCCAGGCGGAGCGCAGCCGGCGCGGGTCGCCGACCAGCTTGATGTCGGGCATCGCGTCGGCGATGGCGTTGAACATCAGGTCGATCTCCATGATCGCCAGGTTCTTGCCCATGCAGTAGTGCGGGCCGCCGCCGCCGAACCCCAGGTGCAGATTGGGGTCCCGGGTGATGTCGAAGCGGTCGGGGTCGTCGAAGACCTCGGGGTCGTGGTTGGCGGAGGCGTAGAACATGCCCACCCGCTGGCCCTTCTTGATCTCCTGGCCGCCCAGCACGGTGTCCCGGGTGGCGGTGCGCTGGAAGGACGTGACGGGGGTCGCCCAGCGGACGATCTCCTCGGCGGCGGTGCTCGGCCGCGTCCGCTTGTAGAGCTCCCACTGCTCGGGGTGGGTGAGGAAGGCGTGCATGCCGTGGGTGATGGCGTTGCGCGTCGTCTCGTTCCCGGCGACGGACAGCACGAGGACGAAGAAGCCGAACTCGTCGTTGCTGAGGTTGCCCTCGTCCTCGGCGGCGACGAGCCGGCTGACGATGTCCTTGACCGGGCACTCCTTGCGGGCGGCGGCGAGGTTCATGGCGTACGAGATCAGCTCCATGGCCGACTCGGCGCCCACCTCCTCGGTGATGGCCAGCTCGGGGTCGTCGTAGGCGATCATCTTGTTCGACCAGTCGAAGAGCTTGCTCCGGTCGTCCTGCGGCACCCCGATCAGCTCGGCGATGGCCTGGAGCGGGAGCTCCGAGGCGACCTCGGTGACGAAGTTGCCGGTCCGCCGGCCGCGCGCCTCGGCGACGATGCGGTGGGCGCGGTCGCGCAGCGTCTGCTCCATCTGCCGGATCGCGCGCGGGGTGAACCCCCGCTGGACGATCTGCCGGACGCGGGTCAGCTCCGGCGGGTCCATGTTGAGCATGATCAGCCGCTGCATCTCGATCTGCTCGCGGGTGATGTGCTCGTTGAAGCGGATGACCGCCGTGTTGAGGAACGACGAGTAGACGTCCGGGTTGAGCGAGACCTCCTTGACGTCGGCGTGCCGGGTGACGACCCAGTACCCGTCGTCCTCGAACCCGGCGGTGTTGTGGGGCTGTTCGTTCCACCACACGGGGGCGGTCTGGCGCAGCTGCGCGAGTTCGGGGAGCGGTACCCGCTGCTCGTACACGTCCGGGTCTGTGAAGTCGAAGCCTTCGGGAAGCGCTGGGCAGGGCATCGGCCACTCCATGTCTGACGGTCCATCAGATATGGCTCGAAGGTAGTAACCAGTTCCACAAGTGGCAAGGGGGATGACCGTGTGGATGTCGTGCGTGCCCGTGCGGGCTCGTGCACGAGTCTTGCGCGCCGCGCTCCATGGGTAATAAGACTGCAGACGGAACTAGTACGCGTTCTAGTTCTGCCGGAGGCGCCGGGACGCCGACCGGTCGAGGAGAGGACGAGATTCATGGCCGCTGAACCCGTCATCGTCGAAGCTGTACGCACGCCCATCGGCAAGCGCGGAGGCGCGCTCGCCGCTCTGCACCCCGCCTACCTGCTGGGTGAGACGTACCGCGAACTGCTCGGCAGGACCGGGATCCAGCCGGACGCCGTCGAACAGGTCGTCGGCGGCACCGTCACCCACGCCGGCGAGCAGTCCATGAACCCCGCGCGCAACGCCTGGCTGGCGATGGGGCTCCCGTACGAGACCGCCGCCACCACCGTGGACTGCCAGTGCGGTTCCTCGCAACAGGCCAACCACATGGTCGCCAACATGGTGGCCGCCGGAGTGATCGACATCGGTATCGGCTGCGGGGTGGAGGCGATGTCCCGGGTGCCGCTCGGCAGCGGCTCCAAGCACGGCCCCGGCAAGCCCTTCCCCGACGAGTGGAACGTCGACCTCCCGAACCAGTTCGAGGCGGCCGAGCGCATCGCCCGGCGGCGCGGGCTGACCCGGGAGAACGTCGACCGGCTCGGCCTGCTGTCCCAGGAGCGGGCCGCCCGCGCGTGGGCGGAGGAGCGGTACAAGCGGGAGACCTTCGCGGTGCAGGTCCCCACCAACGAGGAGGAGCAGCAGGCCGGTCAGGGCATGTGGCGGCTGGTCGACCGGGACCAGGGGCTGCGGGACACCACGATGGAGGGCCTGGCGAAGCTCAAGCCGGTCATGCCGACCGCCGTGCACACCGCGGGCAACTCCTCGCAGATATCCGACGGGGCGGCGGCCGTGATGTGGGCCTCCAAGCGGATGGCGCGGGCGCTCAAGCTCCGTCCGCGCGCCCGGATCGTCGCCCAGGCGCTGGTCGGCTCCGACCCGCACTTCCACCTGGACGGGCCGGTCGACGCGACCCGGGCCGTCCTCGGCAAGGCCGGGATGACGCTCAAGGACATCGACGTCATCGAGATCAACGAGGCGTTCGCGTCCGTCGTGCTCTCCTGGGCGCAGGTCTTCGACCAGGACCTGGAGAAGGTCAACGTCAACGGGGGCGCGATAGCCCTCGGCCACCCGGTCGGCTCGACCGGCGCCCGGCTGATCGTGACGGCGCTGCACGAGCTGGAGCGCACGGACAAGGAGTTCGCCCTGATCACGATGTGCGCCGGCGGCGCGCTGGCCACCGGCACGATCATCCAGCGGCTCTGATCCCGGTCTCCTGCCCGCCGGGCGGCCGCCTCAGCCGTCCGGCGTCCGGAAGGCCGCCGGTACGTCGAACGCCGCGCGGCGCGTCGCGCGGCGCAGCGCCTTGAGGATCGTGGCACCGAGGGTGAGCGTGAGGATCGCGGTCAGGGCCGCGCGGGGGAGGTCCCAGCCCAGCGACGTGGTCAGGCAGTAGACGGCGAAGCGGCCCAGGTTCTCGCCCACGGGGGCGCCCGGGACGTAACTGACGCTCGCCGACATCCCGCCGATCGTCGCCCACCCCTGGAGGTTCATGACCGTGCCGTAGAGCACGGACGCGACCGACCCGTACACCGCGAGCAGCGCCAGCTCGCCGCGCCCGCGCAGGGTGTGCGGGCCGGGCAGCAGCCCGGCGCCCATCGCGACCCACCCCATCGAGAGCATCTGGAACGGCATCCACGGGCCGACGCCGCCGGTCAGCAGCGCGGACGCGAACATCGACACGGCCCCCAGCACGAAGCCGAACCCCGGGCCCAGCACCCGCCCCGACAGCACCATCAGGAAGAACATCGGCTCGATGCCGGCCGTGCCCGCGCCCAGCGGGCGCAGCGCCGCCCCGACGGCGGCCAGCACCCCGAGCATCGCGATGGACTTGGCGTCCATCCCGCCGTCCGCGATCGTCGCGATCACCACGGCGATCAGCAGCGGCAGCAGCGCGGCGAAGAGCCAGGGGGCGTCCCGGCTGTGCGCGAGCCCGGTGCCGGGATCGGCGAGCAGCGGCCAGCCGAACAGCGCGACACCGATCGCGGAGATCAGCGCCAGCGCGACCACCGAGCGCGGACCCAGCCGGACGGGACGGACCTGCCGGTCGGCGCGCGGCCGGGGCGCGGGAGGCGTCATGACGGCTCCCCCAGGGCGGAGGCGACCTGCGGGACGGTCAGCCAGGGCAGTGGCGCGAGGATCTTGGAGACCTGCGGGGCGAAGGCGGGGGAGGAGACGACGACCTCGGCGGTCGGGCCGTCCGCGACCACCTCGCCGTCGGCCAGGATCACCACCCGGTGGGCGAGTTCCGCGGCCAGCTCGACGTCGTGGGTGGCCAGCACGATCGCGTGGCCGTCCGCCGCCAGCGCCCGCAGCAGCCCGACCAGCCGGCCCTTGGCGGCGTAGTCCAGGCCGCGGGTCGGCTCGTCGAGCAGCAGCAGCGGCGGAGCCGCGGCCAGCACGACGGCGAGCGCCAGCGCGAGCCGCTGGCCCTCGGACAGGTCGCGGGGGTGGGTCGCGTTGTCGACGCCCGGCAGCAGCGCGCCGACCAGCGCGCGGCAGGTGCCGGGCGCGGCGTGCGCGTCCTGGTCGGCCGCCGCGCACTCACCGGCCACGGTGTCCGCGTAGAGCAGGTCCCGCGGCTCCTGCGGCACGAGCCCCACCTGCCGGATCAGCTCGCCGGGCCGCGTCCTCGACGGGACGAGACCGCCGACGGTGACCGTGCCGGAGGCGGCCGGGTGCAGGCCGACGAGGGTGGAGAGCAGGGTCGACTTGCCCGCGCCGTTGCGGCCCATCAGCGCGACGGTCTCGCCCGGCCGGACCGTCAGCGACACCTGGCGCAGCGCCTCGGTCCCGCCCCGGCGGACGGAGAGCCGGTCGAGCACCGCCACCGGCGCGGCGGCCGGAACGGCGGGCGCGGCCGGGGGAGTGCGGTCCGCCAGCCGCTCCCGCAGCGGGCCGGCCTTGCGGCGGGCGTCGCGCACGGACAGCGGCAGCGGCGACCAGCCGGCGAGCCGGCCCAGCGCCACCACCGGCGGGTGGACGGGGGAGAGCGCCATGATGTCGGCGGGCGCGCCCTGCAGCGGGGCGGCGCCGGGGGCGGGCAGCAGGATCACCTGGTCCGCGTACTGCACGACGCGCTCCAGCCGGTGCTCGGCCATCAGCACGGTGGTCCCCAGGTCGTGCACCAGCCGCTGCAGCACCGCCAGCACCTCCTCGGCGGCGCCGGGGTCCAGCGCGGACGTCGGCTCGTCCAGCACCAGCACCCTGGGGTGCACGGTGAGCACCGAGCCGATGGCGACGCGCTGCTGCTGGCCGCCGGAGAGCGTGGCGATCGGCCGGTCGCGCAGCTCGGCCAGGCCGAGCAGGTCGAGGGTCTCCTCGACGCGGCGGCGCATGGTGGCGGGCGCCAGGCCCAGCGACTCCATGCCGTAGGCGAGCTCGTCCTCGACGGTGTCGGTGACGAAGTGCGACAGCGGATCCTGGCCGACCGTGCCGACGACGTCGGCCAGTTCGCGCGGCTTGTGGGTCCGGGTGTCGCGGCCCGCGACGGTGACGCGGCCGGACAGGACCCCGCCGGTGAAGTGCGGCACCAGGCCGGAGACGGCACCCAGCAAAGTCGACTTGCCGACTCCGGACGGCCCGACGAGCAGGCACAGCTCGCCCTCGGGGACGGTGAGGTCCACTCCGGCGACGGCGGGCTCCGCCGCGTCGTCGTACCGGACGGAGACCTGCTCGAAGCGGATCACGTGCGGTCGTCCTTCGGGTTCGGCGGGGTCGGCGGGTCGGGCCGGTCGGGCGTGCGCGGCGTGTGCGGTGTGTTCGGCGGGTCGGGCCGGTTGGGCGTGTTGGGCGTGCTGGACGGCTTCGACGGCTTCGGCAGGAGGGGCGGCGGGGGAGCGACGAACGCCGGCAGCAGCCCGATCAGGATCGACAGCGCCGGCCACAGCGGCAGGGCGGGCGCGGCCGGCGGGAGTGCCGGCGGGTCCAGCGCCGCCGGGTCGTACGAGGCCGCCCAGATCATCAGCGCCGCCACCGCCACCCCGGAGCCCGACACCAGCCAGGCCCGCGCGCCCCAGCGGTCGGGCCGGTAGCGGCTGCGGACCGACCGCCGGCCGCCGAGCCGCAGCCCCGCCAGCGCCGAGACCAGCCCCAGCAGCAGCACCGGCACGCCGTACCCGGCGCCGGACGCGGACAGCAGCGCGTACGTTCCCGCGCACACGCCGAGCAGCCCGCCCAGCGTCAGCGCGGCCGTCGTCCGCCGGATCGCGGCCGGCACCTCGGCCGAGCGGCCGTAGCCGCGCGCGTCCATCGCGGCGGCCAGCGCCACCGACCGCTCCAGCGCGCCCTCCAGGACGGGCAGCCCGACCTGCAGCAGCGACCGCGCCCCGCGGTCCTCGCGGCCGCGCAGCCGGCGGGCGGCGCGCAGCCGCTGCACGTCGGTGACGAGGTTCGGGGCGAACGTCATGGCCACGACGACCGCGACGCCCGCCTCGTACAGGGCAGCCGGCAGCGACTTGAGCAGCCGGGCCGGGTTGGCGAGCGCGTTGGCCGCGCCCACGCAGACCAGCAGGGTGGCCAGCTTCATCCCGTCGTACAGCGCGAACAGCAGCCCCTCCGCGGTCACCCTGCCGCCCAGCCGGACCCCGCGCGCCCAGTCGGGCAGCGGGACCTCGGGCAGCGTGAAGAGCGTGTGGGTGCCCGGGATCGGCGAGCCGAGCAGGGTCGCGAAGACCAGCCGGATGCCGAGCACCACCAGGCCCAGCTTCAGGAACGCCCCGTAGGACCTGGCCCAGGGCGCGTCCGTGCGGCGGGCGGCGACCACGTACCCCGCGACCGCGACCAGCAGCAGGAGCAGCAGCGGGTTGGTGGTCCGGGACGCCGCCGTCGCCAGCCCCAGCGCCCACACCCACCACGCCCCGGCGTGCAGCGCGGTGGAGCGGGTGGCGGTGGCGGCCCGGCGGGCCCCGGCGTTCATCCGCGCCGGCGGCGGGCCTGCCAGAAGGCCGCCCCGCCGAGGGCGAGGACGGCGGCGATGCCCGCGAACACACCGACCGACGGGCCCCCGCCGCCGCCGTCGCCGGAGTCGCCCGACGCCTGCGGCGCGGGCGTGCTCGACGCGTCGGCGGACCCGGAGGTGCCGGAGACCGGCTCCCCGCAGCCCGTCCTGGGGTAGCCCGCGACGGCGCAGACCATGCCGGCGGAGTTGTAGCGCAGCGGCTTGGCGACGGCGGCGAGCGCGTCGGCGCCCGTCGCGTCGCCGGGGACCTGGGCGCAGGCGGTGCGGGGCGCCGGCGGCGTGGTGGCGCCGCCCGCGTCGGCGGCGGTGCCGAAGTCCAGGACGAGGGCGACGCGCTTGGTGCCGCCCTTGGGCGGCGTGCCCGCGCAGATCGCGCCGAACGAGGTGGCGCCGGGCACGTCCCGCGGCTTCGACGCGTCCTGCGCCTCGGCGCTGGCCGCGAAGCGCCAGCCCTCCACGGACCCGTCGGCGGGCCGGTCCAGAGCGGGGCCGGTCTGCGCGTACGTCCAGGTGTCGCCGGAGCGCTGCCAGAACGACCAGTAGCGGTAGGCGGCAGCCTCGGCGGGCAGGGCGGCGGCCGCGAGCAGCGCGCCGAGCGCCAGCAGGACGGCGAGCGCCCGCAGCGGGTTGCGCGCCATCAGCCCTGCTTCTTCTTGCGGCCGCTGATCAGGAAGCCGATGCCGATGCTCGCGACGAAGAAGACGCCGACGATCCACCAGGTGGCCGCGGAGCCGGACTTGTCGTCCTTCTTCTCCGCCTGGTCCGACGGGGACGCGGAGGGGCTCGCCGCCGCGGCCGGCTTCGGGCCGAGGTTGGTGAGCTGCTGGACGAGGTCGGCGCCGGCGGCGTTCTTCGGGTCGTTGCCCGTCGCGTGCGCCGCGAGGACCAGCTGCGACAGGGCGGCGGGGTTCGACTTCGACCACGTCGCGGAGTTCTTGGCGAGCCAGTCGTACGACGCCTTCGCGGTGTCGAGCTGCTGGTCCGCGGCCAGCGCGACCACGGCGTCCGCGGTGGTGCCGTAGTCCGGGGTGGGCTTGTCGGCGCCCGGGGTGACGGCGGTCAGGTGCCCGCCGCCCGCGGTGAGCTGGGCCGTCAGGTACGCGGCGCCGGCCGAGGCCGCGCCGGCCGCGTCGAGGGACTTGAACGCGTCGGGCGACGCGCAGTCCGGGGCCTTCGCGGCCGTGTTCGCGGTCGGGGCGGTGACGACGAAGCCCGCGCCGCGGGCGCCGCGCACCGCGTCGGCGGTGGCCTTGGCGCTCACGGAGAGCTTGCCGTTCATCGGGTAGCCGGAGGCGCCGCGGTCGGCGGCCTTGGCGTCGCAGCCGAACTGGAACGCCTTGAGGCTGTCCTGCGCCGCCTTCACGTCCTGCTTCACGGCCGCCAGCGCGCCGATCACGACACCGGTGGAGTCCGGGTCGGAGGCGCCGCCGGGGTTGTACGACCAGCCGCCGTCCTTGTTGCGCACCGACACCAGCCAGTCGGTGGCCTTCTTGACGACTGCGTCCTTGCCGCCCAGCGCCGTGAGCGCCTGCACGGCGATGCCCGTCGCGTTGGTGTCCTCCGTCTTGGCGTCGCAGGCCTTCGCAGTGTCCGCGCGGTAGGACGGGAAGCCGCCGTCCGCGCACTGCTGGCCGGTCAGCCAGGCCACGGCGCTGTCGGCCGGGGTCACCCCGGCGGTGTCCAGCGCCAGCAGCGCGTAGGACTGCCGCCAGACCCCGTCGTACGTCGGGTCCCCGGTGCCGTACAGACCGGGCGGCAGCGGGGTGTCGGCGGAGGCTGCGGGCACCGCGGCCATGCCGAGCACGGTGGCGGCGGCGAGCGCGGCGGCGCTGCGACGGAGGTTCATGAGGGGTTTGATGCCTTTCGCTGAGCGGTTGCGTGGCCGGGCGCAACCGCTGCGAGCCCGCGCGACTGCGCGGGGCACCGGGCTCCGGCTCCGTTACCTCGACGGGAGCCGCTCCCGTCCGTCGCGGGTACTCCGACTCGCCGACCCTGCCCTACGGGACGGCTCACGGTTGCGGGTCAGTGCCGGATTCGCGCCGGCTTCCCCCGCTCGGACGTGGATGGAATTGTCCAGAACATCGTATGCCCTGCGGGTATCGCCGCCGGTCCCGGCCCGCCCGTGCCCGCCCGCCCGTGCCCGCCCGTTCCCTCAGACCGCCTGGTAGGTGACCGGGTCGGACCCGGGGACGGCCTCGGCGCGGCCGGCCTTCACCAGCCGCCGCAGGTGCGCCTCGGCCTCGGAGACGGCGATGTTGCGGGAGCCGAACGGGATCTGCTCCCAGGGGCGGTTCCACTCCATCACCTCGGCGAGC
Source organism: Streptomyces sp. NPDC006733 (assembly GCF_040636125.1). Classification (NCBI taxonomy): domain Bacteria; kingdom Bacillati; phylum Actinomycetota; class Actinomycetes; order Kitasatosporales; family Streptomycetaceae; genus Streptomyces; species Streptomyces sp. NPDC006733. The sequence continues at coordinate 192,770 of NZ_JBEYJD010000007.1, read as the reverse complement.
TGCCAGGGGGTGCGCGGCGCGTCGGTGATCAGCGTGCGCAGCCCGCTCAGCCGCTCCTCGTGGTGGTCGAGCAGCTCCCGCACCCGGCCCGCCGCGTCCGTGAACGCGTACTGGTGGGCGGGCAGCACCTCGTCCGGGTCGAGCCGGCCGATGCGCTCCAGGGAGGCGAGGTAGTCGCCGAGCGGATCGGTCTCGACCGCGTCGTCCGGGTCCTCGTACAGCCCGATGTGCGGGGAGATCCCCGGCAGCAGGTGGTCGCCGGAGAACAGCCGCCGGCTCTCCTCCAGGAACAGGCAGACGTGCCCGGGGGTGTGCCCCGGCGTCCAGATGGCGCGCAGCCGCCGCCCGGCGAGGTCCACCAGCTCGCCGGGGACGATGTCGCGGTCGGGCAGCGCGGGCCGCAGCCCCGGCAGGGTCGACATCCGCCCCGACTCGCGGGCGGCGCGCAGCGGCGCGAGGTGCTCCTCGGGCGCCCCGGCGGCGACGAGCTTGGCCGTCATGTACGTCAGCCAGCGGGCCGGCGCGGCGGACCGGGTGCGCCGCACCACGGCCGCGTCGGCCTCGTGCATCGCGACCCAGGCCCCGGAGGCCTCGCGGACCTGCGCGGAGAGCCCGTGGTGGTCGGGGTGGTGGTGCGTGATGAGTACCCCGTGCACCTCGGCGACGGAGGTCCCCGCCTCGACGAGGCCGGCCTCCAGCGCGGCGTAGGAGTCCGGGTCGTCCCAGCCGGTGTCGATCAGTACGGGTCCGCGGTCGGTGTCCAGGAGATGGACGAGCGTGTGGCCGAGGGGGTTGTCGGGGATCGGGACCGGAATGCTCCAGACCCCTCCGCCGTGGTCGGTCACGCGCACCATCTGGTCCCCTCTCGCCGACGAAGTCATTGCCCACTATAACTAGAACTGGTATCAGTTCTGAAACAGCGTCAGGTATGGGCCGACCCGCAGGAGGCACCAGTAATGACCGACCTCATAGAACACGGACAGCTGTTCATCGGCGGGGAGTTGGTGGACCCGCTCGGCAGCGAGACCATCGAGGTCATCTCCCCGCACACCGAGCAGGTCATCGGCCGGGTGCCGCACGCCTCCCGCGCCGACGTGGACCGCGCGGTCGCCACGGCCCGCACGGCGTTCGACGAGGGACCGTGGCCGCGGATGAGCCTCGACGAGCGGATCACCGTCGTCACCCGGATCAAGGACGCCATCGCCGCCCGGTACGACGAGATCGGCCGGCTCATCAGCTCGGAGAACGGCTCCCCCTACTCCTGGAGCATCCTCGCCCAGTCGCTCGGCGCGATGATGGTGTGGGACGCGGCGATCACCGTCGCCCGCGACTTCCCCTACGAGGAGCACCGCGCCGGCGTCCTCGGGCCGATCCTGGTGCGCCGCGAGCCCGTCGGGGTCGTCGCGGCCGTCGTGCCGTGGAACGTCCCGCAGTTCACCGCCGCCGCCAAGCTCGCCCCCGCGCTACTCACCGGGTGCACGGTCGTGCTGAAGCCGTCGCCGGAGACCCCGCTCGACGCGTACGTGCTGGCCGAGATCACCAGGGAGGCGGGGCTGCCGGAGGGCGTGCTGTCGATCGTCCCGGCCGACCGCGAGGTCAGCGAGTACCTCGTCGGCCACCCCGGGGTCGACAAGGTGTCGTTCACCGGCTCGGTCGGCGCCGGCCGGCGGGTGATGGAGGTCGCGTCCCGCAACCTCACCCGCGTCACCCTGGAGCTGGGCGGCAAGTCCGCCGCCGTGATCCTCCCGGACGCGGACCTGGAGACCGCCGTCCCCGGCATCACGTCGGCCGCCTGGATGAACAACGGCCAGGCGTGCGTGGCCCAGACCCGGATCCTGGCGCCGCGCTCGCGCTACGACGAGATCGCCGAGCGCTTCGCCGCGGCGGCGTCCGCGCTGGTCGTCGGCGACCCGCTGGACCCGGCCACCGAGGTGGGGCCGCTGGTCGCCAAGCGCCAGCAGCAGCGGTCGTTCGACTTCATCGGGATCGGTCAGGAGGAGGGCGCCAAGGTGCTGACCGGCGGCGGCCGGCCGGCCGGACTGGATACCGGCTGGTACGTGGAGCCGACGCTCTTCGGCGACGTCACCAACTCCATGCGGATCGCCCGGGAGGAGATCTTCGGGCCGGTCATCTGCCTGCTCCCGTACGAGGACGAGGCCGAGGCGCTGCGGATCGCCAACGACTCCGACTTCGGGCTCTCCGGCAGCGTCTGGACCGCCGACGTCGAGCACGGCATCGACATCGCCCGCCAGGTCCGCACCGGCACGTACTCGGTGAACACCTTCAGCCTCGACATGCTCGGCCCGTTCGGCGGCTACAAGAACTCCGGCGTGGGACGGGAGTTCGGCCCCGAGGGCTTCGGCGAGTACCTGGAGCACAAGATGATCCACCTCCCGGCCGGCTACCAGGCGGCGGACGCCGCGGCGTCCGGTGCGGCGGGGGCGGAGGGCTGATGGGCGACCGCTGGCACATCGAGGTGGACCGCTCGGTCTGCATCGGCTCCGGCATGTGCGTCAACTCGGCCCCCGAGGGCTTCGCCCTGGACGGCGCCCGGCAGTCCCACCCGGTCGCGTCGGAGACCGACGCGTCGGAAGTGCTGCTGGAGGCGGCCGAGAACTGCCCGGTGGAGGCAATCTCCATCACGCTGCTCATGACAGGAGAGCCGGTCTTCCCGCCCGAGGAATAGCGCGGGAACTGCGCAGGGGCGCTTCCGTCGCAGGTCAGGGCGGTTTCCGTACACCATACGGGCACCCGTGCATCACGCACATATGCGTTCTGCACGGGTGTTTCGTTACGGACGCGACTGTTCCCCGTTTCGGCCACGTGAAAATCTCAAGACCTCGCGGCCGGAGGGGGAGAGCCATGGACAAGCGGTACGAGGTCTTTTGCCTCGTCGACAGGTATTTCTACGAGACCCCTGACCGCTTGTCCGCCGGCTCCGCATCCGGCGCGGGCTCCGGCGTTTCGCTCTTCGAGCCGGCCCAGCGCCCCGCCCCCGACGGCTGGCGCACCGGACGCTCCGGCGACTGGCTGCACCTGACGCCGGTGGACGCCGACGGTTCGCCCAGGACCGGAGCGCCCCTGCAGGGCTGGAAGATCCATGTCTCCGCGTGTCTGGAGAACGCGGAGAAGACCGTCGCGAAGGTCTGGGACTACTGCGTCCCGCGCGACATACCGTTCAAGTTCGTCCCCAGCCTGCCCGCCGTGCACCTGCGCAACTCCAAGTACGCGCCGCGGGAGGGCAGCGGCAAGTGCGTGACCATCTACCCGTCGGACGAGGAGCAGCTGCACACCATCCTGCGTGAGCTGGAGGAGCTGTTGGCCGGCGAAGCCGGCCCGTACATCCTCAGCGACCTGCGCTGGAACCAGGGGCCGCTCTTCGTGCGCTACGGCGGGTTCGCCCCGCGGTACTGCGTCGACGGCGCGGGTTCGCTGGTCACCGCGATCGAGGATGCCGACGGGGTGCTCGTACCGGACCGCCGGGGGCCGGCCTTCCACGTGCCGCCGTGGGTCACGTTGCCCGACTTCCTGCAGCCGCACCTGGACGCCCGAAACGCCACGACCACCAACGACCTGCCGTACCGGATCGAGAGCGCGCTGCACTTCTCCAACGGTGGCGGGGTCTACACCGGGCAGGACGTGCGGACCGGCGAGAAGGTCGTCCTCAAGGAGGCCAGGCCGCACGCCGGGCTGGCTTCCGACGGGGCCGACGCCGTCGCCCGGCTGGAGCGTGAGAAGGCCGCCCTGGAACGGCTGTCGGGTCTGGGCGTCGCGCCCGAGGTCCGCGACTGGTTCGTGCTGGGCGACCACCGCTTCCTGGTAATGGACTTCCTGGAGGGCCAGACCCTCAACTCGTTCTTCGCCCGGCGCCATCCGCTGCTCTCCAAAGACCCGGACCCGACGGCCGTCGCGGACTACACCGACTGGGCGCTGGGCATCCATGCCGGGGTCGAGAAGGCCGTCGCCGCCGTGCACAGCCGCGGCGTCGTCTTCAACGACCTGCACATGTTCAACATCATGGTCGGGCCGGACGAACGCTCGGTGCGCCTGCTCGACTTCGAGGCCGCCGCGCACATCGACGAGCACACCCGTCAGGCCCTGGCCCACCCCGGCTTCATCGCCCCGGCGGACCGCAGGGGCTTCGACGTGGACCGGTACGCGCTCGCGTGCCTGCGCCTCGCGCTGTTCCTGCCGATGACGACGCTCTTCGTGATCGACCGCGACAAGGCTCCGCACCTGGCCGACCTGATCGCCGAGGAGTTCCCGGTGCCCCGGGAGTTCCTGGACCAGGCCGTCGAGACCATCACCGGCCTCAGCCCCGCCACCCGCGGCAGGACGCCGTCCTACGTACCCGTGCGGGCGGCCGACTGGCCGAGCAGCAGGGACTCGATGGTCGCCGCGATCCTCGCCTCGGCGACCCCGGACCGCGAGGACAGGCTATTCCCCGGGGACGTCGCCCAGTTCACCGACGGCGGTGGCATCGGCCTGGCGCACGGCGCTGCCGGTGTCCTGTACGCCCTCGCCGAGACCGGCGCCGACCGGTACGAAGCGGGGGAGGAGTGGCTGCTGCGCCGCACCGACCCGCCGCCGCCCGGCACCCTGCTCGGCCTCTACGACGGCATGCTCGGCACCGCGTTCGTCCTCGACCGGCTCGGCCACACCGCCCGCGCCCTGGACCTGGCCCAGCGTGTGCTGAACGAACGCTGGCAGCGCCTGGTGCCGGATCTGTACGGCGGTCTCGCCGGCGTGGGTCTGGCGCTCGAATCCCTGTCCAGGACCACCGGCGAGAGCGGACTGCGCGCGAAAGCCGTGGAAGCCGCCCAACTGCTCGCCGACCGGCTGTCCGGCGAGCCCGGCACGCACACCGGGCTGCTGCGCGGCGCCACCGGCTCCGCCCTGCTTTTCTTGCGCCTGTACGAGCAGACCGGGGCGCCCGCGCTGCTCGACCTCGCCGCGACCGCACTGCGCCAGGACCTCGCCAAGTGCCGCGAGGACCGGGAGGGCACCCTGGTCGTCGACGAGGGCTGGCGCACCATGCCCTACCTGGGCGCGGGAAGTGTCGGCATCGGCATGGTCCTCGACGACTACCTCGCGCACCGACCCGACGAGGCGTTCGAACGGGCCCGTGCCGGGATCCTGCCCGCGGCGATGTCGCGCTTCTACGCGCAGCCCGGACTGTTCAACGGACGGGCCGGCATGATTCTCCACCTTGCCCGCACCACGACCCCGGTCGACGCGGTCCCCGGCCGCCTCGCCGCCCAGATCTCCGCACTCGACTGGTACGCCATGCCCTACCAGGGCCATCTCACCTTCCCCGGCGACCAGATGATGCGGCTCTCCATGGACCTCACCACCGGAACGGCCGGCTGCCTGCTCGCGCTCGGCGCGGCACTGGGCGAACAGCCCGCGGCCCTCCCGTTCCTCCCGCCGCTCAAGCGGCCCCAGAACGGTCCCTTCACCGGGTCCGGAAACACAACCCCGTCCCCATGATGGAAAGGAACACACCATGGCACTTCTCGACCTTCAGAGCATGGACACCCCGGAGAACGGTGGCGGCGGCGGTGGCCAGGTCAGCTCGCTGAGCCTGCTCCTCTGCTCCGCCAGCCAGGCCAGCGTCGGCCTCTGCCTCTGACCTACTGGCACCGCCAGTAGGCAACTGAGCACGGACACGGTCCCGGGCGGCCTCACGCCGCCCGGGGCCGTACCCCGTTCCCACAAGGTGAGGACATCCACTCCATGGCGCCCTCCACCGGTACGGAGACCAGCGGGACCACCGGCACATCAACCGAGGCCCCCGGATCCATGGTGGCCGTCGCCGCCGAAGCCGACCGTCTGCTGCGCGCGGCACTCCGGCACAGCGCGGGCCGCAGTGCCGCCCTCTGCGTGTGCACCACCGCCTCCGCGGTTCTCGGACTGGCTCTGCCCGCCGCCCTCGGCCGGACCCTGGACCTGCTGCTGACCCGGGACAGCGGACCGCAGGTGACGCACTGGGTCCTGTTGAGCACCGCCCTCACCTGCGTGCTCGTCCTGCTCGACACCGGCAGCGAACTGATCACCGGTGTCACCAACGCCCGCGGCACCGCCTGGGTACGCAGCCGGCTGCTGCGCCACGTGCTGGCCACCGGACCGCGCGCCACCGCCCGCTTCCCACCCGGCGACCTGGTCGCCCGGCTCACCGGCAACGCGGCCCACGCGGGCACCGCCCCGGCCGCGCTCGCCACGCTGCTCGCCACCGTGATCACCCCGGCCGGCGGCATCGTCGCGCTCGCCCTCATCGACCCCTGGCTCGCCGTCGCGTTCGCCGCCGGGCTGCCGCTCCTCGCCCTGACCGTGCGGGCGTTCGTCCGCCACACCACCGACAGCGTCACGCGCTACCTGGCCGTCCAGGGTGACATCGCGGGGCGGCTCGTCGAGGCGCTCGCCGGGGCCCGCACCATCGCCGCCGCCGCGACCACCGAACACGAGGTCGCCCGGGTCCTGGAGCCGCTGCCGGAACTGCGCCGCCAGGGACTGCGGATGTGGCACGTCCAGGGCCGTTCCAACGCGCAGGCCGCCGTCATCGTCCCGTTGCTGCAGGTCGCCGTACTCGCCGTCGCCGGCATCCGCGTCGCTCAGGGGAACCTGAGCGTCGGGGACCTGCTGGCGGCCTCGCGCTACGCCATGTTCGCCGCCGCGCTCGGCATGGCCGTCGGCGAGGTCAACGGCCTGGTCCGCAGCCGCACCGCGGCCCGCCGGCTCGCCGAGGTGCTCGCGGAGCCGGCGACCGCGTACGGCCGCGACCACCTTCCGGAGGGCGGCACGGGCCATCTCGAACTGCGCGGGGTCACCGCCGTGCGCGGCGGCCGCGCCGTCCTGGACGGGCTGGACCTGACGCTGCCCGGCGGCACGTCGGTGGCCCTGGTCGGACGTTCCGGCACCGGCAAGTCCGTGCTGGCCGCGATCGCCGGGCGGCTCGCCGACCCGGACCGGGGGACCGTGGCGCTCGACGGCGTCGCGCTCTCCGCGCTGTCGCACGACGAACTGCGCGCCGCCGTCGGCTACGCCTTCGAGCGCCCCGCGCTGCTGGGCGGCACCATCGGGGGCACCATCGCCTTCGGCATCCCCGAGCCGGGACCTGGGGTGGTCGGCGGGGCCGCGGAGACCGCATGCGCCGACTCGTTCATCCATTTGCTGCCCGCGAAGTACGACACCCCCTGCGATGACGCCTTCCTGTCCGGCGGCGAGGTGCAGCGGCTCGGGCTCGCCCGCGCCTTCGCCCATCCGGGGCGGCTGCTGATCCTGGACGACGCGACGTCCAGCCTCGACACGGTCACCGAGTTCAAGGTCACGGCCGCGCTGCTGAGCCCCACCGCCGACCGCTCGCGGCTGATCGTGGCGCACCGCGCCTCCACGGCGGCTCGCGCCGACCTCGTCGCGTGGCTCGACGGCGGCCGCATCCGGGCCGTCGCCCCGCACGACGAATTGTGGCGGCTGCCGGAGTACCGGGCGGTCTTCCACGCCCCGGCCGATCCGGACCCGGCGGAGGAAGCGGAGGGGGAGTCATGAGGCGACGGTCGGGTCTGTGGGGCGAGGGGATCCGTTTCCTGCGGCGGCGGCCCCGGGTGGTGGCCGCGCTTCTCGGGTGGTCGGTGCTGGAGGCCGTCGAGACGTTTCTGACCGGTTTCGCCCTTGCGCGGGCCCTGGACGACGGCTTCCTCATGGGGCGCGCCGCGGTGGGTCTGGGGTGGCTGGGACTGGCCGCACTGGCTGTGGCGGCAGGGGCGTTCGGGACCGGCCGGGTCTACCGCGCGGTCGCCGCCCTGGTGGAGCCGCTGCGCGACGGCCTGGTGCGCCGGGTGGTGGGCCGGGGGCTGGCGGACGCCGTGCGGGACCCGCACGCCGCGGACTCCGCGGTCGTCTCCCGGCTGACCCAGCAGGTCGAGATCGCCCGCGACACGTTCGCCGGGCTGGTGATGGTGTCGCGGTCCTTCCTGTTCACCGTCGCGGGCGCCCTCATCGGGCTGCTCTCGCTCGCTCCCGTCCTGCTGCTCGTGGTCGTGCCCCCGCTGTTCGTGGGGCTCGGCCTCTTCTGCCTCACGCTGCGTCCGATGAACCGGCGGCAGGCGGCCTTCCTGACCGCGAACGAGGACGTGGCCGAGAGCGTGGGCGCGATGGCCGCGGGCCTGCGCGACATCGCCGCTTGTGGCGCCGAGGAGCGGATGGCGGCGGAGGCCGAGGAACGGATCGGGACCGAGTACCGGGCGTCCCGGGCGCTGGCCCGCTGGGGCGTGCTGCGCGCGCTGGCGCTGGGCGTCGGCGGCCGGCTGCCCGTGGTCCTGCTGCTCGCCTCGGCGCCGTGGCTGCTGGACCGGGGGGTGACGGCGGGCGCGCTGGTCGGCGCCCTGGCCTACCTCACCCAGTCGCTGCTGCCCGCCCTCCAGAGCCTGACCCAGGGGCTGGGGACGGCCGGCTCGCGCTTCGTCGTCGTCCTCGGACGCCTGGTCCCGCGGGCCGAGGCGCCCGCCGGGGAGGTACCCGTTCCGCAGGCCCCCGCCGAGAAGGCCCCAGCCCGGAGGACACCCGCGGAAAAGGTGCCCGCGCCCCGGCCCGGCGCCCCCGCCGTCGCGCTGCGCGGCGTCACCTTCGCCTACGGGGAGCTGGCCGAGCCCGTGGTCCGGGAGCTGGACCTGGTGGTGCCGCGCGGCTGCCACCTGGCGGTCGTCGGGCCGAGCGGGATCGGCAAGTCGACCCTCGCCGGGCTCGTCGCGGGGCTGCTGCGCCCGGCCGCGGGCGCCGTCGAGCTCGGTGGCCGGCCGCTGCGCGAGCTGCCGGCCACCGACCTGCCGGGACTGCGGGTGCTGATCCCGCAGGAGGCGTACGTCTTCGCGGGAACCGTCCGGGACAACCTCTCCTACCTGTGCCCGGGGCCTGAGCCCGTCCCCGACGGCCGGCTGCGCGCGGCGGCCGAGGCCGTCGGCATGGCGGAGCTGCTCGACCGGATGGGCGGGCTGGACGCCGTCGCGGAGCCGGGCACCCTGTCCCAGGGGGAGCGGCAGCTGCTGGCGCTGACCCGCGCCTACCTGTCGCCCGCGCCCCTGGTGCTGCTCGACGAGGCGACCTGCTACCTCGACCCGGCGGCCGAGGCGCGTGCGGAACGGGCCTTCGCGCTGCGGCCGGGCGACGGGGCGCTGATCGTGATCGCGCACCGCATCAGCTCGGCGCGCCGCGCCGACCGGGTGCTGGTGATGGACGGCACGCACACGGTCTGCGCGGGCCACGAGGAACTGCTGGAGCGGTCCGCGCTCTACCGGGACCTGGTGGGGAACTGGTCAGAGCCAGCCGGCCACCCGGGATATTCGAATGGCGTCGACGCGGTTGCGGGCGCCCGTCTTGCGGGTGATCGCGGCCATGTAGTTGCGCACGGTGCCGTTGCACAGGTGCAGGACGCGGGCGATCTCGCCGATGGACGCGCCCTCGGCGGCGAGTGACAGCACGCTCAACTCGCGCGGCGTCAGCGGGATGTCCGCGGCCTGCAGGAAGTCGAAGGCGAGCGAGGTGTCGACGAAACGTTCCCCCCTGGCAACTCTGCGGATCCCGCGGACCAGTTCCTCCGGCGGGGCGTCCTTGTTGACGAAGCCCAGCGCACGGGCCTGCGACGCACGGCGCAGCAGGCCCGGTCGGCTCGCGGTGGCCAGGACCAGCAGCGCGCATTTCTGGCCGACCACGAGGTCCTGTAACTCCGTCAGTTGCGAGACGTCCCCGGTGTTGGCGCCGGGACACTCGACATCGACGACACACACGTGAGGCGCTAACGACCGCGCCCGTCTCTGTGCGTTGCGCCATGGCGTGGCCACCACTTCGATGTCGTGTTCCCTGCCCAGCAGTGCCGCGAGTGCGGATCGCATCAGCCAAGTGTCATGTACCAGTAAAACCCGGATCACATTGCGCCCCTTCCAGAACCCGATGGACCAGACCTAGTGAGCAAAGCCATTCGTACCCGCGATGTCGGAAGGGATGGCCCCGTAATCAGGCCAAGCCGAGGCACACGGGCGCACTCGGTGCGCGCGTGTGCCCCCCGCACGCTGGGAATGTGCGTGCGACAGGGTCCGTACGGCGCTGCCTCCGGCACATTCCACTGGCCCGTAACGGCAGGTCCCGGCGGGCGGGGGAGACCGCCCGCCCGGGCGCTCCGCTCACGCGTTCCGCTCCGGCGCCGTCAGGTCGATCAGCCGGCACACGGTCTCGATGTCGATTTTCACCTGTGCGATGGAGGCGCGGCCCGACAGCCACGTCACCAGAGCCGAGTGCCACGTGTGTTCGATCACCCGGACCGCGGAGAGCTGGTCGGCGGTGGGCGGCCCGTCGAGGCCCATCGCGTCCAGGATGATCGCGGTGGTGAGCCGGGAGACGGTGTCGACCTCGGGGCTCACCGAGCGGTCGGCGAAGGTCAGGGCGCGCACCATCGCGTCGGCGAGGTGCGGTTCGCGCTGCATCGCGCGGAAGGCGCGCATCAGCGTCTCGGCGACCCGGTCGGCCGGCTCGGCGGTGACCGGCGGGCGCTTGCGCAGCGTCTCGTGCATCTGCCCCAGCTGGTCCTGCATGGTGGCCACCAGCAGGTGGATCTTCGAGGGGAAGTAGCGGTAGAGCGTGCCGAGGGCGACGCCCGAGTTCTCGGCGACCTCGCGCATCTGCACCGCGTCGAAACCGCCGCGGCAGGCGAGCTGCGCGCTGGCGTGCAGGATGCGGCGGCGGCGAGCCTCCTGACGTTCGGTCAGCAGGGGCGACGACGGAGTCGGCGGCTTGGGTTCTGTTGTCATATGTCCCATTCCGTGACATTCCATCCGTAATCCGCGGTCACCGTGGCACTGCGTTGCATGATGGCAGGACCGGTGTCGTGGTGCGAATCACCTGGTCCGCCTCATTCGGGGCCGTGCCGCTGCCGGTAGATTCGGTTCTGAACGTTCGAGTCTGAAACTTGTTCTAGATTAGCGCGACCGGTTACGCTCCGGCGGAAGTGAGTGAGAAGGGGGCCGGGAGTGACCGTTGAGGCCATGCCACTACGGATCGCGCTGCTCACCTACAAGGGGAACCCCTTCTGCGGGGGCCAGGGCGTCTACGTACGCCATCTCTCCCGTGAGCTCGCCCGGCTCGGCCACACCGTCGAGGTGATCGGCGCCCAGCCCTATCCGGTGCTCGACGCCGTCGGTGCGGGCGTGACCCTCACCGAGCTGCCCAGCCTGGACCTGTACCGGCAGCCCGACCCGTTCCGCAATCCCCGGCCCGGCGAGTACCGCGACTGGATCGACGCCCTCGAGGTCGGCACGATGTGGACCGGCGGCTTCCCGGAGCCGCTGACGTTCTCGCTGCGCGCCCGGCGGCACCTGGCGGCCCGGCGCGGCGAGTTCGACGTCGTCCACGACAACCAGACGCTCGGCTACGGGCTGCTCGGCCTGAGCACCCCGCTGGTCACCACGATCCACCACCCCATCACCGTCGACCGGCGGCTCGACCTGGCCGCGGCGCCCGACTGGAAGCGCCGGCTGTCCGTGCGCCGCTGGTACGGCTTCACACAGATGCAGAAGCGCGTCGCGCGCCGGCTGCCGTCCGTGCTGACCGTCTCCGGCTCCTCCCGCGCCGAGATCGTGGAGGACCTGGGGGTGCGGCAGGACCGCGTCCACGTCGTCCACATCGGCGCCGACACCGGGCTCTTCGCGCCGGACGCCTCGGTGCCCGAGGTCCCCGGCCGCATCGTCACCACCTCCAGCGCCGACGTACCGCTCAAGGGCCTGATCCACCTCGTCGAGGCGCTGGCCAAGGTCCGCGTGGAGCGCCCCGACGCGCACCTCGTCGTCGTCGGCAGGCGCGCCGAGGACGGGCCGGTGGCCGCGGCCATCACCCGGTTCGGCCTGGAAGGCGCCATCAGCTTCGTCAAGGGCATCACCGACGCCGAGCTCGTCGACCTCATTTGCGGCGCCGAGGTCGCCTGCGTCCCCTCGCTCTACGAAGGCTTCTCGCTGCCCGCCGCCGAGGCGATGGCCACCGGCACCCCGCTGGTCGCCACCACCGGAGGTGCGATCCCCGAGGTCGCCGGGACCGACGGCGAGACCTGTCTGGCCGTACCGCCCGGCGACGCCGGCGCGCTCGCCGCCGCGCTCGGCCGACTGCTCGGGGACGCGGACCTGCGCCGCCGCCTCGGCGCGGCCGGCCGCGAACGCGTCCTCGCCCGCTTCACCTGGCAACAGGCCGCCATCGGCACGGCCGAGCACTACCGAGCGGCGATCGCCGCACAGTCCGCCGCCCCCGCCCCGACCCACCGGACGAAAGCAGAGGCTCCGTGCTGACCGTCGACTTCTCCCGTTTCCCGCTCGCCCCCGGCGACCGGGTCCTCGACCTGGGCTGCGGCGCCGGGAGGCACGCCTTCGAGTGCTACCGACGCGGCGCCGACGTCGTCGCCCTGGACCGCAACGGCGACGAGATCCGCGAGGTCGCCAAGTGGTTCGCGGCGATGAAGGCTGAGGGCGAGGCCCCGGCCGGCGCGTCCGCCGTGGCGATGGAGGGCGACGCGCTGCAGCTGCCGTTCCCCGACGACAGCTTCGACGTCGTGATCATCTCCGAGGTCATGGAGCACATCCCGGACGACAAGGGGGTGCTCGCCGAGATGGTGCGCGTGCTGCGGCCCGGCGGCCGGATCGCGATCACCGTGCCGCGCTACGGACCCGAGAAGATCTGCTGGGCGCTCTCCGACGCCTACCACGAGGTCGAGGGCGGCCACATCCGGATCTACCGGGGTGACGAACTGCTCGGCAAGATGCGCGAGGCGGGCCTGCGCCCCTACGGCACCCACCACGCGCACGGGCTGCACTCCCCGTACTGGTGGATCAAGTGCGCGGTCGGCGTCGACAACGACAAGGCCCTGCCGGTGAAGCTGTACCACAAGCTCCTGGTCTGGGACATCATGAAGAAGCCGCTGGCCACCAAGGTCGCCGAGCAGGCCCTCAACCCGCTGATCGGCAAGAGCTTCGTGGCCTACGCCACCAAGCCGCACACCCCCGTGCCGGATGCGCGGGTGGACGCGTGACGAGTCCGGGGCGCACCGAACACCTCGTCCTGCCCGGCGTCCTCACCGCGGAGCAGGCCGAGGTGACCGTGGCCGGCATCGCCGCCATCCAGCGGGCGGACGGCGCCATACCGTGGTTCACCGGCGGTCACCTCGACCCGTGGGACCACGTCGAGGCCGCCATGGCGCTGGACGCGGCGGGCGAGCACAGCCGCGCGGAGGCCGCGTACCGCTGGCTGGCCGAGCGGCAGAACGCCGACGGCTCCTGGTACGCGTCCTACTCGTACGCGGCCGACGTGCCCGGCCAGGAGGCGGCGGTGGCGGCGGGCGAGCCCACCGACCTGACCCGCGAGACCAACTTCGTCGCGTACGTGGCCGTCGGCATCTGGCACCACTACCTGTCCACGGGCGACGACGCGTTCCTGGAACGCCTGTGGCCGACGCTCTACGCCGCCGTGGAGTTCGTGCTCGCGCTCCAGCTCCCCAACGGGACGATCGCCTGGAAGCGCGACGACGACGGCGGCTTCCCCGAGGAGGCGCTGCTCACCGGCTCGTCCTCGATCTACCAGGCGCTGCGCTGCGCGCTCGCCGTCGCGGAGTACCGCGAGGAGCCGCAGCCGGACTGGGAGCTGGCGACGGGTCTGCTCGGCCACGCGGTGCTGCACCACCCCGAGCGCTTCCTCGATAAGGGGCGCTTCTCCATGGACTGGTACTACCCGGTGCTCGGCACCGCGCTGCGCGGTGCCGCGGCCAAGGAGCGCGTCGAGGCGCACTGGGAGACGTTCGTGGTGCCGGGCCTCGGCGTCCGCTGCGTCTCGGACCGGCCGTGGGTCACCGGCGGGGAGAGTGCCGAACTCGCCCTGGCCCTGTGGGCGATGGGCGAGTCCGACCGCGCGGTGGAGATCCTCGCCGACATCCAGCACCTGCGCACCGGGGACGACGGGATGTACTGGACGGGCTACGTCTTCGACGACGACGCCGTCTGGCCGGAGGAGCGTACTTCGTGGACGGCGGGCGCACTGCTGCTCGCGGTGGCCGCGCTCGGGGGGGACGAGGCGACCACCGCGGTATTCGGGGGAGAGCGGCTCCCGATAGGCCTGGCCCCGGACGAAGCCGGCTGCTGCTAGGTCATGTCCGACACGGCCCAGCCGGCGTCCTCCGGTGCCGTGCCGCCAGGGTCGTTCCGACCCTGGCGGTGTCCGGGGCAGTTCTTTTCCACTTCTTTGCTCTTCGCGCTGTCCGCGTCAGGCCCGATTGACGCGGCCGGCCACGGCATGGCCGATGACCAGGTAAACCACGGCCGGCAGGCCGTAGTTCAGCACGGTGCGAAGGTTGTCCGAATCCATGGTGAACAGGTCAAGGGACCAGCCGGCGAGCCAATTCGCCGAATGGTGGATCCAGTTGACCAGGTCATTGGCCCTGTTGGCGTCCAGCAGATACATCAGTATCCACAGGATCAGTATCAGGGCCGCGACATCTGCGACGATCAGGATGATCGCGGCTGCGGGATTGCCTCGGTAGCGTCTGGACATGCCCCTCGCATTGCCCCGTTACGCTGGTTGAAACTGCTGATGGAAAATCCTTTCGATGTGAAGTAAGGGGAGGATGGCGGCGCATGGCCTGGTTGGAGCACGAGGCGTACTGCACGGCGATCGTCGAGGAGACCGCCCGGCTGCGTGACACACTGCGCGGTTCCGACCCCGGCGCCAAGGTGCCGACGTGCCCGGGCTGGACCCTGCACGAACTGGCGGCCCACGTCGGGCAGGCGCACCGCTGGGCCGAGACCATCGTCGGCACCCGCGCGGAGAAGTACCTGCCCGAGAGCCAGGTGCCGGACTACGAGGCCCCCGCCGGCGAGAAGCTGGACGGCTGGCTGGCCGAGGGCGCCGAGCGGTTCGCGGCCACGCTGCGCGAGTCCGGCCCCGAACTGCCGGTGTGGACGTGGGCGCGCCCGCAGCAGGCGGGCTTCTGGGCCCGCCGGATGGTCCTGGAGACGCTGGTGCACCGGGCGGACGCGGCCCTGGCGACCTGGAGCGAGTACCAGGCCCCGGCCGAGCTGGCCGCGGACGCGATCGACGAGTGGCTGGAGATCGTCACCGATCCGCTCGCTGTCGAGCAGACCCCGGAGCTGGCGGAGCTGCGCGGCCACGGGCAGACCCTGCACCTGCACGCGACCGACAGCCCGGAGGGGCTGGTCGCCGAATGGGTGATCGAGCGCGGCCCGGAATCCGTCACCTGGCGGCGCGAGCACGCCAAGGGCGACGTGGCGCTGCGGGCTCCCCTCACCGACCTGCTGCTCGCCTTCTACCGGCGGCTGCCGCTGGACAGCGAGCGCGTCCAGGTGCTCGGGGACCGCGAACTGCTCGACCACTGGCTGGCCCGTACGGCCTTCTGAGCGGGCGGCCGGGGGCCGGGCGGGCGGCGGGGCCCGAGTGGCGGGGGTGTGCCCCCCGGGTGATGCTGCGAGGACGTGTGCCCCTTCCCGCGCCCGTCCGTCCCCGGAGGTCCGACCGTGCCGAACGGCATCCCCCTGCGCCGCCTGCTGACCGCGCTGCTGCTCTGCTGCGCGATGCTCACCGCGACGACGGCGTGCAACGACGACAAGTCGACGAGCTCGTCCACCAGTGGCCCGACGCCGTCGACCACGGTGGAGCAGCAGAAGCTCGCCAAGACCCGCTTCGTCGCCAACGCCGGGCTCGCGGCGGGTGCCACCTACCAGTGGATCATCAAGCCGGCCCGCGCCGGGACGTTCAAGAAGGGCGCGGACGGCCGGACGTTCGCCCTGATCAAGGGCGGTCTGGCCGGGGCCTTCGCGTACAACCGGCTGAAGGCCGCGTCCGACAACGCCAAGGGCGACCCGACGCTCTCCAAGCTGATGGCCCCGCTGGCCGGCGGCATCGCGGCGCTCAAGGACCTGCCGGCCAAGCTGCGGAAGGGCGATTCGACGGACGACGTGGTCAGCACGTTCCAGAAGACCATCGACGACGTGAAGGAAGCGGGCAAGCAGGCCGGCGCCGACGTCAAGGACCAGGTCCCGTCGGCGGGCGAACTCGGCGGCTGAGGCCGGGGCCCCGGTACCGGGCCCCGGGCGACGGGGCCCTTGGTGCCGGGGCCCCGTACGGGGGTCTAGGCGTTCAGCTCCGCCAGGACGCGCAGCGTGTCCGGGTCGGGCGCGGTCACCAGCAGGTCGGTGACCGGGCCCGACCGCCACAGCTCCAGCCGTTCCGCGATCCGCTCGCGGGGCCCGACCAGCGAGATCTCGTCGGCGAAGGCGTCCGGGACGGCCAGCACCGCCTCCTCCCGGCGCCCGTCGAGGAAGAGCCGCTGGATGTGCCGCGCCTCCTGCTCGTACCCCATCCGGGCCATCAGGTCCGCGTGGAAGTTCTTCGCCTGGGCGCCCATCCCGCCGATGTAGAAGCCGAGCATCGCCTTGACCGGCAGCAGGCCCTCGGCCACGTCGTCGCACACCCGCGCCCGGACCAGGGGCGCGATCATGAAGTCCTTCGGGGCCTCGGCCAGCGACAGCTCGTAGACGTCGGTACGCGTCGGCGACCAGTACAGGGGCATCCAGCCGTCCGCGATGCGGGTCGTCTGGGCGATGTTCTTCGGGCCCTCGGCGCCGAGCAGGATCGGCAGGTCGGCGCGGAGCGGGTGGGTGATCGGCTTCAGCGCCTTGCCGAGGCCCGTCCCGTCCTCGCCGGAGTACGGGTGGCTGTGGAAGCGGCCGGCCAGCTCCACCGGGCCCTCGCGCCGGAAGACCTGCCGCAGGATGTCGACGTACTCGCGGGTCGCGGTCAGCGGGCTCTTCGGGAACGGCCGCCCGTACCAGCCCTCGACCACCTGCGGCCCGGACAGCCCGAGCCCCAGCAGCATCCGGCCGCCGGACAGGTGGTCCAGGGTGAGCGCCTGCATCGCGGTGGCGGTGGGGGAGCGGGCCGCCATCTGCGCGATGCCCGTCCCCAGCATGATCCGCGAGGTGTGGGCGGCGATCCACGTCAGCGGCGTGAACGCGTCGGAGCCCCATGCCTCGGCGGTCCACACGGAGTGGTAGCCGAGGCGTTCGGCCTCCCGCGCGAGTTCCACATCCTGTGGACGGGGGCCGCGCCCCCAGTAGCCGAGTGCCAGCCCGAGCCTCATGGCGCCGCCTCTCCACATGAACTGACGATGCGTCAGATCGGGACTGTACGGCACGGACCCGGACGGCGAAAGGCGTGAGCCCCCGCCCGGTCACCGGGCGGGGGCTCATCGGTGCGCGGGGTGTCGTCCCGCGCCGCCGCCGGCGTCAGCCGCGCTGGATACCGCTGGAGTCCTGCAGCACGCCGCGGCGGCCGTCCTGCGTCTGGGCGATCAGCGTCGCGCCGCGCTGCTCGACGGCGAGGTACCACGTGCCCGGCGCCAGCTCGGCGATCGGGGTGGGGGAGCCGTCCTCCGCGAAGAGCGGGCGCGGCACCGGCACGGCGAACCAGAACGCCGTGAAGTCCTGCGCGCCGGACTGCGGCGGCTGGTTCTGCGCCGGCTGCTGGGACTGCGGGGCCGGGGAGGGCGCCTGGCCGCCGTAGGAGTGCGGCTGGGGCTGCTGGCCGCCGAACGACGGGTCGGGCGCCGGGGCACCGGGGTAGCCGTAGCCGCCCGGCTGCGGCATACCGGGCTGGCCCGGCTGTCCCAGGCCCGGCTGCGGGGCGCCGTAAGGGGCGCCGCCGTACGGCTGCGGCTGCTTCGGGGCACCCAGGAGCGGGGCCTGCAGGGCGGGCAGGCGGGACGAGAGCACCGCGAGGACCGCGAAGGCGAGACCGAAGATGAGCGTCAGCCACGCGCCGGCACCCTTGCTGATGCCGTCGTTGTCGCTGCCGTGGCCGATGTCCGGGATGACGGTGGAGAAGACCGACCAGAGCGCGGACCAGCCGACGAACACCGCCAGGGCGGTGCCCCACTGCTCCAGGGTCAGCCCGGCGACCTGACGGCCCGCGGGCACCAGGGCCTTGCCGAGGACGATCAGTGCGGCCGACGCCAGGGCGGCGAGGGTCACGGTCGGGAGCAGCGGGAAGAGCGCCGCGCTCCACGTGCTGACCGTCTCGTCTCCTGAGCCGGCGTCGATGGAGAAGAACGGAAGGAACGAAGCGATCAGCAGCAGCACCGCTGCTCCGATCACCGCGCCGTCTCCTCGGGACAGGGAGCGGATGTTCACGTAGGGTCCTTTGTCGGTCTCGGGGTCGTCGTCGCTGTCGCCGGAACGCGCAGCGCTCTCTACCAGTTCAGGGGCGAGGCGCGGGAATGGTCCCCCATCGTAAGGGCGCGGTTCGCACCGGGTGAGCCGGGTGCGGCAACTGGTGCGCAATCGGCGCCGAATGGCTACCGCTTGGTCACCTCTTCCCCTGGAGGAAAGCCGTAATACCGTCAGCGATGCCCTCCGCGGCCCGCTGCCGCCATTGCGGGTCGGTGAACCTCGCCGCGTCCTGCGCGTCCCGCATGTTGCCGCATTCGATGAGCACTTTGGGGACGGTGGAGAGGTTGAGCCCGCCGAGGTCGCTGCGGGCCATCAGCCCCGTGCCGTCCGCCAGGTAGTTCGCGGGCGTAGTGCCCGACGCGGACGCGAAGTGCGCCTTCAGCGCCGCGCCGAGCAGGCCGGACGGCGCCACGATCGGGCGGGTGTCGGCGATCCCCGCGTGCACGGCCTCGGGGGTGATCACGTGGAATCCGCGATTCCCCGCCGCGGAACCGTCCCCGTGGATGGAGACGGCCGCGTCCGCGTGCGCCTCGTTGCCGATCCGCGCCCGCTCGTCGATGCACGGCCCGAACGTACGGTCGCCGTCCTGCGTCAGCCGCACCTTCGCGCCCCGCTCGGCGAGCAGGGCGCGCACCCGCCGGGACACGTCGAGGCTGAACGACGCTTCGGCGTAGCCACCGTTGGTGGAGGTGCCGGTCGTGTCGCATTCCTTGCGGGTGGTCCCGATGTCGACGAGCCGGTTGATCTCGGCGGTGTGGTTGACGTTGTTCGTGTTGTGGCCCGGGTCGATGACCACGGTCTTCCCCCGCAGGAGCGCCGCCGGGGCCGCGGACGTCCCGCCCGCCGGGGACGTTCCGGGCGTTCCGGGCGTACCGGACGCCGTCGGGGCCCGGTCCGCCGCCCGGGACGAGCCCGGTGCCGCGCCGGGGCTGCCCGGCGGGACGGGCGACGAGGCCTTGCCGTTCGTCCGGTCGTCCGGGTTCGCCGGGGCCGAGGCGGACGGCAGGGGCAGCACGCGCTGGGCCCCGTCGTCGCCTCTCGGCCCGTGCATCGACTGGTACACGAGCCAGCCCGCGAAGCAGGTGGGCACCAACGCGGCCACGGAAACGACCGCGGCGCCGGTCCTGCCGCTCATCCTCGACTCGTCGCTGAACACGGTTCCGATGCTATCGGCCACCGGCGGCGGCGTCTCAGATCCCGGCCCCCGTGCGCCGCAGCACCCGCAGCGAGCGGGTCGCGGAGACCTCCGCGAACGCCCCGGAGTCCAGCGCGCGCCGGTACACCCGGTACGGCGCCTGGCCGCCGTCCGCCGGGTCCGGGAACACGTCGTGCACCACGAGCACACCGTCCGGCGCCACGTGCGGGGCCCAGCCCTCGTAGTCCGCGGTGGCGTGCTCGTCGGTGTGGCCGCCGTCGACGAAGACCAGGGCCAGCGGCCGGCCCCAGACCGCGGCGACCTGGGGGGAGCGGCCGGCGACGGCGATGACGTCGTCCTCGAAGCCCGCCGCGCGCAGGGTCCGGCGGAAGGTCGGCAGGGTGTCCATCAGGCCGACCTCGGGGTCGACGAGGTCCTTGTCGTGGTACTCCCAGCCCGGCTGCTGCTCCTCGCTGCCGCGGTGGTGGTCGACGGTGACGGCCACGGTGCCGGCCGCGCGGGCGGCGGCGGCGAGCAGGATGGTCGAGCGCCCGCAGTACGTGCCCACCTCCAGCAGCGGCAGGCCGGGAAGCCGCGCGGCGGCGTCGGCCGCCGCGGCGTGCAGGGCGAGCCCCTCGTCGAGCGGCATGAATCCCTTGGCGGCCTCGAACGCGGCTCGGTGGCTGGGGTCCAGGGTGGCCATGGAGCCGCCTTCTTTCGTCGTCATGGGGTGGTCGTTGGGGCATCCTGCCAGGTGGGGCACCCGGGCCGGGCCCCGGGTCCCGTGCGGGGGCCGGCCCGTGCCGGAGCCGATGTGATTCCTGACCTTCCGTCAGATTGGAACACGTTCTAGTATCCGTCCGCATGGGCATCGGAATCACCGAAGAGCACCAGGAGTTGGCGGCGGCCACCCGCGGGTGGGTCGCCCGGAACGTTCCTCCCGCGGCCGTACGGGCTGCGCTGGACGCTCCGGAGGAGCGCGGGGCGCCCGCGTGGTGGGGCGAGGCCGCCGCGCAGGGGCTGCCGGGGGTGCACCTGGCCGAGGAGTTCGGCGGGGGCGGCGGGGGGCTGCCGGACCTCGCCGTCGTGCTGGAGGAGTTCGGGGCGGCCTGCCTGCCGGGCCCGTTCCTGCCGACCGCCCTGGCGGCGGCGGTGCTGGCGCGGGCCGCCGAGGGCAAGGCACTGCTGCCGGGGCTGGCCGACGGCAGCCGGATCGCGGCCGTCGCGCTGGGCGCGGGGTCGATGACGGCCGAGCCGTCCGGCAGCGGCGGCCACGTCCTGGACGGGACCGCCCCACCGGTGCTCGGCGGGGCGCGGGCCGACCTGATCCTGCTCCGCGCCGGAGCGGTGTGGATGGCGGTGGACGCGGCGGCGCTCGACGTGCGGGAGCGGCCGGGGGCCGATCCGACGCGGCGCACCGCCGAGGTGGTCGCGCACCGCGTCGCCGTGCCGCCCGAGCGGGTGCTGGGGATCGAGCCGGGGACCGTGGAGGACCTGGCACGGGTGCTGTTCGCCGCCGAGGCGTGCGGGATCGCGGGCTGGGCGCTGCGCACGGCGACGGAGTACGCGAAGGTGCGCGAGCAGTTCGGGCGGCCCATCGGGCAGTTCCAGGCGGTGAAGCACGCCTGCGCGGACATGCTGGTGCGCGTCGAGCAGGCGCGGGCGCTGACCTGGGACGCCGCACGCGACGTGCTGCCCCTGACGAGCGCGATGGCGGCGGCCGCCGCCGTCGAGGCGGCCTTCGGCTGCGCCAAGGACTGCATCCAGATCCTCGGCGGCATCGGCTTCACCTGGGAGCACGACGCGCACCTGTACCTGCGGCGGGCGACCGCCGTGCGCCAGCTGCTCGGGGCGGGGCACACCCACCGGCTGCGGGTCGCCGGGCTGGCGGCCGAGGGCGTCCGGCGGGAGCTGCGGCTCGACCTGCCGCCGGAGGCGGAGGCCTACCGGGAGCGGGCGCGCAGCGCGGTGGCGACGGCCGCCGGACTCGATCCGGCCGCCGCCCGCAAGGTGCTCGCCCCCACCGGGTACGCGGCCCCGTACCTGCCGGAGCCGTACGGCCTGGGCGCCGGGCCCGTGCAGCAGCTGGCGGTGCAGCAGGAGCTGCGGGCGGCCGGGGTGAAGGTCAGCGACCTGGGGATCGCCACCTGGGTGGTGCCGTCCCTGATCGCGCACGGCAGCCAGGAGCAGCGCGACCGCCACGTGCCGCGCACGCTGCGCGGCGAGGCGCTGTGGTGCCAGCTGTTCTCGGAGCCGGGCGCGGGGTCCGACCTGGCGTCGCTGCGGACCCGCGCGGAGCGGCTGCCGGACGGCCGGTGGAAGGTCAACGGGCAGAAGGTGTGGACGTCGGCCGCCCAGCGGTCGGACTTCGGGATCCTGCTGGCCAGGACGGATCCGGCGGCGCCCAAGCACCAGGGGCTGACGTACTTCGTGGTGGACATGAAGAACACGCCCGGCATCGACATCCGGCCGCTGAGGGAGATCACCGGCGACTCGCTCTTCAACGAGGTGTACTTCGACGACGCCGTGCTGCCGGCGGACGCCGTCGTCGGGGAGGTGGGCGGCGGCTGGCGGGTCGCCCGCAACACGCTCGGCAACGAGCGGGTGCACATGGCGGACCAGGTGGCCTTCGACACCGGCCTGGAGGCGCTGATCGAGCGGGCCGGCGCGGCCGACGAGGTGGTGCGCGACCGGCTCGGCGGGCTGCTCGTGGAGGCGCACGCGCTGGCCTGCATCGGGCTGCGGACCACGCTGCAGCAGGTGTCGGGCCTGGAGCCGGGCGCCGGCGCCTCGGTGCGCAAGCTCGTCCAGACCCCACACCAGCAGCGCATCGCCGAACTGGCGCTGGAACTGCTCGGCCCGGAGGGCGTCACGGACGAACGCGCCCTGCACGGATTCCTGATGGCGCGCTGCCTGACCATCGCGGGCGGCACGACGCAGGTGCAGCTCAACGTCGTCGCCGAGCGGATCCTCGGCCTGCCCCGTGACTGAAACCGCGGCTGAACCCCTGAAGGAGTGCGCATGACCAGCAAGGTCTTCGTCGTCGGCGTCGGCATGACGAAGTTCGAGAAGCCCGAGACCCGCGACTGGCAGTACTGGGACATGGCGAAGGAGGCCGGCACCGCGGCGCTGGCCGACGCCGGGATCGCCTACGACCTCGTGGAGCAGGTGCCCGTCGGGTACTGCTACCAGGCGTCGACGGCCGGCCAGCGGGCGGTGTACGAGCTGGGGCTCAGCGGGGTGCCGGTCTACAACGTCAACAACAACTGCGCCACGGGCTCCACCGCGCTGATGATGGCCCGGCAGTTCGTGGCGGGCGGTCTCAACGACTGCGTGCTGGCGCTCGGCTTCGAGAAGATGGCCAAGGGCGCGCTGGGCGCCGGATCCAGCGGGGGCGACTTCGCGACCTCGCCGGTCGCCCGGCACTACGGGGTGATGGCCGCGAAGCACGGCTTCGAGATGACCCCGCCGACCGCCCAGATCTTCGGCAACGCCGCCCGCGAGCACATGGAGCGCTACGGCACGACGGCCGAGCAGCTGGCCGCGGTCGGCGCGAAGAACCACGCCCACTCGGCGAACAACCCCAACGCCCAGTTCCAGGACGTCTGGAGCGTCGAGGAGATCCTGGCCGCCAGGACCATCCACGCCCCGCTGACCAAGCTGCAGTGCTCACCGACCTCGGACGGCGCGGCCGCCGCGGTGGTGGTCTCCGAGCGCTTCGTGCGCGAGCACGGTCTGCGGGACCGGGCCGTGGAGATCATCGGGCAGGCGATGACCACCGACACCGGCGAGAGCTTCGCGTCCGGCTCGTGCATCGACGTGGTGGGCAAGCCGATGTCGCGGGCGGCGGCGCACGCGGTCTACGAGCAGTCCGGGCTCGGGATCGAGGACGTCGACGTCGTCGAGCTCCACGACTGCTTCTCCATCAACGAGCTGCTGACGTACGAGGCGCTGGGCATGTGCGGGGAGGGGGAGTCCGGCAAGCTCGTCGCCGACGGCGCCACCACGTACGGCGGGCGCTGGGTCGTCAACCCGTCGGGCGGACTGATCTCCAAGGGCCACCCGCTCGGTGCCACCGGCCTCGCCCAGGCCGCAGAACTGGTCTGGCAGCTGCGGGGGGAGGCGGGACCGCGGCAGGTCGAGGGGGCGGGCGTCGGCCTGGCCCACAACATCGGGCTGGGCGGCGCGGCGGTCGTCACGCTGCTGCGGCGTCCGTGACCACCGGTTCCTGCCGGCGTCCGTCCCGCTACAGCCAGCCGTTCTGGCGGGCCGAGCGGACGGCCTCCATGCGGTTGCGGGTGCCGGTCTTGCCGATGGCCGAGGAGAGGTAGTTGCGGACGGTGGACTCCGAGAGGTGGAGTTTGCCCGCGATGTCGGAGACGGTGGCTCCGTCGGCGGCCGCGTTGAGCACGTCCTGCTCCCGCCCGGTGAGCGGGCTGGGCCCGGCGCTCAGGGCGGCCGCCGCGAGGGCCGGGTCGACGACGCGCTCCCCGGCCAGGACGCGGCGGATCGCGCCCGCCAGCTCCTCGACCGGTCCGTCCTTGACCAGGAAGCCGGCCGCGCCCGCCTCCATCGCCCGGCGCAGGTAGCCCGGCCGGCCGAACGTGGTGAGTATCAGCACCTGGCAGGAGGGCAGCTGCTCGCGCAGATCCGCGGCGGCGTCGAGCCCGCTGCGCCCGGGGAGTTCGATGTCGAGCAGCGCGATGTCCGGCCGGGCGGCGAGCGCCGCCTCGACGATCAGGTCGCCGGCCGCCACCTGGGCGACGACCTCGATGTCGTCCTCCAGATCCAGGAGGAGCGCCAGCGCGCCCCGCATCATGCCCTGGTCCTCGGCGAGCAGGACTCTTACACGTCTCACCTGGCGGTCGTCCGGAGTCGTCTCGTCCATGCCCCAAGACTAAGCGCGGAGTTGCTGGTCACAGCAGCGCAAAGCCCTGTCCGTCTGCCACGGGGGGCAGCAGACGGACGGGGCAGTCGTGGGCCATGCGGGGCGTCAGTGGACGGCTACAGCGATCCCCGGAGCCGTGTACGCGGACGCGTCCTCGTTCTCGAAAGCCCCGGCCAGCCACTCCGAGACGGGGTGTGCGTGCAGGTCTTCGACGGCTCGGCGTTCGGCTGCATCGCCCACCGATGACAGGTGCTCCGAGAAAGCATCGCGGAACGCGCCGCGAGCGGTCTCGATGTAGTCCGTCACGACACCCCCGTCGGTCGGTGAGGCGCCCAGACTCAGCGTCCAGCGGACCCGACGCTTATTGGGCACAAGGAATCCACGCATAGGGCTCTGTTCGCTCATACGGCCGAGCATAGGACCACCCACTCAACCGCGCGGGTCACGCGGCTCCGGCATCGGCTGGATCGTGCAGTCGGGCGCGTGCTGACAGTTCGCGGCGACGGAGACCAGGACACCTTCGGTCGGGTGCCCCCATAGTTCGGCGTCCGGTGTGTACCCGCATTCGCCGATCAGAGCGCGCGTGCGGTCCAGAATGGGCGGGTCGTAGTGCGTCGGGTTCCACCCGGGGTAGTGGTGGACGAAGCCGCCCAGGCGGGCGCACAGACTCGCGTATACGTCCGTGTGCAGGATCAGCGCGTGCCACCCTTCATCCACGATTCGGGAGGGAGCGAGAGCCGTACCGGGGAACTGCGCGCACGCAGCGACGAACTTCAATCCTTCCTCAGCGATACGTTCGGCCATGGGCTTGACCATGGCAGGGTTGCCGTCCTTGATGGTCGAGGTCACCGACGCGAACTGATCAGCGGTGAGCAGATCCCGAATTTCACGCACAATTCACTCCTCCTTGTGGTTTTTGGTGTTCGCCCCGGTCGGCCGTTGGGTGCAATCGACCGGAGCGGGAGTTCCTGGGGTGGGGCTTGCGAGCGTCGCGCCGATCACGAAGCCGCGCGCCGCGCTGACGACGATTACGTGGCTCATGCGCGGCTGCCTTTCACCGGCTCCAGCCGGGGCGGCAAGCGCGGGACGGCCTCGCCGACGATGACGGCTCCCGGAGGTAGGTCATCGGGCGGTACGAGGCAAGCGAAGTCGGTGAACGTGCGCCGATAGCTCATGTGGCCGAACCCCTGAGCGTGCCGCCGGATCCACTCGTCCACGTCAGCGGGATGGCTTCTCCCACCGGACGTGGCCCCGCATGTGGTGTCGTCCCGTGACACGCATTCAGCTGCATACAGAGGCCAAACCGTCGAATCCTGCGTGATCGTGTAAGGCACGAAACGAAAGACGCGGCTCATCGCCGATCACCCGCCGTACAGCCGTGCACGTTGGCGCCGTGATCCCGCTTGCCCTGTCCGGCGCGGTGTTCAGAGCACGCACATCCCTCGAACGCGATCGAGTGAGGTAACCGGTCCGGTTTCTCGACGGACGCCAAGTCTCCTGTGCTGCCGCGTCCCGTCCCTGCTGGACTGCCCATGTCCGCTCCCCTCCACGGTTGTCTCGTCCTCGCTCTGCGCAAGTCCGTACAACGCCCAGACAACGGGACTCACAGCACGCCCACCACGGCAGAAAGGCCGCACCTCGGCTTCATGCCCGCTGCAACGGAGCGGTTCTGGATACGCTGACGTGGGCGGAGAGTTGCCACAGGGAGGACAGCCGGCATGGCCAAGCGTCAGCGGTTCGCGGAGCGTCGGAAAGCGAGCGGCTACAGCCAGGAGCAATTTGCGTCGGCCGTCCAAGTGGACCG
This sequence comes from Streptomyces sp. NPDC006733, assembly GCF_040636125.1. NCBI lineage: Bacteria > Bacillati > Actinomycetota > Actinomycetes > Kitasatosporales > Streptomycetaceae > Streptomyces > Streptomyces sp. NPDC006733. The sequence goes on along the minus strand of NZ_JBEYJD010000007.1, from coordinate 166,683 downwards.
CTCGACCGTCCAACGCTGGGAGAGAGGCGAGGTGGATCCTCAACCATGGCAGCGCCCAAAGATCGCCAGGCTTCTGCAGGTAACCGCGAAGGAACTGGACGATCTCCTCAATTCCGACTCTCACATCCCGAGACGGGTAAGCGGCACGTGGCTGAGCGCCAGTACCACTCTGTCCGATGACGAGTTCGGCGCGCATGAACTGGCTCGACGTGTGCAGTCAAGCGACATAGGGGCGGAAACACTCCAACGCCTTGAGCAGAGTTTCGATGACCTTGCGATGGAATACCCTGTATCCCCGCCGCAAGAACTGCTGGAACGCGTACGAACGCACTCCGCTTACGTGGCTCACCTGTTGGACGCGCGGATGACCCTGAGCGAACAGCGTCGCTTGCTCGTCGTCGGCGGATGGTTCCAGCTCCTGGGTGCGACACTGCATATCGACTTGCACCAGGATCACGCCGCCACCGCCCGTTTGCAGACTGCCGCAACTCTTGCGCAGCACGCGGACCACGCCGAGATTCAGGCATGGTGCTACGAAACCGATGCTTGGCGCGTCCTCACCGAAGGCGACTATGCTCGCGCACTGGAATTGTCACTGATCGCGCAGCAGATAGCCCCTGTGGGAAGTTCGGTCGCCATCCAGGCCACGGCGCAAGAGGGCCGCGCCCGGGCTCGTCTCAATGAGCCGCGCGAGACATATTCCGCGATAGGCAGAGTCCAGCAAATGTCGGCCTCGCTCGTCCGACGGAAGAGCGCAGAACACCACTATCAATACGACCCTGGCAAGGCACTCTCCTACACGGCGACCACACTTGCTTGGATCGGTGATCCCAGCGCAGAAGATCACGCGCGAGAAGTGATTGCCCAACTGGCACCCGTTGACGACATACACAAATGGCCGCGTCGGGTGGCATCGGCAAACATTGACCTGGCGCTTACGCTGCTCAACGGTGACCGCCTGGATGAAGCCTGTAGCGCCGCACAGCGAGCCATCCTGTCCGGACGTATTGTGCCCTCCAACCACTGGAGGGCATTGGAGGTCGTCAAGGCGATTGAGTCCCGAAGGGTTTCCGGGGCTTCGGACCTCCGCGAGGCGTACCAGACCTTAAAAGCCATCGAAAGCTAGGATCGGGGCGCCCAGCCGGGACCCGACCACAGCAAAAGGCCCCGCCCTCGCCACCCTGCCGGGAAGCGGGCGCGGTGCGGCGTGGGGGGTCAGCCGGCCAGAACGTTGGTCAGCCGTGCGGCGGCCTTCCCGCCGAACAGGGCGAGGCAGCAGAAGGCTCGCGGGTCTTGGACTCGAACGCCATGTCAGTGGTCAGGCATGGCCTGTCGCGCGCCGCATCAATTGCAGCAGATGGCCACTCATCGAGCTGAACCGGCCGATCGCGTACGCCCACAGCGCCGGGATGTCTTCCTCGGCCAGTGCCGCCAAAGCGCGGTCGAAGTCGGAGCGCTCCACAGGCGTGTACGCGTCGGTCATACGGCGTACTCCTCCTCGACGGGCAGCTCCGCGGTCACCTGGAAGCCGCGGCGCTGCGCCGGGCCCGAGTCCAGGGAGCCGCCGGCCGCGGCCAGCCGCTCCGACAGGCCCCGCAGACCGGTGCCGATGCGGTGCGCCGTGGCGGTGGCGACCGCCGCCGAGCTTACGCCGGAGCCGTTGTCGGTGATCGTCAGGCAGGCCTTCCCGCCGGCGGAGCGCAGTTCGATCTCGCACGAGGAAGCGCCGCTGTGCCGTACGACGTTGGTGACGCCCTCGCGCACCACCCAGCCCAGCAGCGCCTCGGCCTGCGGGGGCAGCGGCGGCCCGGACTCCCGCACGACGACCTCGATGTCGGAGGCGGAGAGCGCTGAGCGGGCCCGGTCCAGTTCGGTGGCGAGGCTGCCCTCGCGGTAGCCGGTGACGGCCTCGCGGATCTCGGTCAGCGCCTGCCGGCCGACCGCCTCGATGTCGGCGACCTGGGTGAGCGCGGCGTCCATGTCGCGCGGCGCGAGCCGGCGGGCGGCCTCGGACTTGACCACGATGACGGAGAGCGTGTGGCCGAGCAGGTCGTGCAGGTCGCGCGAGAAGCGCATCCGCTCCTCCGCCACCGCGCTGCGCGCCAGCTCCTGGCGGGTGGTCCTGAGCATGTGGACGGCGTCGAAGAGGGTCAGGATCACGGAGACGACCAGGCCGGACAGGAAGGTGCCGTAGGAGAGGGTCGCGGTGTTCCAGAAGCTCTCGTGGTGCACCATTCCGCTGATGATCCCGCTCGACGCGCTGAGCCCGAGCAGCACCATCCCCAGCCGCCGGCCGCGCGCGCTGACCCCGCACGCCAGCGACAGCAGCGGGAAGAGCAGCAGCCAGTTGCCCCCGTAGCCGAGGGTGAGGGGGAAGGTGACGGCGGCCTGCGCGACCAGCAGCCGGACCGGCACCGGGCCGCCCTTGTAGCGGTCGCTGAAACCGGCGCGGACGGCGCAGACGTACAGGACGCAGAACGCGGCGAGGCCGGTGCCGGCCAGCCAGGGGAGCTCCACCTGGCCCGTGGCCACGTCGACGGCCGGTCCGCTGGCCATCAGCAGCCAGGGGATGAGCGACCCGCCGTCCGGGCCCTTCATCCGGTCGATCTCCTCGCCGAAGTCCCGGGGCCGGCTCCCGCCGCAGCCGCCCCACCGGCCGAAGGCCCGCAGCCCCCACATGTCGATCATGCCCGTTCCCCCGCCCGTCCCGCCCGTGCCGTGATCAGCCCACATCATGCGGTACGCGCCCCCCGGCGGTAGGAGAGGACCGCGTATCCGCCGAAGAGCAGCAGCCACCCGCCGAGCACCGCCACCGTGCCGGCTCCCGGGGCGTGTCCGGCGACGACGCTCCATCCAAGGTCGCCGAAGCGGGCGGTGGGCGTCCAGCGCGAGAGCGAGGCCAGCCAGCCGGGGAAGAGCGAGGTGGGGAACCACAGGCCGCCGACCACCGCGAGGGCGATCACGCAGGCCGTGTTGGCCAGGCCGGTGGTCTGCGCCGTCAGGCCGTAGCCGTTGCCCAGGCCGAGCAGGGTGAACGGGATGGTGCCGAGCCACAGCAGCACGGCCGCCGCCGCCCACTGCCAGGCCGCCAGCCGCACCCCGTTGATGACGGCGCCGGCCAGCAGCACCGAGCCGATCGCGGGGAGCACGGTCACCGAGGCGGTGAGGGCGCGGGCCACCACGACCTGCAGCGGGCTCATCGGGGTGACGCGCAACTGCCGCAGCCAGCCCAGGCCCTTGTCCTCCGCGACGCCGGTCCCGGTGCCGATCGCCGCGCCGAGGGCGCCGTACGCGGCCATGCCGATCATCGAGTAGGCCGCGTAGTCGGCCTTCTCGTCCCCGCTGACGCCCAGGTTGGTGAAGAGCAGGTACATCACCAGCGGCATGCCGACGCCGAACATCACGAACCCGGGGTCGCGCAGCGCGCGGCGCACCTCAAGCCTGACGTACTCCACGATGACGGGCATCAGATCGTCTCCTTGGTGCGGATCGGGGCTTCCCGGCCGGTCGGCCGGTCCTGGCCAGTCGTCCGGTCCTGGCCGGGCACGTCCTCCTGGCCGCTGGTCAGGGCGAGGAAGGCGTCCTCCAGGCCGGCCGCCGTCACCTCCAGCCCGCGGACGGCGCCGCGTTCGGCGAGGGCGACCACGGTGGCGTCGGAGTCGCTGGTGCGCAGCCGCGCCCGGTCGCCGCGGATCTCGACGGAGGTCACGCCGGGCAGCAGCCGCAGCCCGGCGGAGGTGGCGCCGGCCAGGTCGATGCCGACCAGGCTGCCGCCGGCCGCGGACCTGAGCTGCTCACCGCTGCCGTCGGCGGCGATCCGGCCCCGGTCGACGACCACGATTCGGTCGGCGTTCCTGTCCGCCTCCTCCAGGTAGTGCGTGGAGAACAGCACGGTGTTGCCGCGGTGGGCGTACACGCGCATCGAGTCCCAGAAGGCGCGCCGCGCCTCGACGTCGAGGGCGGCGGTCGGCTCGTCGAGCACCAGCAGCTCCGGGTTCCCGGCCAGCGCGACCGCGAAGCGCACCCGCTGGGCCTGGCCCCCGGAGATCCGGTCGACCCGGCGGCGGGCGAGGCCGGTGAGACCGGCCAGCTCCAGGGCCTCGTCCACGGGCATCGGCGCGGGATACGTCCTGGCCACGAAGGTGACCAGTTCGCGCACGGTCACGCGCGGCACCGGCCGGCCGTCCTGCAGCATCGCCCCGACCCGGCCCTGGCGCACGGCCCGTCGGGCCGTCCCGCCGAAGAGCGCCACCTCGCCCGCGTCCGGCGTGTCCAGGCCCAGCAGCAGGCTGATCGCGGTGGACTTCCCGGCCCCGTTGCGGCCCAGCAGCGCCACGGCCTCGCCGCGCCGGATCTCCAGGTCCACGCCGTCCACGGCGCGGACGCTCCCGAAGGCCTTGACCACCCCCGTGAACCGCACCGCGGGTTCGGATCGCATCGTCGTCGTCATGCGGTCGACGGTACGGAGAGCGGCCCTGACCTCGGCAGAGGTGAATGTACGGGGTCGGCCGGGACAAATGTCACGAGCGGCCCTAGCTGATGGTGCGTCAGCTATTCACAGGGTCAGGGGGATGCGTTATACATGAGCATTGCTAGAACACGTTCTAAACGCGTTCCGGCAGCCCTGATCGACCCCGGCGCGGCCGACGGTGCGGACAGCCGCGCCGGGGTCCTCCACGAGACATCGGACGCGGGCACCGCCGTCGGCCCGCGTGGCGCCCGCCAGTTCCCGTCCCCCTCGGCGAAGGAGCAAGCCGGACCATGCCCATCGACGTCGCGAAGGCCACCGCGGCCGAGCCCCGCACCACCGACCTCGCCTGGGACCACAAGGACGTCCTGCTCTACCACCTGGGCGTGGGGGCCGGCCGGCCGGCCACCGATCCCGACGAGCTGCGCTACACGCTGGAGAGCAGGCTGCAGGTCCTGCCCAGCTTCGTCACCGTCGCGGGCGGCAGCCTGGCCGCCGCGGGCGGGCTGAGCGCGCCCGGCATCGACGTGAACCTCGCCGCCGTGCTGCACGGCGGCCAGCGGATCGAACTGCACCGGCCGATCCCGGCCACCGGGAAGGCCGTGCAGACCAGCAGGATCGCCGCCGTGTACGACAAGGGCAAGGCGGCCGTCATCGTGCTGCGCTCCGAGGTCGCCGACGACGAGGGGCCGCTCTGGGCGGCCGACACCCAGATCTTCGTCCGCGGCGAGGGCGGCTTCGGCGGCGACCGCGGCCCGTCCGTCCGCACCGAGGCGCCGGACCGGGAGCCGGACCGCACCGTCGAGGTCGCCACCCGTGAGGACCAGGCGCTGCTCTACCGGCTGTCCGGCGACTGGAACCCGCTGCACGCGGACCCCGAGTTCGCCAAGCTCGCCGGTTTCGACAAGCCGATCCTGCACGGGCTGTGCTCGTACGGGATCGTCCTCAAGGCCGTGGTCGACACGCTGCTCGACGGCGACGTCGCGCGCGTCCGCGCCTACTCCACCCGCTTCGCCGGGATCGTCTTCCCCGGCGAGACGCTGCGCGTGCGGATGTGGCGCGAGGACGGCCGCGTCCAGGTCTCGGTGACCTCGGCCGACCGGGACGACGCGCCGGTCCTCGCGGACACCGTCGTCGAACACGCCTGACCCGACCGCACAGCGACATCCGCACCCCGTCACACGTCACGCACGACCCGTACGACCCGTACGACCCGTACGACCCGCACCGTTTCCGCACCTCGCGAAGGGAGCCGCCCCCGTGCGCGCAGCAATCCAGCAGGAGATAGGCCAGGACAAACTCGAGGTCGTCGACGACGTCGAGGCGGTGGGATTCGGGCCCGGCAAGGTGCGGATCCGCATCCGGGCGACCGGACTGTGCCACTCCGACCTGTCGGCGATGAGCGGCGTCCTGCCGCAGCCCGCGCCCTTCGTGCCCGGCCACGAGGGCGCCGGCGAGATCGTCGAGGTCGGCGAGGGTGTCACCAACGTCAAGGCGGGCGACCGCGTGCTGGTCTGCTGGCTGCCGGCCTGCGGCGCCTGCGCGTCCTGCAAGCGCGGCCAGACGCACCTGTGCATCGCCGGCTTCCTCAACGCCGGCACCCCCAACTACCGGCGCCCCGGCGGTGACGTCTTCGGCTTCGCCGGCACCGGCACCTTCGCCGAGGAGGTCGTCGTCGACGCGCTGTGCGCCGTCCCGATCCCGGACGACGTGCCGTACGAGATCGCCGCGCTGATCGGCTGCGGGGTCACCACCGGCATCGGCGCCGCCATCAACACCGCCAAGGTGGCGGCCGGCTCGTCGGTCGCCGTCATCGGCTGCGGCGGGGTCGGCATCAGCGTCATCCAGGGCGCGCGGGCGCTGGGCGCCGCCGAGATCGTCGCCATCGACCCGGTCGAGGGCCGGCGCGAGGCGGCGCTGCGGTTCGGCGCCACCGAGGGCATCGCCCCCGACGGGCTCGCCGACGCGAAGAACCGCATCACCGCGGGCGAGGGCTTCGACTACGTCTTCGAGGTCGTCGGCAAGTCCGCCACCGCCCGCACCGCGTACGAGAACACCCGCCGCGGCGGCACCCTGTGCATCGTCGGCGCGGGCGCCATGGACGACAACCTGCAGATCAACATGTTCGAGCTGTTCTTCGACGAGAAGCGCATCCTGCCGTCGCTCTACGGCGGCGGCGACGTGCTGCGCTCCTACGAGCGCGTCATCAAGCTCTGGCGCGCCGGCCGCATCGACCTGGAGGGCCTGATCACCCACCGGGTGCGGCTGGAGGAGGTCAACGACGCCATCGACCAGATGCGGACCGGCGAGGCGCTGCGCACCTGCATCTCCATCTGAGCGGTCCGGGCCGTACCAGAGCGGTCCGGGCCGTCCGGGCCGCCCCGGCCGTCCGGACCATCCGAACCGGAACGCCATCCCTGCAGCTGAGAGGACCAGGATGTCTGTGCACGGGCAGCAACTGTCGGGTCTGGCCGCGATCGTCACCGGGGCCGGGCGCGGCCTCGGGCGCGCCGAGGCCCTGGAGTTGGGGCGGCTCGGCGCGAGCGTCGTCGTCAACGACTTCGGCCAGCCGGGCCGGGACGGCTCCGGCGCGGCCTCCGCCACCCCGGCGGAGGAGGTCGCGGCCGAGATCGTCGCGGCGGGCGGCCGGGCGGTCGCGCACCACGGCGACGTCGCCGACTTCGAGCAGGCCCGGGAGCTGGTGGGGCTCGCCGTGGACACCTACGGAAAGCTCGACATCCTGGTCAACAACGCGGGCATCCTCCGCGACCGGATGATCTTCTCGATGTCGGAGGCGGAGTGGGACGCGGTGATCCACGTCCATCTCAAGGGCCACTTCAACACGACCCACTTCGCGGCCGTCCACTGGCGGGAACGCTCCAAGGCGGCGGGCGGTCCGGTCTACGGCCGCATCGTCAACACGTCCTCCGAGGCGTTCCTCGCCGGCTCGGCCGGCCAGCCCAACTACGCCGCCGCGAAGGGCGGCATCGTCGGGCTGACCACCTCCACGGCGCTGGCGCTGGGCAAGTACGGCGTCACGGCCAACGTGATCTGCCCGCGGGCCCGCACCCGGATGACGGAGGACGTCTTCGCGGGGTACCTGGAGGTGGCGGAGGGGCTCGACCCGCTCGCTCCCGAGCACGTCTCGCCCCTCGTCGGCTACCTCGCCTCACCGGCCGCGGCCCGCGCCAACGGCCAGCTCTTCGTGGTCCACGGCGGCATGGTCGCGGTGGTCGACCGCCCCCGTGTCGCCGCCAAGTTCGACACCGCGAAGGACGTCTTCGCCTTCGAGGAACTCGACGAGCTGCTGACCCCGTACTACGCGGACCGCGACCCGAACGAGACGTTCGCGGCCACGGAGGTCCTCGGCCTCAAGCACGAGTAGCCACGAGTAGCCACGAGTAGCCACGAGCAGTCACGTGCGGCCCCGAGTGGTCACGAGCGGTGCGGTGGCCCAGCGGCATTAGGTCGGCAGGCCAGCAGGCCAGGAGCCCTCCGGGCGGGTCCGGCCGGAGGGCTGCCGGCCGTCAGTCCTGGCTGCCCGCCGGGCGCCGGTGGCGCCCGTGCGCGTCGCCGGCGGTGTCGTGGGGGGACGCGGTACCGCGGTGGCGTCCCCCGGCGTTGTCGCGACCCTCGCCGGGGTCGGATGTGTTGTCGGACATGGAACGTCTCCCCGATGCATGGCGTGGCGGTCTGCGTCTGAATCGGCCGAATATCCCCAACCCGGCCTCTGGGTACGCCCGTTGGTCACCCTCGGTCGCCGAGGGGTCTGGATGCGTAGCCGCTGGCGAGTCTAGTCGGCGGCCGCGCCCGGAGATCATCGGGGTTACCGTGCCCGCGCGGTGTCGAGCGGGGCCTGCTGGAGGGGGAGCACGGACGCCGTCCGCCGCTCCGGCCCGCCGCCGTCCGCTGCCGCCGGCCCGTCCGGCGCGGCGCACGCCACCGCCGCCCGTTCGGGCGCCGGGGCCGGCGCCTCGTACTCGGCCAGTCCGAACGGCCAGCGCTCGCACGCGTACGGCAGCCGCAGCGAGCCGCGCGCCGACCACAGCCCGGTGCCCGCGAGCCAGCCCTCGGGGGAGGTGAGCCACGTCACCGTCCGCTCGCCCGGCCGCCAGACCACCGGCGCGGCCCCGTCGGGACCCTCGGCGCGCAGCGCCACCGCCGACGCCTCCGGCATCAGTATCTGGCCGGACTGGGCGGCGAACGGCGTGAGCACCGTGTCGTCCATCCGCAGCGCCTCGGGGAAGCGCACCGGCCGCCTGCTGCCCAGCACGCCCCAGCCGAGCCGGTCGGTGCCGGGCGCGTCGCTGCGCAGCAGGAGCAGGCCGCTGTCGGGCTCGGCGAGCAGTACCCGGTCGTTGCTGTCGTCGGCGATCTGCAGCAGCGGCGTCACCTCGCCCTGCCGCAGGTCCACGGCGACCGCCTTGGTGCGGCCGCCGTCGGGGCCGACGCGGTCGAGCGCGAGCAGCCGGCCGGTGCGGTCCAGCCAGACGCCGCCGGTGCAGCGGCCCGGCACCGTGGCGAGCAGTTGCGGCCCGCCGCTGTGGTTGCCGCCGCCGCTGCCGCAGACCAGCCACACCTGCGTGGCGGTCTCGGTGTGCGCGAGCGCGAAGGCCGCTCCCGCGACCGGCGGCAGCAGCCGTACCTCCTCGCCCTCCGCCGACCGCAGGGAACCGAGCGGCAGCTCGCCCGTGCCGGGCCCGGTCGGGTAGAGCAGCGCGAGGTCGAAGCGGTCGGCGACGCGGCGGCGGATGAGCACCCGCCCGTCGGGCAGCGGCAGCACTTCGGTGCCGGGTTCCTCCGGCTGGTTGCCGGGCAGCGGGACGGTGTACGGCTCGGGGCCGGTCAGCGTCCAGCGCTCGGGGTACCAGCCGCCCTCACCCGACTCGGTGAGGCAGGCCGCGTACGAGCCGTCGGACGCGATCGTGAACCCCGCCCGCAGCACCGTGGCTCTTTCGATGGCACAAGCCGTCATGTGTTGGTCCACCTCCGGAGGCGACGCTAGTTTTCGCACTTCCGGACGATCAACGCGAGTCGGTGCAGTTCACACGTAAGGGTGGCGGTTTCTCCATTTGTCCGGAGGGTGGGCGGCCGTTGTGATCCGTGACCGGAACCACACATTCCGGACTGGGCCGGGCCGGCGGCGTCCGGCGCCGATCAAGGGCGTAAGGTAAGGCTCGCCTTACCATCTGCACCGTTACCTAGGAGCTCCTCCATGTCTCTTCGGCGCCGCGGCACTGCCGCAGTCGCTCTCGCAGTCGCCGCCGCGCTCTCGCTGGCGGCCTGCGGCTCGTCCGGCGACGGGGGCGCGGCCGAGCCCGCCGGGGCGGGCGGGAAGAAGGCGGTCGCCCAGGGCGGCAAGGGCTTCGGGGACGCGGCGCGCAAGACCGCGGCGATGGGCACCGACGCCAAGCCCGGCCAGTGGCCGCGCACCATCACCCACGCGATGGGCAGGACCGAGCTGAAGGCGCAGCCGAAGCGGGTCGTGGTCCTGGACGTCGGCGAGCTCGACAACGTCGTCTCGCTGGGCATCCAGCCGGTCGGCCTGGCACCCACCGAGGGCTCCCCGGAGCTGCCCTCGTACCTGAAGGGCGCCGCGGGCACCCCCAAGAACGTCGGCACCATCAACAACCTCAACCTCGAGGCGATCGCCGGGCTACACCCCGACCTGATCCTCGGCAGCCAGCTGCGCGCCGCCGACAAGTACGCCGCGCTGTCGAAGATCGCCCCGACCGTGTTCTCGCTGCGCCCCGGCTTCACCTGGAAGGAGAACTACCGCCTCAACGCCGCCGCGCTGGACCGCAGCGCGCAGGCGGAGGCGAAGCTCGCCGCGTACGACACCAAGGCCAAGGCGCTGGGCACGGCGCTCGGCGGCACGAAGCCGACCGTCTCGATGGTGCGCTACCTGCCCGACGGCAAGATCCGGCTCTACGCGGGCGCCTCGTTCATCGGCACCATCCTCAAGGACGCCGGGATCCCGCGCCCCAAGAACCAGCAGGTCGACGACCTCGCCACCGAGATCAGCGCCGAGAACATCGACCAGGCCGACGCCGACTGGGTCTTCACCGGCGTCTACGGGGACGCCAAGGCCACCGACAAGGCCAAGGCCCAGGACAACCCGCTCTGGAAGAACCTGCGGGCGGTCAAGGCCGGCCATGCCTCCGACGTCCCGGACGAGACCTGGTACCTCGGCCTCGGCGTCACCGCCGCCGACCAGGTGCTGGACGACCTGCGCAGCCGCCTCGTCAAGTAGCCCGCCGTCCACCGGCCGCCGGCAGGCCGGTATCCGTCCCCCCGCCCGCCCGCGATTCCGGTCGGCGCGGGGGAGGGCGGTAACCTTCCACACGTGCCCACACTGTCCGACGTCATCGCCGCGCTCGAAACCCTCTGGCCTCCTTCGCAGGCCGAGGAGTGGGACGCCGTCGGCCTGGTCTGCGGCGACCCGGAAGCCGAGGTCACGCGGGTGCTGTTCGCCGTCGACCCGGTCCAGGACGTGGCCGACGAGGCGGTGCGGCTCGGTGCCGACCTGCTGGTCACCCACCACCCGCTGTACCTGCGCGGCACGACGACGGTCGCGGCCACCGGCTTCAAGGGCCGCGTGGTGCACACGCTGATCAAGAACGACGTCGCCCTGCACGTCGCGCACACCAACGCCGACCGGGCCGACCCCGGCGTCTCCGACGCCCTCGCCGGCGCCGTCGGGCTGCGCGTCACCGGGCCCCTCGTGCCGGACGCGACCGATCCGGCGGGCCGCCGCGGCCTCGGCCGGATCGGCGAGCTGGAGGTCCCGCTCACGCTGGCCGAGTTCGCCGCCCGGGCCGCCCGCGGCCTGCCGCGCACGGCGACCGGGCTGCGCGTCGCCGGGGACCCCGAGCAACTGGTCCGCACCGTCGCCGTCTGCGGCGGTTCGGGCGACGGCCTCTTCGCCGACGTCCGCGCGGCCGGCGTCGACGCCTACCTCACCGCGGACCTCCGCCACCACCCCGCCTCCGAGGCCCAGCAGCACGGACTCAGCTCGGACGGTAGGCCCGCGCTGGTGGATGCCGCACACTGGGCAACCGAGTGGCCGTGGTGCGAGCAGGCCGCGGGCCAGCTCGACGAGATCTCGGACCGGCACGGCTGGGCCCTGCGGACGTATGTGTCGCACCAGGTCACCGACCCGTGGACGGCTCACGAGCCGGCGCCGGAAGCTCTGTCCAGCACGTCTTCCCCACGCACTTCCCGCCAGACGCCCGAAGCCATCCTTCCGCCGAGCGCCTCGCGCCCGCAGTCTCACCCAGGAGCCCCCCGCTGAACGCCGCCCCCGCCGACCAGATCCGCCTCCTCGAAGTCCAGGCGCTCGACTCGCGTATCCAGCAGCTGGACCACAAGCGGCACCACCTTCCCGAGCACGCCGAGCTCGACCGCCTCAACGCCGACCTCACCCAGCTGCGCGACCTGCTCGTCGCCGCGCAGACCGAGGAGAGCGACACCGCCCGCGAGCAGACCAAGTCCGAGCAGGACGTGGACCAGGTGCGCCAGCGCGCCGCCCGCGACCAGCAGCGGCTCGACTCCGGTGCGGCGGCCTCGCCGCGCGACCTGGAGAACCTGCAGCGCGAGCTCGTCTCGCTCGCCAAGCGGCAGAGCGACCTCGAGGACGTCGTCCTGGAGGTCATGGAGCGCCGCGAGGCGATGCAGGAGCGCGTCCAGGAGCTCACCCAGCGGGTGGAGTCCGTGCAGTCCAAGGCCGCCGAGGCCGAGGCCCGCAAGTCCGCCGCGCTCGCCGACATCGACGCCGAGACCTCCAAGGCCGCCAAGGAGCGCGAGATCGTCGCCGGCTCCATCCCGGCCGACCTGCTGAAGCTCTACGACAAGCTGCGCTCGCAGCAGGGTGGCGTCGGCGCCGCCCGGCTCTACCAGAAGCGCTGCGAGGGCTGCCGGCTGGAGCTCAACATCACCGAGCTGGGCGAGGTGCGGGGGGCTCCCGCCGACACCGTCGTCCGCTGCGAGAACTGCATGCGCATCCTGGTCCGCACCGCGGACTCCGGCCTCTGATGGCTTCTGCCGCTGGTGGGGTCGACCCGGCCGGTTCGGTCGGTTCCAACGGTTCGGCCGGAACGGGCGGATCGGCCGGTTCGGCTCGCGGTCTCGTCGTCGAGGCCGACGGCGGGTCCCGGGGCAACCCGGGCCCCGCGGGCTACGGCGCCGTGGTCCTCGACCCGGCCACCGGTGAGACCCTCGCCGAGGCCGCCGAGTACATCGGGCACGCGACGAACAACGTCGCCGAGTACCGCGGCCTGATCGCGGGACTGCGGGCCGCCAAGGCCCTCGATCCCGGAGCGTCGGTCAGGGTCCGGATGGACTCCAAGCTCGTCGTCGAGCAGATGTCCGGGCGCTGGAAGATCAAGCACCCGGACATGCGGCCGCTCGCGGCCGAGGCCAAGTCCGTGCTGCCGGCGAGCCAGGTGACGTACGAGTGGATCCCGCGCGAGAAGAACAAGCACGCGGACCGGCTCGCCAACGAGGCCATGGACGCGGGCAAGCGGGGCCGGCAGTGGGAGCCGCAGGCTCCCGTCGTGCGCAGCGAACTGGGGCTGGGCGGCGGCATCGACATCTCGACCCCCGCCGGCGCCGCGGCGGGGGGCCCGGTTCAGGACGCGCTTCCGGAGGCGGCACCGGCCGCGGCTCCGGCGGCGGGCTGGTCGGCTCCCGCCGACCTCGGGACGCCCACCACGTTCCTCCTGCTCCGGCACGGCGAGACCGCGTTGACGCCCGAGAAGCGGTTCTCGGGCAGCGGCGGCGGCGATCCCGACCTGTCGGAGACGGGCCGCCGGCAGGCGCAGCACGCCGCGACCTCGTTCGCTGCCCTCGGCACCGTGCAGGCGGTCGTCAGCTCGCCGCTGGCCCGCTGCCGGCAGACGGCGGACGCCGTCGCGGCCCGCCTCGGCCTGGACGTGCGGATCGACGAGGGCCTGCGCGAGACCGACTTCGGCAGCTTCGAGGGGCTCACCTTCGCCGAGGTGCGGGAGCGTTTCCCGGCCGACCTGGACGCCTGGCTGGCCTCGCCCGACGCCGCCCCGCCCGGCGGGGAGAGCTTCACGGCGGTCGCCCGCCGGGTGGCCCTGTCCCGCGACAAGCTCCTGGCGCGGTACGCGGGGAAGACGGTGCTGCTCGTCACGCACGTGACGCCCGTCAAGACGCTGGTCCGGCTCGCGCTGGGCGCGCCGCCCGAGTCCATGTTCCGCATGGAGCTGTCGGCGGCGTCGGTCTCGACGGTGGCGTACTACGCGGACGGCAACGCGTCGCTGCGGCTGCTGAACGACACCTCGCACCTGAGGTAGGCGGGCGCCGCCGGTCTCCCTTCGGCGGCTCTCCGTTCGGCCGTCCCGTTCAGCAGCGCGGGGCGGCCGCTCCGTTCAGCCGCGCGGGGCGGCCGTCCCGTTCAGGCACGCAGGGCGGCCGCTTCGCGGGCGAGGGCTTCGACGCGGCCCCAGTCCCTGGCGCGGAGCGCCTCGGCGGGCAGCATCCACGTGCCGCCGACGCAGCCGACGTTGGGCAGCGCGAGGTAGCGCGGCGCGGCGGCCGCGTCGATGCCGCCCGTGGGGCAGAACCGCGCGCGCGGCAGCGGTGAGGCGAGCGACGCCAGGTAGGCGGTGCCGCCGGCGGCCGCGGCCGGGAAGAACTTCATCTCCGTTATGCCGCGCTCCAGCAGCGCGACCACCTCGGACGTCGTCGAGACGCCGGGCAGGAACGGCACCCCCGAGGCGCGCATGGCCTCCAGCAGCCGGTCGGTCCACCCGGGGCTGACCAGGAAGCGGGCCCCCGCGGCGACGGCCGCGTCGACGTGCTCGGGCGTCAGCACGGTGCCCGCGCCCACCACCGCGTCCGGGACCTCGCGCGCGATGGCGGCGATGGCGTCCAGCGCGGCGTCCGTCCGCAGGGTGACCTCGATCGCGGGCAGCCCGCCCGCGACGAGGGCGCGGGCGAGCGGTACGGCGTCGGCGGCGTCCTCCAGGACGACGACGGGGACGACGGGGGCGAGGTCGAGCACGGAAGTCATGCCCGTCATCCTGCCTGGGGCCCGTCATTCTCCGCAACGCCCGTTGCGGAGAATGCAACGTCGACGCGTATCAGTGAATCTCGGTCACCAGCACGTCGAGCTTCCCCGGCGCCTGCTCCTCGACCGCGAACCCCAGCTCCCGCAGCGTCGCCATGAGCTTGGCCGGCGTCCTCGGCTTCGCCCCCGACTCCAGCAGGGCGCGCACCAGGCGTCCCTTCGTGGCCTTGTTGAAGTGGCTGACCACCGACCGCTTCTCGACGCCGTCGACGACCGTCACCTGCAGCACCCGCACCGTGGCCGTCCGCGCCGCGAGCTCGCCGCGCGGCTGCGGCTTCCACGCGCTCGCGTACGCCGACGAGCGCAGGTCCAGCACCAGGCCGCCGCCCGCCGCCTCCGGGACGACCTCGGCCATCGGCCCCCGCCAGTACGCGCCGAGCGCGCCCAGCGCGGGCAGCTTCACCCCCATCGAGCAGCGGTACGACGGGATCCGGTCCGTGATGCGCACCGCGCCCCACAGGCCGGAGAAGACCAGCAGCGAGTCCTTCGCGCGGCGGCGGGCGGCGGTGCTCAGCGTCGCGAGCCCCAGGGCGTCGTAGAGCACGCCCGTGTACAGCTCGCCGGCCGGCAGCGTCGGCGCCGTGAGCAGGGCCGCGTCCTTGGCGACCTCGCCGCGCAGCCCCGGGCTCAGCCCCAGGACCTCCGCGGCCTTCTCCTCGTCGCCCGAGCACAGCTCCACCAGCTCGCCCAGCACCGTCGAGCGCGTCGCCGTCAGCCCGGGGAGCGAGAGCGACGCCAGGTCGACGGCCGGACCGGCGCCCACGGCGGCCTTGCCCTCGGACGGCGGAAGCAGGACGAGCACAGCAGTTCTCCCTCGGATGGATCCATACGAACCGGATGCAGCCTACGGCCCGTCATACGCTCACCTCATGCCCCGACGCCACCTGCACGCCCCGGCCGCCGACGGAACCCTGCTGCGGGACGCGCTGCGCCGGCTGCGCCTCCGGCTCGAGGTGCCGGAGGACTTCCCGCCCGACGTGCTCGCCGAGGCGCGGCAGGCGGCCGCGAACCCCCGGATGCCGGAGGCCGACGCCACCGACCTCCCGCTCTTCACGATCGACCCGCCCTCGTCCACCGATCTCGACCAGGCGATGCACCTCGCGGTCCGGGGCGACGGCTACCGGGTGCACTACGCCATCGCCGACGTCGCGGCCTTCGTCACGCCGGGCGGCGCCCTCGACGCCGAGGCGCACCGCCGCGTCACCACCCTGTACTTCCCCGACGAGCGGGTCCCGCTGCACCCGCAGGTCCTCAGCGAGGGCGCCGCCAGCCTGCTCCCCGGCCAGGACCGCCCCGCCCTGCTGTGGCGGATCGACCTCGACGCCGCGGGGCGGGTCACCGCCACCGACGTCCGCCGCGCCCGCGTCCGCAGCCGCGCCAAGCTCGACTACGCGACCGTCCAGCGCTCGATCGACGCGGGCACCGCGGAGGAGCCCGTCGCCCTGCTGCAGCGGATCGGCCTGCTCCGCGAGGCGCTCGAACGGGACCGCGGCGGCATCTCCCTCAACGTCCCCGAGCAGGAGATCGAGCAGCGCCCCGACGGTGACGGCTACGTCCTCGACTACCGCGC
Organism: Streptomyces sp. NPDC006733; assembly: GCF_040636125.1. Classification (NCBI taxonomy): domain Bacteria; kingdom Bacillati; phylum Actinomycetota; class Actinomycetes; order Kitasatosporales; family Streptomycetaceae; genus Streptomyces; species Streptomyces sp. NPDC006733. The sequence goes on along the minus strand of NZ_JBEYJD010000007.1, from coordinate 150,549 downwards.
CCCGCTGCCCGCCGAGGGCTGGAACGCCCAGATCTCCCTGCTCACCGGCATGGCCGCCGCCGACCTCATGATCCGCTCCGGCACCGGCATCCTCCGCACGCTCCCCGCCGCCCCGGCGAGCGCCGCCGACCGGCTCCGCCGCGTGGCGACGGCGCTGCGCATCGACTGGCCGGCCGGCACCCCGTACCCCGACCTGATCCGCTCCCTCGATCCCCACCGCCCCGACCACGCCGCCTTCCTCCAGGAGTGCACCTCCCTGCTGCGCGGCGCCGGCTACACCGTCCTCGACGGCACTGCCTCCGGCCCCACCGAACACGCCGCCGTCGCGGCCCCGTACACCCACTGCACCGCCCCGCTCCGCCGCCTCGTCGACCGCTACGCGGGCGAGATCTGCCTGTCGCTGGTCGCGGGCGACCCGCTCCCCGAGTGGGTCGGCACCGCGCTCCCCGCCCTCCCCAAGGAGATGTCGGCCGGCACCCAGCACGCCAACCGCGCCGAGCGCGAATGCGTCGACCTGATCGAGGCGGCCCTGCTCGAGGACCGTGTCGGCGAGGTCTTCGACGCCTTCGTCATCGACCTGGACGACCGCGACCCGACGAGCGGCACCATCCACCTGAAGAGCCCCGCGGTGGTGGCGAAAGTGCGCGCCGACCCGGCAGCGGCCCCGCTCCCGCTGGGCCGCCCCCTGCGCGTCCGCCTGACGGCCGCCGACCCGGCCACGTCGACGGTCCTCTTCGCCCCGGCGGATCAGCCCGGGCACGTCGACTAGGATGGTCGGCACGGCGGACGAGCCGGCCGGGCGGTCGCGGCGGGATCCTTTGGATCCTTCCGAGGAACGTCCGGGCTCCACAGGGCAAGGTGGTGGGTAACACCCACCCGGGGCGACCCGCGTGCCAGTGCCACAGAAAACAGACCGCCGGGAGCCGCAAGGCACCCGGTAAGGGTGAAACGGTGGTGTAAGAGACCACCAGCGTCCAGGGTGACCTGGACGGCTAGGTAAACCACACCTGGAGCAAGGTCAAGAACGGGCCGCCGCAAGGCGACCCTGCGCGGACGACTGAGGGCTGCCCGCCCGAGTCCGCGGGTAGACCGCACGAGGCCGGCGGCAACGTCGGTCCCAGATGGATGGCCGCCTCCCCCTGGCCCGCAAGGACCAAGGGAGACAGAACCCGGCGTACAGGCCGACTCGTCCGCCGCCTAGGCTCTCTGACCAGCGAACGCACTGGTCAGGGGGCCTTTTTGGTACCTCGGCCGGACGCGGGTAGGGCCGCGCGGCCGCCCCGTCGGGCCGCGGGGAAAACCGGGTGAACTCGGGGGCGTTGGTTATTAGAGTCGGGGATGTCCAGGTGCGCAGGCCGGGGTTACTTCCAATGTTAATGGTGGTGTCGCGGGTTCGAGTCCCGTCATCGGCTTCTGGTCGGTGTAGCTCAGTTGGTAGAGCACATTGTCACCTCAGCCGACTCTGATCTCTGGACGCTTTGATTTCTGCACCTCCCGGTGCGATGGCGACGGTTACTTCTCTGGTTGAACGCGTTCACGCGTGGGGTTCGAACCCCCGACGACCGCCGCCGGGAATGATCTCGGGAGGCAACTCGTGGGGGGTTTCTTCATGTCTCGGTTCAATACCCGTGCGGCCAAGCCGTCCGTTGTCTCGCCCGTGCGCAGCACGAGGGAGCGGGCTGTGACGCATCAGGGTGGGGTCGGGTACGTGCGGGATGCCAGGGGTGAGCTGTTCCTGCTCGCGGTGGCGAACTTCGTTGCGCAGGAGACGTTCTACGAGACGGGCGGGCAGCGCGACGACCGGTTCAGCGGGCTGGTGAGGAAGCTCGCGGTCGAGGATCCGGCGTGGACGGCAGGGCTGCTGGGGTGGCTGCGGGGGGACGGGAACATGCGGACCGCCGCCATTGTCGGGGCCGCTGAATTCGTCAAGGCGCGGCTCGAGGTCGGGGAAGGGCCGGGCGTGGTGTCGAATCGGTCCGTTGTCGATTCCGTGCTGCGGCGGCCCGATGAGCCGGGGGAGTTGCTCGCCTATTGGACCTCGCGTTATGGGCGGAACGTTCCCAAGCCCGTCAAGCGCGGAATCGCGGATTCGGTGCGGCGGCTGTACAGCGGGAAGTCGCTGCTGAAGTACGACACCGCGTCCAAGGGTTACCGGTTCGGCGACATTCTCAATCTCGTACACGCCGCGCCCGACGCCGCCAAGCCCTGGCAGGGCGAGCTGTTCCGCTATGCGCTCGACCGGCGGCACAACCCCGACACGGCGGAGCCGCCGGCGTCGAACCGGACGCTGATCGCGCACCGCGCGCTGATGGCCGTGCCCGTCGGGGAGCGGCGGGCGCTGGTGGCCGGGCCGGAGGGTGCGGCGCGGCTGGCGGAGGCGGGGGTGACGTGGGAGGCGCTCGCGGGGTGGCTGCAGGGGCCGATGGACGCTGCGGCGTGGCAGGCCGTGATCCCGTCCATGGGGTACATGGCGCTGCTGCGCAACCTCCGGAACTTCGACGAGGCCGGGGTGAGCGACGAGGTCGCCGAGCAGGTCGCGAAGCGGCTGGCCGACACCGCGGAAGTGGCGCGGTCGCGGCAGCTGCCCATGCGGTTCTACTCGGCCTACAACGCCGCGCCCTCGCTGCGGTGGGGGTACGCGCTGGAGAAGGCGCTCACCGCGTCGCTCGCCAACATCCCGGTGCTGCCCGGCCGGACGCTGGTGCTGGTGGACACCAGCTCGTCCATGCAGGCCGGGTTCTCGCGGGACGGTTCGCTGATGCGCTGGGACGCGGCCGCGCTCTTCGGGATCGCGCTCGGGCAGCGGTGTGCCGCGGGCGACGTCGTGTCGTTCTCCAGCGCCCGCTACTACGTCAGTGACACGGCGGGAGCGCGCACGAAGGCGTTCTCCCAGGCGCGGGGCGAGTCGCTGCTCAAGGCCGTCGGCCGGTGGAAGGACGGCGGCTGGTTCCTGGGCGGCGGCACGGACACGGCGGCCGCGCTGCGCCAGGAGTTCAGGGGCCACGACCGGGTCGTGATCGTCACCGACGAGCAGGCCGGCACGGACGCGTCGGAGGTCACCGCGGCGATCCCGGCCGCGGTGCCGATGTACACCTGGAACCTCGCGGGCTACCGCGCCGGCCACGCGCCGTCCGGTGACGCGAACCGTCACACGTTCGGCGGGCTGACCGACGCGGCGTTCCGCATGGTGCCGCTGCTCGAGGCCGGGCGCGACGCCCGGTGGCCCTGGGAGAACTGAGGCCCGGAAGGGATCAGGCCGGGATGGCGGCCCCCGTTCCGCTGACGCGGATACGGGGGTCGTTCTCGCGCAGTTCCACGGTCAGGACGCCGGGGCGGCCGAGGTCGTCGCCCTGGTGGAGGGTGAGGGTGGCGGGGGCGGTGACCAGCCGCTGGTCGCGCAGGTACGCGCCCAGCGCCAGGGCCGCCGCGCCGGTGGCCGGGTCCTCGACGACGCCGCCGACCGGGAACGGGTCGCGGACGTGGAAGACGGAGTCCGAGGCGCGCCAGACCAGCTGGACGGTGGTCAGGTCCAGGCTGAGCATGAAGGCGGCCAGCCGGTCGAAGTCGTAGTCGAGGTCGGCCAGCCGCTCGCGGGTGGCGGCGGCGAGCACGAGGTGGCGGGCGCCGGCGTAGGCGATGCGCGGCGCGAAGGCCGGATCGAGGTCGGCGGCGGGCCAGCCGAGGGCGTCGAGCGCCTCGGTGACGACCGCGTCCGGGATCTCCTCGACCCGCGGCTCGACGCTGGTGAGCGTGGCGCGCAGGGCGCCCGTCGCGTCCGCGCCGACCGAGACCGGGACGTCGCCCGCGGCGGTCGAGAAGAGCAGGTCACCGGAGCCGATGCGCTCGGCGAGGGCGATCGCCGTGGCGACCGTGGCGTGCCCGCAGAACGGCACTTCGGCCTTGGGGCTGAAGTAGCGGACGGTGACGGAGCGCCCTTCGGTGGCGGTGATGAAGGCCGTCTCCGAGTAGCCGACCTCGGCGGCGACCGCGAGCATCTCCGTCTCGGCGAGACCGGAGGCGTCCAGGACGATGCCGGCCGGGTTGCCCCCGGCCGGGTCGTCGGAGAACGCGGTGTAGCGCAGTACCTCGGTGCCGTGAAGAGTCGTCATGACCTGCATCAACGTCCGTCCCTGGTGCGGTGTTCCCCGTCATCGGCCGGCCAGCCGCAGGCGCAGCCGCACCAGCGTCGCCGCGTCCAGGCCGAGGCCGGCGGTCAGGAAGCGGCCGAAGGACCCGTAGTCGTGCGCCGCCTGGTCGCGGAAGGCCGCCAGGTACTCCGCCCTGACCTCCTGGAGCGGGATCAGCAGGTCGGGGTTCTGCATCAGGCCCAGCTGCCTGACCTGCTCGCGCACCGCGCGGTCGGTGGCCGCGCGCAGGTCGTTGGAGAGCAGGTAGTCGGCGGCGGCCGTGGACCGCGGTACCCCGACGGCCCGCAGGACGGTGTCGACCAGGACGCCCGTCCGGTCCTTGCCCGCCGTGCAGTGCACCAGCACCGGGCCGGTGGCGTCGGCGATCCGGCGGATCGCGGCGCCGAGGGCGGCGCGGTTCGCCGCGGAGGTGACGAAGCCGCGGTAGGCGGTGCGCATCCGCTGCGCCGCCCGGTCCCCGCCGAGGGCCGCCTCCTGGGCGACGGGGTCGGCGCTGCCGACGACCTGGGCGATGAACAGGTACAGGCCGGTGTCGTCGACGGGCAGCGCGACCGGCACCGGGCCGGCCGGGAGCCGGTCGGGGCCGTCGGCCCCGACCTCCGACGGGCTGCGCAGGTCGAGGACGGCGCGCAGTCCGAGCCCGGCGAGGGCGGTGACTCCGGCCGGGGGCAGCTTGGCCAGGCTCTCGGTCCGGTAGAGCGTGTCCCACCGGGTGGTGGCGCCGTCGTAGGTCCGGTAGCCGCCGGTGTCCCGGGCATTGACGGTGCCGGGGACGGTGAGCACCCGGCTGTGCGCAGAGGCCGCCGGGGGCGCCGGGAGTGCCGACGCTGCCGGGCGGGCTGCGGCGGGGCCCGTCCCCGCCGCCCGGGCGGCGGGGACGAGCGGTCCTGCGAGGGCGATCGCGAGGGCGAGCGCGGTGGCGGCGCGTGCTCCGGTCCGCATGCGGGATCCCTTCCTGGTCGGGAGCGGGACCGTAGCGCGGGGATCTTGAGAGCGGAATGCCCGTGCTGACGAATCGTCAGCAACGTCACCCGGGCGAGGGTTCAGCCGCGCCCGATGTACGGCATCGTCGTCGCCATCACCGTCGCGAACTGCACGTTCGCCTCCAGCGGCAGCTCCGCCATGTGCAGCACGGTGCGTGCCACGTCGGTCACGTCCATCACCGGCTCCACCGCCGTCGTGCCGCTGGCCTGCTGGATCCCGGTCGTCATCCGGGCGGTCATCTCGGTCGCCGCGTTGCCGATGTCGATCTGGCCGCAGGCGATCCGGTACGCGCGCCCGTCCAGGGACAGGGACTTCGTCAGACCCGTCATCGCGTGCTTGGTGGACGTGTACGCGACGCTGTTCGGGCGCGGCACGTGCGCCGAGATCGAGCCGTTGTTGACGATCCGGCCGCCCTGCGGGTCCTGCGCCTTCATCGCACGGAACGCCGCCTGCGCGCAGAGGAACGCACCGGTGAGGTTGACGTCGACCACCGCGCGCCACTGCTCGTACGTGAGGTCCTCCAGCGGCACCGGCGGCCCGAACATCCCGGCGTTGTTGAACAGCAGCCCGAGCGGGCCGAACTCCGTCCGCACCGCCGTGAACAGCCGGTCGACGTCCTCCGGCCGGGTCACGTCCGCCGGCACGACGAGGGTGCGCCCACCGGCCGGCAGCTCGCCCGCAGACAGGTCGTCCGCCCGCAGTTCGCCCGCCAGCCGCGCCGTCTCCTCCAGCGCCTCGGCCCTGCGGCCCGCCAGCGCCACCGACCAGCCGGCCCCGGTCAGCGCCAGCGCCACCGCGCGTCCCACGCCGGATCCGGCGCCCGTCACCACTGCCACCTTCTGGATCTCACTCATGGCATCGCAGGGTATGCGGTGGGAGGATGAGGATCAGCGCCGCCCCGAGGCGTCAGCGCCGTCCCGCAGCGTCCGGCACCGCCCCGAAGGTGACCACCGTCCCAGCAGGAGGCCCCATGTCCGTCGTCGACCCGCTGTCCGACAAGGAGATCGCCGATCGCCTCGCCGAGCTCCCCGGCTGGGAACTCGCCGCGGACGGGACCGCTCTCGTCCGCACGTACCGGCTGGCGCACCTGCCCGCCGCGATCCTCGCGGTGCACATCGCGCAGGTGCAGGCCGAGCTGGACCACCACTCGGATCTCACGCTCGGCTACGACACCCTCGGCGTGTCGATCACCACGCACTCGGCGGGCGGAAGGCTGACGGAGAAGGACTTCGGCCTCGCCGCTCGCATCAACGCCATCGCGCCCGCTCACGGAGCGCAGTAGGGGCGCGGTGGACGGGGCTACGGCAGGCGGCGACGCTCAGCCGAAGCGCCGCAGCAGGGCGGACTTGGCGGCGGTGAACTCCTCGTCGGTGAGTATCCCGTCGCGCTTGAGTTCGCCCAGCTCGCGCAGCCGCCGCAGCAGCGCGTCCGGGTCGTCGGACCGGTCGGGCGCCCGACCCGCGACCGCGTCCTGCGGTTCGGGCCGCTTGGCGAGCAGCTCGGGGCGCTGATCGTGCTGGACGGCGGCGGCCTGCCCGCCGCCGGGGTCCGCGGGGTGCGGCAGCCGGGCGGCGACCGCCGCGGCCAGCAGCGCGGTCTGCCCGATCTCCTTCTTCATGCCCCACAGGACGATGCTGTTGGGGTCGTGCTTGGGCGGCTGGGTGGTGGCCTGGGCGCCCTTGACGCGGAAGCGCAAGTGCCCGTTCTCCAGCCCGACGTTGGGACGCCACTCCACGCCCGCGAGGTCGGCGAGCGCCAGCTCCCGCGCGCCGGCGGACTTCTTGCCCTCCTCCGCCATCCAGTTCCAGCTGATCGCCACCCGCTCCCCGTCGAACGTCGCGGCGCCGTCGCCGCCGCTCGCCGACAGCGGCACCTTGGGGCCGGGCAGCAGGTAGGAGTCGGTCGGGCCCGTCGGCACCTGGTTGAGCAGCAGGGCGTTGCGGACCTCGTCGGCGAAGTACTCGGCGACGCCCGTGCGGTCCGGGTCCACGGCCACCTGGTACGGGTCGGCGGCGTCCGGCAGGCCGCCGCCCGTGGCGTACAGCAGCGGGTCGGCGCCCTCGCGCAGCCGCAGCCGCAGCCGGCCGCCCTTGCGGCCCGGCTCGTAGGCGATGCCGGCCACCGCGTGCAGCGGTACGGCGACCTCGCCCAGCGTCTGGCGCAGCTTGTGCACCCCCCGGTCACGGCCCGGGACGATACGGATCACCTCGTCGTCGAACGTCCAGGTTCCGTCGTGCGTCAGCAGTTCAGCCATGGCCCGATCCTAAGTCGCCGTGCGCCGGGCTCCCTTGCTCTTCGCGGAGAGCCTGAAGCCCGGCGCCCGGCGCCCGGCGCCCGCGCGTCACTCGCCCGGGTACCGCACACCGATCTGCTCGCGGACGGTGTCCAGGGTGCGCATGATCGCGAGCGTCCCCGCCAGCGGCACGAGCGGTGACTGGGTCTCGCCGGCCCGCAGGCACCGCATGACCTCGGCCGCCTCGTGGCGCATGCTGTCGCGCTGCGGCACGTCGGTGACCTCGGAGAGCAGGTACTCGCGGGGCTCGTGGCCTTCGCGGTGCAGGGTGAACCGCTCGGGGTGGAAGTAGCCGTGCGGGATCTCGATGCGCCCGGTGGTGCCGGTGACCGACGCGGTGACCGGGGTGTCGGCGGTGATCGAGCAGCTGAGCAGCGCGAGGGCGCCGCTGTCCCAGCCCAGGACGATGCCGGTGTTGTCGTCGACGCCCTCGGGGGTGAGGTGCGCGGTGGCCCGTACGGTGTCGGGCTCGCCGAGCAGCAGCTGCGCGAAGGAGATCGGGTAGACGCCGAGGTCGAGCAGTGCGCCGCCGGCCTGGGCGGGGTCCCGCAGCCGGTGGTCGGCGGCGAACGGGCCGGCGATCCCGAAGTCCGCGTGGACGGTCCGGATCTCGCCGATGGCGCCGTCCCGCACGAGTTCGCGCATGCGCAGGATCAGCGGGTTGCAGTACATCCACATGGCCTCCATCAGGAAGCTGCCGCGCTCCGCCGCGAGGGCGGTGAGCTCCTCGGCCTCGCGGGCGTTGACCGTGAACGCCTTCTCGCACAGCACGGCCCGGCCGGCCTCCAGGCAGAGCCTGGCGGCGGTGCGGTGCGCGGAGTGCGGGGTGGCGACGTAGACCACGTCGATGCTGTCGTCCTGCGCCAGCTCGGCCCAGCTCCCGTAGGCGCGCTCGATGCCGTACCGGTCGGCGAAGGTCTTCGCCGAGCCGATGCTGCGCGAGCCCACCGCGGCGACCTCGGCGTCCGGCAGGGTCAGCAGGGCCTCGGTGAAGGTGGCGGCTATGCCGCCGGTCGCCAGGATCCCCCAGCGGATCGGCCGCTCCCGGCCCGCACCGCCGCTACCGCCGTCCGCTCCACCGCTACCGCCGTCCGCTCCGCCCTCCGCTCCGGCGGGGCCCGATGCGCCCGAAACACCTGCTGTGCCGGAGACACCCGCTGTGCCGTGTCCCGCGTCTGCGCCATGCTCGTCGTGTCCGCCGTGCGCCATGCGTCCGCTCCACCAGGTCTCGACCACGTTCGAATGCCTGAAAGGATAGGCAACGATTCAACGATTACCGGGGGTGCCCCATGCAGGAAGCCGGCCCGACCGCCGCCACGCGCATATCCGACGAGCGCCGGCTCACCGCACAGCGCCGTACGGGATGGCTCGTCACGCTGGTGCTGGGCGGGCTGACCGCGCTGGCCCCGCTCTCCATGGACATGTACCTGCCGGCCCTGCCGAAGGTCACCGACTCCCTCCACAGCCCCGCCGCGACCATCCAGCTCACCCTCACCGCCTGCCTGGCGGGCATGGCGCTCGGGCAGCTGGTCGTCGGGCCGATGAGCGACAAGTGGGGACGCCGCCGGCCGCTGCTGGCCGGCATGGTCGTCTACGTCCTCGCCACCGCCGTCTGCGCCTTCGCGCCCAGCGCCGAGCTGCTGATCGCCTTCCGGCTCTTCCAGGGCCTGGCGGGCGCCGCGGGCATCGTCATCGCCCGTGCGGTCGTCCGCGACCTGTACGACGGCGTCGAGATGGCCCGGTTCTTCTCCACCCTCATGCTCGTCTCCGGCGTCGCCCCGGTCATCGCGCCCGTCATCGGCGGCCAGGTGCTGCGGCTGACCGACTGGCGCGGCGTCTTCGGCGTCCTGACCGCGATCGGGGTGCTGCTCACCCTGCTGGTCTGGCGGCAGCTGGACGAGACGCTGGCCCCCGAGGACCGGCACAGCGGTGGCCTCGCCCAGACGCTCGCCACGATGCGCGCCCTGCTCGCGGACCGCGTCTTCGCCGGCTACATGCTCGCGGGCGGCTTCGCCTTCGCCGCGCTCTTCGCGTACATCTCGGCCTCCGCCTTCGTCGTGCAGGACATCTACGGAGCCTCCCCGCAGACGTTCAGCCTGCTCTTCGGCGTGAACTCGATCGGGCTGGTCGCGGTCGGCCAGCTCAACGGCAAGGTGCTGATCGGCCGGGTCAGCCTCGACCGGGCGCTCGGGGTGGGCCTCGCGGTGATCACCGCGGCCGCCGTCGCGCTGCTGGTCATGGCGTCCGGGGTGCTCGGACGGGTGGGGCTCTTCCCGATGGCGGCGGGCCTGTTCGTCCTGATGTCGGCGATGGGCCTGGCGCTGCCCAACACGAACGCGCTCGCCCTGATGCGCACCAAGCACGCGGCAGGCTCCGCGTCCGCCCTGCTCGGCACCGTCTCGTTCCTCATCGGTGCGGTCGTCTCGCCGCTGGTCGGCATCGCGGGCGAGCACACGGCCGTACCGATGGCGGTGGTGCAGGTGGCCTGCGCCCTGATCGCCGTCGGCTGCTTCGCCGGGCTGTGCCGCCCGTGGCGTCGTAGGGTGGATGCACCGTAAATCGTCAGGAGGCAGGGATGTCCGAGCCGATCGATGAGAAGCGCTGGGCGTTCAAGACCGCGGACAGCGTGCTGCACACCGGGTCCGAGAGCATGGTCGACCCCGAGGACCTGGTGATGCTCTCCGGCCGCGAACCCACGCCCGCCCGGATCGAGAGGGCCCGCAAGGACCTGGAGGAACATGGCGCCGCGGCTGTCGAGAGGTACCTGCCCTGAGGCCGGCCTCGACGTCGGAGAACTGCAGCGGATCGTCCCCGGCCTGAGAGCGGCCCTGGAACCGTCGCCCGTCCACCCCTGGTGCGCGGGCGCGGTCGTGCTCGCCGGGCGCGGCCGGACCGTGGCGCTGCACGAGGCGATCGGCTGGGCGGTGCGGTACGCGGGGTACGACGCGGCCGCCGACCGCGGTGCGGAGCTGCCGCCGGAGCGGTGGGTGCCGATGCGGCCCGACACGGTCTTCGACCTGGCGTCCGTCAGCAAGCTCTTCACGGCCGTCCTGGCCGCGCGGCTGCTGGACCTCGACCGGCCGGTGGCCTCGTACGTTCCGGAGTTCGCCGCCCCGGGAGCCGCCGCGGCCAAGGCGGGCATCACCGTCCGGCAGCTGCTCGACCACACCTCCGGCTTCCGTCCCGAGCTGCCGTTCTACGACCTGCCCACCCCCGAGACCCGGCTGCGCCTGCTGTGGGACGAGGAGCCGCTGCACCCGCCCGGTACCGTCCGGATCTACTCCGACCTCAACCTGATCACCGTCCAGCAGGTGCTGGAGCGGGCCACCGGGCAGCCGCTGGACGCCCTGGTCGCGGAGGGGATCACCGGGCCGCTCGGCATGACCGACACCGGCTACAACCCGCCCGCCGCCCTGCTGCCGCGGATCGCGGCGACCGAGGACCAGCGGCGGCCCTGGGGCAAGCTCGACCGCGGCATGGTGCACGGCGTCGTCCATGACGAGAACGCGTACGCGGCCGGCGGGGTCAGCGGGCACGCGGGGCTCTTCTCCACCGCCTGGGACCTGGCCCTGTTCTGCCGGGCGCTGCTCGACGCCGGCGGCCCCTACCCCGGGTTCGAGAAGGATCAGCCGCACCTGATGGGCGAGCTGGCCGGGAAAGGCGCCGTCGGGCACAGCGGTTTCACCGGGACGAGCCTGGTGGTCGACCCCGCGACCGACACGTTCCTGGTGCTGCTCGCCAACTCGGTGCACCCCAGCCGCACCTGGCGCGACGGCAGCGCGCCCCGGGCCGCGGCGGCGACCTGCCTGGCCCGGAGCGTCCTGGCGGACTGAGGGACTGAGGGACTGAGGGAGTGACGGACTGAGGGCTGCGGGAGTCCTAGCGGAAGATCCCGGTGTGGCCCAGCGAGTAGCGGCCGGGCTGCGGGTAGACGGCCAGCCCGTGCGGGCCCGAGCCGACCGGGATCTTGGCGATCGTGTGGCCGTCGGTGGTGTCGATCGCGTAGACCTCGGAGTTGTAGCGGCCCGACAGCCACAGCACCTTGCCGTCCGCGGACACCCCGCCCATGTCGGGGCTGCCGCCGCCCGGGATCTGCCACTTGTGGGCGAGCTTGCCGGTCGCGAAGTCCAGCACCGACACCGAGCCCTCGCCGCGGTTGGAGATGTACATCGACTTCGAGTCGCGGCTGACGTAGAGGCCGTGGCAGCCCTTGCCGGTCGGCATCAGCCGCGGCTTGGAGAACGTGTCGCCGTTCAGCACCCACATGCCGTCGGCCATCATGTCGGCGACGTACCAGGCGCTGCCGTCGGGCGACATCTTCACGTCCTGCGGCATGGCGCCGTCGAACGGCAGCTTCTGCTGCCCGACGACCTCCATCTTCGCCGTGTCGACCTTGAGCAGCTCACCGGAGAACTCGCAGGAGACGATGAAGTACCGGCCGTCGGGGGAGAAGTCCGCGTGGTTGACGCCGTAGCAGGAGACCGGGACGGTCTTCTTGATCGCCATGGTGTGCGCGTCGCGGAAGACCAGTTCGCGGTCGAGCGAGGCCATCACCACCGCGTACTTGCCGTCCGGGGTGAAGTACAGGTTGTAGGGATCGTGCACGTCGACGGTCTTGCCGACCACGCCGTCGGCCGGGTTGATCGGGGTGAGCGTGTGGCCCCGGTTGTTGTTGACCCACAGCGTCTTGAGGTCCCACGACGGGACGACGTGCTGCGGCTGCTCGTCGACCGGGAAGGTCTTGATGACCTTGTACGTCTTCGGGTCGATCACCGACACCGTGTTGTCGTTGCTGTTCGGCACGTACACCCGGGACGGGAAGTCGCGCACGACGGGCGAGAGCGCGCCCGGGCGGTCCGCCGCGTAGACGTCCTTCGGGTCCAGCACCGGCGGCATGCCCGGCAGACCCTGGGCGGCGGCGGCCTGGGACGCGACCGACCCGGCGGGGGCCTTGCTGGCCGCGGGGGCGGGCGCTTGCTGTTCCGAGCCGCCCTTCCCGCAGCCGGCGGTGGCGGTCGCCAGGGCGATGGCGGCGGCGAGCAGGGCGGCGCGGCGCGCGCGGTACACAGGACGCATCAGGTCAGTAGCTCCGTCGTGGTCACGGCGCGCAGCCCGCGCCGTTTCAGGTCGTCGAGGATCCCGGGCAGTGCGCCGATCGTGCCGGCGTACCCGAAGTGCAGGCTCACCACGGACCCCGGGCCGACGTCCTTGGCCACGTTGGCCCGGACGGCCCCGGTCCCGGGTTCGGTGAAGTCGAGCGAGTCGACGTCGTAGGCGAGGACGTGCTCGTACCCCGCCTGCTGGGCGAGGCGTTCGACGAGCGGGGTGGCCAGCCGGGCCTGGGAGGGCCGGAACCAGCGTCCGGGTGAGCCGGTGAGCTTGCGCAGCCGGTCCGCGCAGCCGGTGATCTCGGCGGTCGCGGCGGCCGCGCCCATGGCGCAGATGTTGCCGTGGGTCTGGGTGTGGTTGCCCAGCTCGTGGCCGCCGTCGAGCACCCGGCGGGCGAGCTGGGGGTGCTCGTCCAGCCAGGTGCCGACGGCCAGCACCGTCAGCCGCGCCCCGGCCCGCTCCGCCTCGGTGAGCAGGGCGGTGGCGATGGCCGGTTCGCCCCGGCCGTGGAAGGTGAGGGCGACCTGGGGGCGGTCTCTGGGCCCGTGCTCGATCTGCGCAGGCAGCCCGGGGGGCAGCGGCGGCAGGGCCGGCGGCACGGGGCGGGGGGAGGCGGACGGGTGCGCCGGTGGCGCCTTGCTGGCCGCGGGGCCCGGCGAGGCCCCGGCGGCGGGGGGCCGGCCGTCCGCGCATCCGGTGAGCAGGGCTCCGGCGGCGGCGACCTGCAGCACGGTACGGCGGGTCATGGACATTGAGGATCACTTTAGGGTGCAATGCCCGATCTTTTGATGTTATTGGGGCGGCGCGGCGCGTGCCGGAGTCGGCTGACATGATGTGCACCCGCGGTACGCGGGCGACAGATACATGTCATGGGGATGAACGACGTGGGGGGCTACGTGGTGGACACGACGGCAGTGCGCGAGGCCGGTTTCGGCTCGGCGCTGCGAGAACTGCGCACGGCGCAGAAGTCGGCCAAGGGGGTGTCGCTGTACTCGCGCTACATCAACCGGCCCTTCGGACGGGTGCTCGCGGCGGCGGCCTACCGGGTCGGATTGACACCCAATCAGGTGACGCTGATCAGCGCGGGCTTCACCTACGGCGCCATCGCGGCGGTGGCGCTGGTGCGCCCGTCCTGGACGCTGTCGGTCGCGGTCTACCTCGCGCTGGTGGTCGGTTTCGCCTTCGACTCGGCCGACGGCCAGCTGGCGCGGCTGCTGCGCCGGGGCAGTCCGGCGGGGGAGTGGCTGGACCACGTGGTGGACTGCGGGAAGATCACCGGCGTGCACGTCGCGGTGCTGATCTCGTTCTACCGGTTCTTCGACCTGCCGGGTGAGCGCTGGCTGCTGCTGCCGCTCGGGTTCCAGTTCGCCGCCGTGCTCATCTACGTCGGCGGGCTGCTGACCGAGAAGCTCAAGCCGAAGCCCGCGCCCGGCTCCGTGCCGGCCGCCCCGTCGCGGATCAGGGCGGTGGGCCTGCTGCCCGTCGACTACGGGGTCTTCTGCGTGGTCTTCCTGGTGCTGGGCGGCGGGCGGGCGTTCCTGTACGCCTACGCCGTGTTGGCCGCGGTGTACGCGCTGTTCCTGGTGGCGTTCCTGGTGAAGTGGTTCCGCGAGCTGAAGGCCGTGGGCGCACCCGCCTGATCCGTGGGAGCGCCCGATCCACGGAGACGCGCAGACGCGGGGGAGCCGAGGGCGCCGGAAGCGCTAGCCCCGGAGCTCGGCGCTCTCCGGCGTCGCGGGCTCGGTGAGCACGTCCAGTGCCCGGCGCAGCTGGGTGCTGGACGTGTGGACGGTGTACGGGAAGTACACGACCTCGACGCCGACCGCCGCGAAGTCGCGCTCCAGGCGGAGGCCCTTCTCGGTGCCGCGCCAGTCGTCGCCCTTGAAGATCACGTCGAAGCGGACCTGCTGCCAGGTCTCCACCTTGTCGGGGACGGTCTCGACGAAGGCCGCGTCCACGAAGCGCACGCTGCGGACGATCTCCAGCCGCTCGATCAGCGGGACCATGGGCCTGCGGCCCTTGGCCAATTCGGCCATCTCGTCGGAGACGACCCCCGCGACGAGGTAGTCGCACTGGCTCCGGGCGTGCCGAAGGATGTTGAGATGCCCCACGTGGAAGAGGTCGTAGACCCCTGGCGCGTAGCCGACACGGTGTGCCACGAAACGACCCCCCAGCCGTACTGCCCCGCCCGGTGGTGCCCCCGGCGGAATGTGAGTCTCCGACGATAGTCGGACGTCGCAGATACTAAGCGACGATTTGCGAAAGAAAGACCGGCTGGAATCGTCAACATGTAGCAGCGGTGAACAGTTAGGGTGGGCGCTTGGTTACTTCTGGGGGGAAGGGGGCGCGTTGTGTCAGCTCTTGACACCTTTCGTCACAAACGGCTGCTTTTGGTTTCAACCAATTACGCGCCGGAGCACACCGGCATCGGTCCGTACGCCACGCAGATCGCCGAACACTGGGCGGCCGGCGGGGCCGAGGTGGCGGTGCTCGCCGGCATGCCGCACTACCCCGCCTGGGAGACCGACCCCGCCTACCGGGGGGTCTGGCGGACCGAGGAGGAGCGCGGCGGGGTGACGGTGCACCGTCGCCGGCACACCGTGCCGCCCCGGCAGACGGCGGTGCGCCGCGCCCTGTTCGAGGGGTCGGTGCTCGCGCACGGCCTGCTCGCGCCGCCGCGCGTCCGGCCCGACGTGGTCGTCGCGCAACTGCCCAGCCTGGCCGGCGGCGTCCTCGGGGCGCGGATCGCCCGGCGGCACGGCGTCCCCTTCGTCCCGGTCGTGCAGGACCTGATGGGTGCCGCCGCCGAGCAGAGCGGCATCAGCGGCGGGGACCGGGCCGCGTCCGCGGCGAGCGCCGTCGAGGCGTACGTGCTGAGGCGCGCGACGCTGGTCGGCGTCATCCACGAGAGCTTCAGCGACAAGGTCGCCGCGCTCGGCGTGCCGCCGGAGCGGATCCGCGTGGTCCCGAACTGGTCGCACGTGGCGCGCCCGTCGCGGCCCCGCGCCGAGATGCGCGCCCGGCTGGGCTGGCGGGAGGGCCAGACCGTCGTCCTGCACTCCGGGAACATGGGGCTCAAGCAGGGCCTGGAGGTGCTGGTCGAGACCGCCCGGCTGGACCCGGCCGTCCGCGTCGTCCTGATGGGCGACGGCAACCAGCGCGAGCTGCTGCGCGAGCTGGCCGGCGGGATACCCAACCTGGAGTTCATGCAGGCGGTCGACGACGCGGACTTCCCCGACGTCCTGGCCGCCGCCGACGTCCTCGCAGTCACCCAGAGGGCGTCCGTCCTCGACATGAGCATCCCCTCCAAGCTCACGTCGTACTTCGCCACCGGGCGCCCGGTCGTCGCCTCGGTGGCCGCCGAGGGCGGCACCGCCGAGGAGGTGCTGCGCTCCGGCGCCGGCGTCCTGGTGGCACCCGAGGACCCGCACGCGCTGCTGAAGGCGGTCCTGGCGCTCGCCGAGGATCCCGAGGCGGCCGAGGGGCTGGGGTCCAACGGACCGCGCTACGCCGACGCGCACCTCAGCCGCACCGCGGGACTGAACCGGATCGACGCCCTCGTCGCCGAGGTACTCGGCACCACCCCGCCGGTCCCGCCGGCACCACCAGTACCATTCGCCGAACCGGCCCCGATTGCGGAGCCCGCGCATTCGGACACCTGATCCGACACCGAACGCGCATAATGAGCGAGCGCATGGGGAGCGCACGCCTGAGGGGGTTTCACGCACGTGATCGAGCAGCATGACGAACCGGACCTGTTGCGGGACCAGTTCCGCCAGCTGATCCGCTACCGGGCACTGATCGTGGCCGGAGTACTGATCGGACTGCTCGGCGGCGCCGCACTGGCACTGTCGGGAGCGGACAAGTACGTCGCGACGAGTGAGATCACCGTCCGGGCCGCGTCCGTGAACCCGTTCGCCACCGGGGCCACCCCGGACAAGGTCCTGAACATGGGCTCGGAGCGGCAGACGGCCGCCAGCGGCGTCGTCGCGGAGCGCGCCGCCAAGGCTCTCGGGCAGCCCGAGGCGGCCGCCGAACTCCTCGCCAACCTGCAGGTGACCAACCCCCCGCAGACCACGGCCCTGGACTTCGCGTACACCGGCCGCAGCCCGCGCGAGGCGGCGGCCCGGGCCAACGCCCTGACGCAGGCGTACCTGGACAACCGGCAGGCGCAGACCGTCTCCAGCATCAACAACATGGTCAACGGCTACAAGACCCAGCTGGACCCGCTGGTGAAGCAGTCCGAGGCGCTGCGCAAGCAGATCGAGCGGCAGAAGGACCCGTCCAGCGTCGCCACCAACACCAACGCGCAGACCAATCTGCTGAGCCGGATCTCCGAGCTCAACAGCAACATCAGCGAGCTGAAGGCCCTCGACACGACCTCGGGCAACGTGATCCGCACGGCCGTCCCGCCGACCTCGCCCGCCGGACTCGGCCTGCCGATGGCCCTCGGCCTCGGCCTGGCCGTCGGAATCGCCATCGGACTGCTCGCCGCCTGGGTGCGGCTGGTCTTCGACCCGGCGGCGCGCTCCGACAGCGACGTGGCGCGCGCCCTGCGCGCGCCCGTCCTCGGGACGCTGCCGCGGGTGCGCGACGGCCGGGAGCCGGGCCCGCTGCTCGTCCTGGGCAACACCGAGAGCCGGATCGCCGAGGCGTACCGCTCGGTGGCCTTCCGGCTCGCCTACGACCAGCGGTTCGCCGACCGCCGGCGGCTGCTGGTGGTCGCGCCGCGCGGCTCCAGCGAGACCGCCACCGCCGTCTCGGTCAACCTGGCCGCCTCCTTCGCCGAAACCGGCATGGAGGTGCTGCTCATCGAGGCGGACCTGCGCACCCCGACGCTGGCCGAGCGGCTGCGCTCGGGCGACGGCACCCGGCCCGCCTGGGCCCGTACGCCCGCCGTGGGCGACGGCGGCTGGCCGGCCGGCCACCAGATCACCGTCGACGCCGGCGAGTCGGGCTCCTTCGACCTGGTCCCCGGCCGCCGGGTCCGCAACGTGGCCCGCGCCCTGACCTCGGTCCCCGCGACCCGCCTGATCTCCGAGGCCGACGCCCCCAAGTCCGCGGTCATCGTCCACGCGCCCGCCGTGCTGGCCTACGCCGACGCGCTCGCGCTCGTCGACCGGGTCGACGGCGTGCTGGTGGTCTGCGACCCGCGCGAGGTGCACCGGGCCGACCTGGAGCGGGTCCGCGAACTCATCAGCGGCGCCGGCGGCACCGTGCTCGGCGCGGTGCTGCACTCGTCGGGCCACACCGGGTTCACGCTGCCCTGGCGCCGCGCGGAGCCCACGGCTCGCCGTCCGGCACCCGACGATGACGCCGACGACACCCCCGCCTCCCCGGCGACCGCGCTGCTGGAAGCCGTCGTCCCGGAGCCCGAGAGGTCCCCCGTCTCATGAGCACCGCCCCAGCGGCACCGGGGGAGTGAACCGGTGCGAGTCCCGGGACCGAAGGCCGCGATAGCCTGCTCGGTCGCCGATCAGGGCGTCTCGGCGCTCACCAACATCCTGGTGCTGGTGGTCGCCGCACGGCTCTCCAGCGCCGCCGGTTTCGCCGTCTTCTCCATGGTCTACATGGTCTTCACCATCCTGCTCGGCGTCGGCGTCAGCTACGTCGGGCAGGCCCTGGTGCTGGTGCGCGGCGACGACCGGGTGATCCGGGCCGCCTGCCGGTCGGCTGCGGTCTTCACCGTTCTCGCGTCGACCGCCATCGGCTTCACCGCCGCGGCCGTGCTGGCCCTGGTGCCGGGCGACACCGCCGCCGCGCTTGCCGTCCTCGGGCTCATCCTGCCCATCGCCCTGACCCAGGACGGCATCCGGTACTGCTTCTCGGCGCTGCGGCTGCCGCACTACGCGCTCCTCGCCGACCTCGTCCGGCTCGCCGTCGCGCTGCCCGCGCTGGCCCTGCAGCCGCACGGGGCCGGCCCGGCCCGGCTGGTCGCCGTGTGGGGCCTGTCGGCCCTGCCCGCCCTGCTGCTCGCCGTCGCCCTGCTCGCCCCGCTGCTGCGCGGCCTGCCGGCGGATCTGCGCAAGTACGTCCGCCGCGGCCACCTCGGGCAGCGCTTCGTCGTCGAGTTCGGCGTCGGCAACGGATCGAGCCAACTGGCGATCCTCGGCCTCGGACTCTTCGCGACCCCGCTCGCGGTCGGCGCGCTGCGCGGCGCGACCACCCTCTTCGGACCGCTGAACGTGCTGTTCAACGCCTCCTCGGCGTTCGGACCGCCGCTGCTGAACCGCAAGCAGGGGGTACGCGGCCAGGTCCGCGCCACCGCGGTGCTCGCCGCCGTGCTGGCCGCCGTCGCCGCGGCCTGGGCCACCGTCCTCTACCTGCTGCCGGACCGGATCGGCAGGCAGCTGCTCGGGGACACCTGGCCGAACGCCGCCCACCTGCTGCCCGCCAGCGGCAGCCAGTACACCGCGATGGCGGTCGGCACCTGCGGGCTGCTGACCCTGCGGGTGCTGCGCCCGCGCACCACCCTCCCGATCCAGGTGGTCTTCTCCCTGGCGGCGGTGGCGTTCATGCTCACCGGCTACGCGCTGGGCGGGGTCCTCGGCGCGGCCTGGGGCCTGTGCCTCGGCTCCGTCGCGAAGGCGGCCGCCACCTGGCTGCGGATCGGCTCCGTCAGCGCCTCGGTGTCAGCGCAGGAGCTTGCGGGGGTCGGTGCGGAAGGACGTCACCATGGCCAGGCACAGCACGGCGATCCCGATCCGGCCGGAGGCCTGGAGAAGTGAACCGCGCAGCAGGATGAAGGAGTAGCCGGCGATCAGCGGCACGATGATGGCCGTCATGTCGCCGGGCCGCCCGCCGTCCGCGGTGCGCAGCGCGTACCGCCGGTCCCCGCGCGCCGCCAGGTAGCCGATCCCCAGGAAGCCGCCGGTCATGCCGAGCGGTCCGAAGTCGAGCCACAGCTCCGACCACAGCGGTGAGGAGAGGTTGGTGTTCTTGTTGCCCATCCACTGGCCGAGCATGATGCCGGTGTCCAGCGCCTTGTCCGGCCAGGCGGAGCGCGGCACGTAGAAGAAGACGGCACCGGCCAGCTGGTGCCCGTAGGTGTGGCCCGCGCCGGACTCCACCTCGGTGATCGCGTTGGCGAACATCACCGTCTGGTCGTAGTCCTTGCGCGCCAGCGGTTCCAGGACCGAGTTGGTCTCCATGGGCTTGTAGTCGGCCGCGTCGTAGCGGAACCGGTCCATGAAGGGGAAGAGCAGCAGCGCCGCGACGACGCCCAGCGCCAGCGCGGAGCGGTACATCACGGGGCTGCGCGGGAACGCCGTGAACAGGATCGAGAACAGCACGGTCAGGAACCAGAACCGGGCGTTGGAGATCGGGTTGTTGACGACGATGTTCAGCCCGGCGGTGGCGATCCACAGCAGGATCGGCAGCGGCCGCCGGCGCGCGATGCGCGAGGTGACCAGCCAGCGGGTCAGGAAGAGCAGCGCGAGCAGCGCGGGCACCGTCCCGAAGCCGCGCAGCGTGGCGGAGCCCGCGTGCGAACCGGCGGTCGCCACCCCGGTCTCCGCGAGGGTGTCGCTGATCTCCTGGCGGCTGCTGAAGAGCACCGCGGGGCCGCCGAGCTTCATGACGTAGTAGCCGCTGGCCACGAACGCCAGCGCCACCAGCAGGTAGAGCCGGCGCGGACTCACCGAGGCCGCCGGGCGCTCCTTGCGCCCGGTGCGCACCGGGCGGTGCCGGGCCAGCAGGACACCGACGTCGAAGGCCACGCAGCCCACGAGCGTCAGCGCCAGGGCCGCCGACAGGTCGCTGCGCGGCCCGACCAGCGGGGTCGGGACGCGGCCCAGCACGAGCTGGGCGAGCGAGGCGACGCCCATCGCCGCGTAGACGAAGAGCCAGAACGAGCCCTGGATGAGCCGCCGGCGGCGGGTGGTGAGGATCATCGACGACAGCCGCGCCCCGGCGTAGCAGGTCAGTGCGATCTGCAGCCAGTACGCCTCGTCGTGGACGCCCGCGCCCGGCTGGAGGGCGACGGTGGCGGGCAGGAAGACGACCAGGCCGAGCACCAGCGGCACGGCCAGCGCGCGGGAGAGCACGGCGCGCGGCGATACCGCGGGCACCTCGGGCCGCCTGGTGCGCGTCTCGGCCACCCGTGTGTCAACAACCGTCATGGCCGCAGTCCCCCTTTCCCGCTACCCCGTCAGCGTCGCACGTCCGCGTACACCTTTTGCAGGTGGTCCACGATCGCGTCGATGGTGAAGGAGTCATGGATCAGCCGCCGGGCCGCGACGGAGGCCGCCGCGTGCACCGCCGGGTCGAGCAGTTCCAGGATGGCACCGGCGATCCGGGCGCCGTTCTCGGCCCCGGTCTCCTCGCGGCTGTCGACGAGCCGGCCCGCGCCCGCCGCCTCGATGTCGGGGGCCAGCCCGCAGGTCCTGGTGACGACCACGGGGGTGCCGACCGACATCGCCTCGGCCGCGGAGAGCGAGAACGACTCCTGGATGGAGGGGATGACGTAGACGTCCGCCCGGCGCAGGTGCTCGTACACCTGGGCCCGGTCGAGCGCGCCGACGTACTCCACGGATCCCTCGACCCCCAGCGCGCGGGCGCGGGCCAGGGTCGCGTCGAGGCCGCCCGTGTCGGGTCCGGCGAGCACGAAGCGCGCCCCCGGGTGCCGGGCGAGCACCCCGGGAACGGCCTCGACGAAGTCGAGGGGACGCTTGGCGAGGTCCACCCGGGCCAGGTAGAGCACCGTGGGCGGCCCGCCGTGCGCGGAGGCCCGCAGCTCCGGCCGGTACGCGCCCTGCGGCTGCACGCCGTTGGGCAGCCGGACGGTGTTGGTCAGTTCGACCGGTTCCACCACGGCGTTGACGTTGCGGCGCTCGGTCTCGGTCAGGCAGAGCACCGCCTGGGCCCGCCGCAGCACCCGCCGGACGCCGAACGCGTCGGAGATCTTGGCGGGCAGCCGCTCGGTCGGATCGATCATCCCGTGCGTCTGCAGGACCAGCGGCCGGCCGCACTGCAGCGCGGCGAGCGCGATCGGCAGCGTGACGAGGTCCCGCATCAGGTGGACGTGCACGACGTCCGCCGACTTCACCAGCCGGCGGGCCCCCGCCAGCAGCGACGGGGAGGTGATCCCCGCGACGCCGAACCTCCGGATCAGGTGCCGGGCCTGGAACAGGTGGGCCGGCACCCCTTCGACCTCGTCCGGCAGGGGGCCGTCGAACTCGTCGCCGAGGGTGACCAGCCGGGCGTCCACCCCGCGTTCGCGCAGTCCGTGCGAGAGGCTGAGCGCCACCCGCGTCGGACCGCCGAAGGCATGGCTGGGGGTGTGGAGGGTGACGACGTGCAGGACCCGCATGCGTCCGCTCACTCGCCCTTCGACGGGAGCCACACGGAGCAGCCCGAGCTGGAGAAGCCGCGCGCGCCGGCCGGAACGGTGACCTGGGCCCTGCTGCCCGGGACCGCCTTGCCGTTCGCGCCGGTGAGCGTCCAGGAGCAGGTCTTGGTCGGGGTCGGCGCGTGGTACGTGCCGGCGGTGATGACGCTGCCGGCCTTCGGCTTGCTCCCGACGGTGAAGCTGCCGTCGACGAAACCGTGCTCCGCCGCCGTGAGGACCGGCTTCTGCTCCGGGCACAGCGCGGGGACGGCGTCGTGCGCGCCGGTGATCTGGCCGAGCAGGATGCCGCTCGCCGCCGCGTCGGGGTCGCGCTTGGCGATGAACTTGATCTTGTCGCAGGACTCCTGGCCGACCTCCAGCACGGCCGCGGGGTCGGAGCCCTTGGGCACCCGGCCGGTCAGGTACTGCTTCTGCTGCTTGGTGAAGGAGCCCGTCTTCGGCTTCAGCTGCGCGGCCGGGACGGTGGGTCCCGCAGTGGTCGGGGCGGCCGAGGCGGTGGGGTTCTGGTCGAGGCCCCCGGAGGCGGGGGCCGAGGCGGTCGGACCGGTCCCCGCGGGCGGGGCGGCCTTCGTGTCGTGGCTGCTGGAGCAGCCGGTCAGGAGCACCACCGCCGCCGCCGTCGTGATGACGGCGGCGGCGGCGGTGGCCCGGAGCGGGTGGATCATCCGGTGAGCCCCAGGGAGTAGTGCTGGGCGATCTGCGCGGGCGTCAGGACGCTCGGGTAGATCGCGGTCTCGTCGATGGAGCCACCGAAGTAGTTGCTCGTGGGCTGGGTCGGCCAGCCGTTGAGCTGGTCGCCACCGACGTGCCAGTAGCCGATGTAGTCCTGGCTGGCGGTGTAGAGGGCGTAGGCGGCCACGACCTTCCCGTCGATGTACAGCTTCATGCCGTCGGCGCCCTGGGTGCCGACCACGTGGTGCCACTTGCCGTCGTTGTAGCCGTTGCCGCTGCCGATCGCTCGGACGCCGGTGGTGTAGGCGCCGAAGATCAGCTGACCCGCGTTGGTCATGTAGATGTGCTTGTCGTAGTTGCCGCTGAGCCGGCCGTTGGTGTTGCTGCCGAAGCCGACCAGCTTCCCACCCTGCGTGCTGGTGGTCTTGAACCAGGTCTCGACGCTGTACGCGGCCGGCTTCGGGTAGGAGCGGTCGCTGTACGAGTACTGGCTGGTGCCGTTGTACGTGACGGCGGTGCTGCTGCCCTTGACCGCGGCGGGGACGACCCGGCGGGTCGAGTAGCCGACGTTGTCACCGGCGGCCTGGTTGCCCGAGGCGTCCGCGAGGTAGCCGGCCGTCTCGTCGTAGCGCCAGTACAGGCTGGCGCCGTCGGCGATCACCTTCGCGGGGTACGACTCGGCGGTGGTCGCGGCGACGGTGGTCGCGTTGGCCGACTTGGCGCTGACGTTCGTGCCGTCGCTCGCCGACACCCGGTAGGTGTACGACGTGCCCGCCACCACGTTGGTGTCGGTGAAGGTGAGCTGCGGGCGGACCCACGGCAGGGAGGAGGCGCTGACGGTGTAGACCGGGGTGGCACCGTTGTTGCGGTACACGTTGTAGGTCAGGTCACCGTCGTCCAGGTCGAGGCTGGTCTGCCAGCGGACCTGCACCTTGCCGGGCTCCACGCTCGACGCGACGACCTGCGGGATGCTGGGCGCCCCGGTGTCGGGCCCGTTCGCGAAGCGCGTCAGACCCTGCTGGGCCTTGAGGTTGGTGGTGGTGAAACCGCCACCGACCCAGAGGTAGTCCTTGCCGCCGCCGGAGGCGACGATCAGCACGCGCGGGCCGACCAGCTCGCCGAGACCGTCGTTGGTGTCGGGGAACCAGGGCAGCAGCTTCGGGCTGTCGACCGACTCCGCCAGCAGGTGCTTGCGGTTGCCGTCCGGGTACTCGCCCATGGTCGCGCAGTCGTGGGCGTGCGAGCCGCTGTACAGGACCGACTGGTAGAGCGCCAGGTTCTGGGTGGCTCCCAGGCAGGTGTCCCGCCAACGCTGGTTCCAGTCGCTGTAGTTGAACGCGGTGCGGCCGTCGAAGACCCCGCCGCCGGTGCCCTCGTTGGCGACGTAGAAGCCGGTGGCGTCGGTGACGATGTCCTTGACGACCGACGTGTTGTCGAAGAAGCCGTTCGGGTAGTTCTTGGTGACGGCCCCGGTCGTCGCGTCGACCACCGCGAGGGCGTGCGAGTTGGCGCCGTTGACGGTGTAGAAGTCACCGCCGACGATCACGTGGGTGCCGTCGGCCGCCACCTCGACGGCGCGAGCCGTCTCGTCGGTGTCGGCCGTCCACGGCTTCAGGGCGCCCGCGGTGGTGACCGCGGCCAGGTGGCCGCGGGTCTGGCCCTCGACGGACTGGAAGTCGCCGCCGAGGTAGACGGTGTCGGCGGTCGCCGTCAGCGCGCGCACGGTGGCGGTCACGTTGACGTGGAAGTCGTTGCGCGGGGTGCAGGTGGCGATGTCGATCGCCGCCAGGTTGCTCACCCCGACGCCGTTGACGGATCCGAAGGAGCCGCCCGCGTACAGCGTCTTGCCGTCCGGCGAGACGGTGAGCGCGCGCACCGTCTCCGTGCCGCCGGTGAAGGACAGGTTGCACCCGGTGGGTGCGCCCGTCGTGGTGTCGAACGCGGCGAAGTTCACCGCGGGCTGCTCGTCGACCCCGGCAGCGGAGCCGGGCGGCCGGATGGCCGAGAACGTACCTCCGGCGAAGACCACGCCGTTCGCCTGGGCGAAGGCCCAGACGATCCCGTTGGTCTGCCAGGTCGACAGGTCGTCCGCCGTGATGGCGACCGGCGGAGTCACCGCCGTCGCGGAGTGCGACGTCAGCACTCCCAGTGTCGCGGCCGCCAATGCTGTGGCAACCGAGAACACCCCCAATTTACGCATGCGTAGCCCCCCAAGGCCCTTGCTGTTCACCCGCGGCTCGAACGAGCCGCCGGTGCAGGGCAGAGTAGGGCGCTCAGTGGGCCCTAGTCTGCATTTTTGGACGAGATTTATCGATCTATGCGCACAGTTGCGCCAGCCAACTGATCGGAAACATGCTGAATGTCGGCATCGACCATGATCCGGGCCAGTTCTTCCACCTTGACCGTCGCTTCCCAGCCAAGGAGGTCGCGGGCCTTGCTCGCGTCCCCGATGAGTGCGTCGACCTCGCTGGGCCGCTCGTACTTGGGGTCGTAGCGGACGGACTCGGACCAGTCGAGACCCGCGTGCGAGAAAGCGGTCTCTACGAACTGCCGCACCGTGGCCGGCACGCCGGTGGCGACGACGTAGTCCGTCGCCTCGTCCTGCTGCAGCATCCGCCACATCGCGTCCACGTACTCCGGCGCGTAGCCCCAGTCGCGGACCGCGTCGAGGTTGCCGAGGTAGAGCCGGTCCTGCAGGCCCGCCTGGATCCGGGCGACCGCGCGGGTGATCTTGCGCGTGACGAAGGTCTCACCGCGGCGCGGGGACTCGTGGTTGAACAGGATCCCGTTGACCGCGTACATCCCGTAGGCCTCGCGATAGTTCACCGTCGACCAGTAGCCGAAGACCTTGGCGCAGCCGTAGGGGCTGCGCGGGTGGAACGGCGTGCCCTCGTTCTGCGGCGGCGGCGCGGCACCGAACATCTCCGAGGACGAGGCCTGGTAGACGCGGGTGCTGATGCCGCTCGCGCGGACCGCCTCCAGCAGGCGCAGCGCGCCGAGCCCGGTCACGTCGCCGGTGTAGAGCGGCGCGTCGAAGGAGACCCTGACGTGCGACTGCGCACCCAGGTTGTACACCTCGTCGGGCTGCAGGTCGCGGAGCAGGTTCACCAGGGCGACACCGTCCGACAGGTCGGCGTGGTGCAGCACGAGGGAACGATTCGCCTCCTGCGGGCCCTGGTAGATGTGGTCGATGCGCTCGGTGTTGAAGCTGGACGAGCGGCGCACGAGACCGTGCACCGTGTAGCCCTTGGACAGCAGCAGTTCGGCCAGGTACGAGCCGTCCTGGCCGGTGACGCCGGTGATGAGTGCGCTCTTGCTCACGCGGTCCCCCCTTGGGATCCGGATATATTGCGGTTTCGAACGGAAAGCCGGGGTCAGACCCGAATGGGTGACGCCGCAGGGCATAATCCGGTGTCATGAAGGCTACGAGGGAACTTCTCCCGCCCAGCGCCCGCATCTTCGTCGCGGGACACCGCGGACTCGTCGGCTCGGCGGTCACCCGCCGGCTCACCGCCGACGGCCACCAGGTGATCACCCGCGGCCGGGACGGGCTCGACCTGCGCGACGCCGCGGAGACCGGCAAGTTCCTGGCGGACGTGCGGCCGGACGCGGTGGTGCTCGCCGCCGCGAAGGTCGGCGGGATCATGGCGAACAGCACCTATCCGGTGCAGTTCATCGAGGACAACCTGCGGATCCAGCTGAGCGTCATCGTCGGCGCGCACGCCGCGGGCGTCGGCCGGCTGCTCTTCCTCGGCTCGTCCTGCATCTACCCCAAGCTGGCCCCGCAGCCGATCCGCGAGGACGCGCTGCTCACCGGCCCGCTGGAGCCGACCAACGAGCCGTACGCGCTCGCCAAGATCGCCGGCATCGTGCAGATCCAGTCCTACCGGCGGCAGTACGGCGCCTCGTACATCTCGGCCATGCCGACCAATCTCTACGGTCCCGGCGACAACTTCGACCTGGAGACCTCGCACGTGCTGCCGGCCCTGATCCGCCGCTTCCAC
Source organism: Streptomyces sp. NPDC006733 (assembly GCF_040636125.1). Classification (NCBI taxonomy): domain Bacteria; kingdom Bacillati; phylum Actinomycetota; class Actinomycetes; order Kitasatosporales; family Streptomycetaceae; genus Streptomyces; species Streptomyces sp. NPDC006733. The sequence goes on along the minus strand of NZ_JBEYJD010000007.1, from coordinate 123,990 downwards.
GAGGCGAAGCGCGACGGGCGCGAAAGCGTCGAGCTCTGGGGCACCGGCTCCCCGCGCCGCGAGTTCCTGCACGTCGACGACCTCGCCGCCGCCTGCGCACTGCTGCTGCGCACCTACGACGGCGACGAGCCGGTCAACGTCGGGTGCGGCGACGACCTGACGATCCGCGAACTCGCGGAGACCGTCAGGGACGTCGTCGGCTACGAGGGTGCCATCGGCTGGGACACGACCAAGCCCGATGGCACCCCGCGCAAACTGCTGGACGTGTCCCGGCTGACGGACCTCGGCTGGAAGCCGACGATCCCGCTGCGGGACGGCATCGCCTCGGTGTACGGCCAGTGGCAGGCCGAGGCGTGAGGGGTCGGCGGGTGGAGGAGCGAAGGACACCGGGCTAGTACGCTCCTCGTCCGTCGACCACGGCACGGAGCGTGCGGGCCATCACGTCGACGTCACTGGTGAACGACCAGTTGTCGACGTACTGCAGGTCGAGCGCGACCGTTTCGTCCCACGACAGGTCGGAACGGCCGCTGACCTGCCACAGTCCGGTGATACCCGGCTTGACAGCGAGCCGGCGCAGCTCGATCTCGTCGTAGCGGGCCACCTCGTCGGGCAGCGGCGGGCGCGGCCCGACCAGGGACATCTCACCGCGCAGCACGTTGACCAGCTGCGGCAGCTCGTCGAGTGAGCAGCGGCGCAGCAGCCGGCCGACGCCGGTGACCCGGGGGTCGCGGCGCATCTTGAACATCAGGCCGTCGTTCTCGTTGGCCGCCGTCAGTTCGGCCTTGCGGGCCTCGGCGTCCACGACCATGGTGCGGAACTTCCACATGGTGAACGGCGCGCAGTTCTGGCCGTGCCGGATCTGCTTGTGGAAGGCAGGACCGGTGGAGTTGAGCCGGATGGCGGCGGCGACCAGCCCGAAGAGCGGTGCCAGCACCAGCAGCCCGGCGGCGGCGCCGGTCCGGTCCAGGGCCGACTTGAGCTTGATCTGCACACCGCGCCGGGTGGGCGGGGTGATGTGGAGCATCGCCAGCCCGGCGGGCGCGGCGAGCTGGACGCGGCGCATGGCCACGTCCACCAGTCCCGGCAGGACCGCCAGCGGCAGTCCCGCGTCGTGCAGCGCCCAGGACAAACGTTTCAGCCGCTCTCCGGCCATCCGCGGTCCCGGGGCCACCAGCACGAGTTCCGCACGGTGGTCCCGGGCAGCGCCCAGCACCAGCGCGGAGTCGCCGCTCGGGGCGCTGGGCATCACGGAGCCCAGTCGCGCGCTGACCGGGGCACCGCACTCGAGATTGGCGTTGCCGACCGGGACGACACCGACGACCACGTAGGCGTGGTCGGTGCGCTTGGCCAGGTGGCCGACGACGTGGTCGGCGGCGCTCGGCTCACCGATCACCAGCACCTTGCGTACGGCGTGCGCCTCGCGGCGGGTCGCGGCGAGGTGCCGGTGCGTCATCTTGCGGCAGGAGGCCGTCAGCAGCAGGCCGGGCGCGAGCCCGAGCAGTGCCAGTGACGGCTCCGATATCTCGCCGACGGCGGTGCGGGCGACGGCCAGCACGCCGAGCAGGATCAACCAGTCGTAGAGAACGGGCAGTGCGGCCCGGGACTCGCCCAGGGCTCGCGTGGCATAGCGGTGCCGTCCCGCCTGCACGCAGAGCCAGGCCACCGCGGCCACCGCTGCGCACGCCCATGGGTACGGTTGACGCGTCGCCTGGAACACGAGCGTCACGGGCAGTGCGATACCCACCAGGTCGACGGCGAGCGCCACCGGCAGGTACCACGTCGGTTTGTCACTGAGTCCGCGCGGAGCTCTGCTCCGCACATGTTTCGGTCCGGTTTCGACCAGACCGCTGGGTACTTCGACACGCCGCATGGACCCCCCTGGCACATCGCGACAGATTAGGCGCGGTTGCCACTTCCCCAAGCAGCAGTGCGCCGTGATAAATCGGAACGGTAGGCCAAAAGAGTGGTCATCCGCTTCGGTTTACGTATATTCGAGCCGTTGTTGTGTCCAAGTTAATAGCTCACCTGCACAACGTGGCCATACGGAGTATGGCGGGCGTCCACCCGGCGGTCGTCAGCGGGGGTCCACCTGGGCGCGAAGATACCGCAAGGGTGCCGGAGCGCATGCGGAGGGTGAGCGTCCGGGGCCCGTCGCGGCGCCCCTTACAGTTGACGTTTGTGTCCACTCTGCAAGCACCGGAAGACCTGCGCGCCGCGCTGAACGGACTGCTCGACGGCCTGCCGCCGACCCGTGCGGCGCAGGCGGTCGACCGGTTGATCGCCGCCTACCGGGGCGCGACGCCCACCGACGCCCCGATCCTGCGGGACGCCTCCGACGTGGCCGCGTACGCCGCGTACCGGATGCCCGCGACGTACGGCGCCGTGCGCTCCGCGCTCGCGGAGTTCCGGGCGCGGGCGGGAGCCTGGGCCCCGGCCACCCACCTGGACGTGGGCGGCGGCACCGGGGCGGCGACGTGGGCGGTCGCCGACGCCTGGCAGCAGGACACCCACAGCAGCACCGTCCTCGACTGGTCGGAGGCCGCCCTCACCCTCGGCCGCGAACTGGCCGCCGGCGCCGACTCCGCGGCGGTCCGGAACGCCGAGTGGCGCCGGGGCCCGCTGGGCGGCGCCGTCCGGCTTCCCGAGTCCGACCTGGTCACCGTCTCGTACGTGCTCGGCGAACTGGACGCCGCCGCCCGCGTCTCGGTCGTCGCCGAGGCCGCCCGCGCGGCGCTCGGCGCCGTGGTGATCGTCGAGCCCGGCACCCCGGACGGCTACGCCCGGGTCCTGGCCGCCCGCGCGCAGCTGCTCGGCGCCGGGTACACCGTGCTCGCCCCCTGCCCGCACGACGCGGCCTGCCCGATGGAGGGCACCGACTGGTGCCACTTCGCGGCCCGGGTCAACCGCTCCTCGCTGCACCGCCAGGTCAAGGGCGGCTCACTGCCGTACGAGGACGAGAAGTTCAGCTACGTCGCGGCGGCCCGCTTCCCGGCCGCGCCCGCCGCCGGCCGCGTCGTGCGGCACCCGCAGATCCGCAAGGGCCAGGTGCTGCTCGACCTGTGCACCCGGGACGGCGGCATCGCCCGCGACACCGTCACCAAGAAGCGGCACGGCGACCTCTACCGCGCCGCCCGCGACGCCGACTGGGGCGACGCCTGGCCGCCGCCCGGCGCGGACGCCGAGGACGCGTGAGCGGTCCGGGTCACAGCCAGCCGTAGCGCCGGAAGGCCCGGTAGACCACCGCGGAGAGCACGGCCGTCACCCCCACCATCAACGGGTAGCCGAAAGTCCACCGCAGTTCCGGCATGTGTTCGAAGTTCATCCCGTAGAAACCGGCGATCATCGTCGGGATCGCCAGGATGGCGGCTGCCGCGCTGATGCGCCGCATATCGGTGTTCTGCTGCACGGCGAGCTGGCTGAGATTGGCCGACAACAACCCGTCCACCAATTCGGTGTATCCGGCCAACCGCTCCCGGACATGGGAGAGATGATCGGCGACGTCCCGCAGATAGCGGCCGACTTCGGGGCCGATGACGGCGTACGCGTCCTCCGCCAGGCGCTGCAGCGGGCGGGCCATCGGGTGGACGGCCCGCTTGAACTCGATCAGCTCGCGCTTGAGCTGGTAGATCCGCTCCGCGTCGTCGCCGTGGCCGGACGAGAAGACGTCCGACTCCAACTGGTCGACGTCCAGCTCCACCTGGTCCGCGACGTCCAGGTAGTCGTCGACGACCTGGTCCGCGATCGCGTGCAGCACCGACGCCGGGCCCTGCGCGAGCAGGTCCGGCCGCGCCTCCAGCGAGGCGCGCACCCGGGACAGGCCCGGGGCGCTGCCGTGCCGGACGACCACCACGAAGTCCTTGCCCAGGAACATCATGATCTCGCCGGTGTCGACGACCTCGCTGGTCGCCGTCAGCCGCTCGTGCTCCACGAAGACGATGGTCTTCAGCACCAGGAAGAGCGTGTCGCCGTAGCTCTCCAGCTTCGGCCGCTGGTGCGCCTTGACGGCGTCCTCCACGGCGAGCGGGTGCAGGCCGAACACGTCGGCGATCTCCCCGAGGTGCTCGGCGTCCGGCTGGTAGAGCCCGATCCAGGCGAACCCGCCGCGCTCCCTGGCCACCGCCAGCGCCTCACCGGGCGGCAGGGTCGCGGAGCGCTTGCCGTCCTCGTACACCGCGCAGTCCACGATCACGTCCGCGGTGCACTTGCGGGGCGTGGGCAGCGCGCCGCCCTTCTCGTCGAGGGTGTGCCACTTGCCCCCGCTCCCGCTCCTGCGCCACTGCCGACCGGTCATCGTGTCCTCCTCGGTACGTATCCGAGGAAGTATCTCCGATCGGGCCGGTGCGCCGTCCGTCCGGCCCCGCCGGGGTCAGGCCCCCGCGGCCCCGCGCGTCCCGTGCAGGACCGCCATCGCCGCGTTGTGCCCGGGGATCCCGCTGACCCCGCCGCCGCGCACCGCGCCCGCCCCGCACAGCAGCACGGCGGGGTGTGCGGTCTCCACGCCCCAGCGGCCGGTGTCCCCGGAGGCGTACGGCCAGCTCAGGTCGCGGTGGAAGATGTGGCCGCCCGGCAGCCCGACCTCGCGCTCCAGGTCGAGCGGGGACTTCGCCTCGATGCAGGGCCGGCCGTCGGCGTCGAGCGCCAGGCAGTCGGCCAGCGGCTCGGCCAGCACCGCGTCGAGCTGGGCGAGGGTCGCCTTGAGCAGCGCCTCCTTCGTCCCGGCCGGGTCGGCGGCGAAGAGCCGGGCGGGCGCGTGCAGTCCGAACAGGGTGAGGGTGTGCGCGCCCTGCGCGGCCAGCGCGGGGGAGAGGATCGAGGGATCGCTCAGCGAGTGGCAGTAGATCTCCGACGGCGGGGCGGCCGGGACCGCGCCCGCCGCGGCCTGGGTGTACGCGGTCGCCAGCTCGTCGTACGACTCGGCGACGTGGAACGTGCCGGCGAACGCCTCGCGGGGGTCGACGGAGGTGTCCCGCAGCCGGGGCAGCCGGCTCAGCAGCATGTTGACCTTGAGCTGGGCACCCTCCGGGCGCTCCGGGGCCGGCTCGCCGAGCAGCCCGGCGAGGGTGTGCGGGGCGGCGTTCACCAGTACGTGCCCGGCGCCCACCCGGCCGCCCTCGAAGGAGACTTCGGCGCGCCCGCCGTCCGTCGCGATGCCCGTCACCTCGCACCCCGTGACGATCTCCGCGCCGGCCGCGCGGGCGGCCCCGGCCAGCGCGTCCGTCAGCGCGCCCATGCCGCCCACCGGCACGTCCCAGTCGCCGGTGCCGCCGCCGATGACGTGGTAGAGGAAGCAGCGGTTCTGCCGCAGCGTCTCGTCGTGGGCGTGGGTGAACGTGCCGATCAGCGCGTCGGTCAGCACGACGCCCCGGATCAGGTCGTCCTCGAACGCCGCCTCGACACTCTCACCCAGCGGACGTTCGAACAGCGCCTCCCAGGCGGCCGGGTCGTCCACGATCCGCTCCAGCTCCGCCCGGGTCGGCAGCGGCCCGGTCAGCGTCGGGAAGACCCGCTCCGCCACCCGCTGCGTCATGGCGTAGAAGCGCTGCCACGCCGCGAAGTCCCGTTCGGAGCCGGTGCGGCGCGCGAAGCCCTCGCGGGTCCTGGACGGATCCTGCGCGTCGACCAGCAGTCCCCCTCCGGGATACGGGGTGTACGAGGAGATCCGGCGGCGGCGCACCGCGAAGCGCAGCCCCAGCTCGTCCGTGATCTTCCGCGGCAGCAGGCTGACGAGGTACGAGTAGCGCGACAGCCGCGCGTCGACCCCGGTGAACGCCCGGGTGGACACGGCCGCGCCGCCGGTGGCCGGCAGCCGCTCCAGCAGCAGCACACCGCGCCCGGCGCGGGCGAGGTAGGCGGCGGCCACCAGACCGTTGTGGCCGCCGCCCACGATCACGGCGTCGTACGAGAAACGCTTCGGTGCGCGGGACGCCGCGGTGTCGGAGGACATGCCCGCACGATAGGGCCTGTCCCGCGGTGGGAGAACGGCCCCTCGCCGCGCGGGCGGAAGGGCCGGCCCGCCGGGCGCGCCCCTACGGCCGCAGTTCCTGGGTGCAGCACTTCACGCTGCCGCCCGCCTTGTGCAGCTCCGACAGGTCGGCCGCGACCGGTTCGAAACCGCGCTCGCGCAGCGGTCCGAAGAGCCCGGTGGCGCCGCGCGGCAGCACCACGTGGCGGCCGTCGCTGACGGCGTTCAGGCCCAGTGCGGCGGCGTCCTCCGCGGTCGCCAGCAGGGCGTCGGGGAAGAGCCGGGCCAGCACCCGGCGGCTGCCGGGCGAGAACGCGTCGGGGAAGTACATGACCTCGCCCGCCGTGTCGTCGAGGACGGCGAACGCGGTGTCGAGGTGGTAGTAGCGCGGGTCGGTCAGCTCCAGCCCGATGACGGGCCGGCCGAAGAACTCCTGGGCCTCGGAGTGCGAGAGCGGGCTGCTGCGGAAGCCCATGCCGGCCAGGATCCACTGCGAGGTGACGGCGAAGTCGCCCTCGGCCTCGTTGATGTGCTGCGGCTCGCGCACCTCGGTGAACCCGTTGCGGGTGAACCACGCCAGGTGCGCCGGCGCCTCGGCGGTCCGCTCCGCGTTGAAGAACCGGGCGCCGAGCACCCGGCCGTCCACGACGGTGGCGCCGTTGGCGGCGAAGACCATGTCGGGCAGGCCGGGCTCCGGGGCCAGCACCTCGACGGTGTGGCCCAGGGAGCGGTACAGGTCCCGCAGTTCCTCCCACTGGAAGAGCGCGAGCACGGGGTCGACCGGTTTGGCCGGGTCCATCCACGGATTGATGGAGTAGGTCACCCGGAAGTGTTCTGGCGGGCACATCAGATACCGCCGAGGTGTGGCGGTGCGGACTGAGCGCAATGCGGGCTCCTCGTCGTTTGAGGCTCCGGTGGAACGCCGATGGGGTCGCGTGCCGCGTGGGTTACGTACGCGCACAAATCGTCCACCCTCGGGGGCCGAAAAACACCGAGCCGATCCGGTGGTTCGCGGCCCGGTTTTCATACACGGCGGCCTGTCCGCGTGCCGCGGTGTACGGCTCCTGCGCGCCCACCTTCTCCGCGCCCAGCTTCTACGCGCCCAGCGGGCAGGCGTCCGCGAGGTCGGCGAAGACGGCGCTGTTGAGGGCGAAGGCGGTGCGGCACTCGTCCACGACGCGCTGCTTCTCCAGGTCGTCGACGGCCAGGGCGTCCAGCAGCTCGCGGTACTCGCGCTTGAACGCGGCCGGGTTGCCGATCCCCTCGAAGACGTAGAACCGCACGCCGTCGCCCTTGCGCTCGAACCCCCAGGTCCTCTCCGCGATGCCGCGGATCACCTGCCCGCCGGAGAGGTCCCCGAGATAGCGGGTGTAGTGATGTGCGACATACCCCGCCGGCCACGTCCGGGCGACCTCGGCGACCCGCTCCGCGTACGCGGCGGTGGCGGGCAGCGGTACCGACCGCTGCTGCCAGCCCGCGCCGAGCAGGTGGTCCAGGTCGCGTTCGAGCGCGGCGACGCGCAGCAGTTCCGCGCGGACGAAGGGACCGGCGACCGGGTCCCCGGCCAGTGACGGTGCCGCGTCCTCCAGGGCCCGGTAGACGAACCACAACTGCTCGGTGTAGCGGGCGTAGGCGTCCACTCCGAGGCGGCCGCCGAGCAGATCGCTCATGAAGGTCGAGTTCTCGGCCTCGGTGTGCTGCTCATGGCTGGCGTCGCGGATCACCGTGGAGAACGGGGACGGCGTCAAAGGAGACCTCCTGCTGCGGGCGTACCGTGATCCTCGCAAGTTAGGTTTACCTAAGTCAAGAGGATCCCGACGGCCTGTCGGGAACAGCGCTCCCCAAGTCCTTCCACCCCGGCTGTGCGTTCATTCCGGACAAGAGGCAGGATGATGCCCACCACCCGCGTACCGTGGACCATGGACGTGGGGGTGAGGGAAGGAGCCCGATGGCAGGCAAGAGCAGGTTGTCCGAGTGGCTGCGCCGCCGATCGGCAGGCTCGGACAGCGATCCCGGATCTGCTCCCGCCCTGGCCCGCGAGGAACTGGTCCAGGCAGCGGCCGCCGCCGGCTTCCCCGTCGCACCGGCCGCCCACCCCTCCGGCTACGGCTGTTCCTGCGACCGCGTGGGCTGTCCCACCCCGGGCATGCACCCGGTCTCGTTCGCCTGGCACACCCAGGCCACCACCGACCCGCAGAAGATCGAGAACTGGCTGCGCACGCAGCCGCTCGCGAACTTCATCGCCGCCACCGGCGCCAGCCACGACGTGCTGGACGTGCCGGCCGACGCGGGCGCCATCGCGCTGGAGCGGCTCGCGGCCGAGGGCGCGGACGCCGGCCCGGTCGCCGCCTACGGGGACGACCGGCTGCTGTTCTTCACCGCCACCCGCGGCACCCCCGTCGACGAGGACGAGTGGTGGCCCTGCGAGCTGGACTGCCACCCCGAGACCGTCGACGAGCACCCCGGCCTGCGCTGGCACTGCCGCGCCAGTTACGTGCTGCTGCCGCCCGCCAAACTCCCCACCGGTGGCACCGTGACGTGGCTGCCCGGCCGCGGCCCGGAGCGTCCGCTGCCGGACCCGCTGCCGCTGCTGGAGGTCCTGATGGACGCCTGCGCGCGGGTGGAGTACGTGCCCGAGACGGTGGGCTGGCGGCTCTGACGCCCGGCCCGGCCCGGCCCGGCCCGGCTCCGCGCCGGGCCGCCCCGCTCACCCGCTCCCGCTCACTCGCCCTTGGCGGAGACCAGTCCCAGCAGGCGGCTCAGGAAGACGACCTTCCCCTGGGCGTCGTTGGCCGGCGGGACCAGGACGGCCTGCTCGGCCACCCGGACCAGCGTGACGGAGTTCTTCGGGGTGCCGGTCATCAGCGCCTTGGTGTCCGGGTCGTCGACCTTCAGCGGCTTGCCCGGGGGGGTGGTCAGCCGCGACTGGTGGCGGGAGGCGAAGAACACCACCGCCCCGCCGTCCGTGGTCCGCAGCCCCACCGGCGGGAACTCGCCCGCGCCGACCGGCTGGTCGGCGTACGCGGTGACGGCGGCCGAGGTGCCCGCGCTCTTGCGGCGCTGCTGGCGCACCTGCGAGGTCTGCGTGCCGTCGGCGAAGGCGAGCGTGGCCGCCGTGCCGCTCTGCAGGTACGAGGTGTAGGCGGCGCTGAGCCGGCCGGGCTCGACCAGCAGCCCCGAGCCGTCCAGCGGCACCGGCTCGGCGTAGCCGTCGTGGTCGAGCGTGAACTTCGGCATCCCGCCCGGGCCGACCACCGCCAGGTACGAGACCTTCCACGAGTCGCTCACGGCGGCCCGCTGGAAGACCAGCAGCCAGCGGGAGCCGCCCGCCGAACTGCTGAGCGCGTCGGCGGCGAACCACCGGGGCCAGCCGCGCTGCTTCGGTATCAGGAAGCGCGCGTCGGTGAGCGTCAGCGGCACCGCCGCCGGATTGCCCTCCGGGTGGTTGGTGTGCCGGGCCGTCAGACCGGCCTGGTCCATCGCGCCGAGCGCGCCGGTCTCCGCCTTCGCCAGCACCGCCGGGTCGTAGCTCCGCTTGGCGTCGTTGTTGAGCCGGGTGAAGCGTTCGAGGGCCTTGGCGGCCTCAGCCTTCGTCACCGCCGGCACGAGCGCCCGCTCCCCGTGCACGGTCACGCAGCCCGCCAGCGGCGTCAGCGTGAGCAGCAGCACTGCGGCTGTCAGGGACCACCTGCGGCGGGTCATTCGGCGTCGGCTCCTTCGGGGCTGCTGCGGTCGGCGCAACCCTACCGGGGGCGAGGAAGAAGGCCATGGTCGGTACGAGATACAGCAGCCACACCGTGACCTGGGCGACGGTGGGGTCCGGCTGGAAGTTCAGCACGCCCTTCAACACGGTGCCGTACCAGCTGTCCTGGGGGATCGTGGAGCTGATGTCGAAGGCCACCGAGTGCAGGCCGGGGATCCAGTCGGCCTCCTGCAGATCGTGCACGCCGTAGGCGAGCACGCCCGCCGCGACCACGACCAGCATCGCGCCGGTCCAGGTGAAGAACTTCGCCAGGTTGATCCGCAGCGCGCCCCGGTAGAAGAGCCAGCCGAGCACCACCGCGGTGAGCAGGCCCAGCGCGACGCCGATCAGCGGCTGCGTCGACCCGTCCTCGGAACCGGCGGCCGACACGGCCGCCCAGACGAAGAGCGCGGTCTCCAGGCCCTCGCGGCCGACGGCGAGCAGCGCGGTCGCGACGATCGCGAAGGTCCCCATGGCGAGCGCCGCGTCGAGCTTGCCGTGCAGCTCCTTCTTCAGGTGCCGCGCGGTGCGCCGCATCCAGAAGACCATCCACGTGACCAGGACGACGGACAGGATCGACAGCGAGCCGCCGAGCGCCTCCTGCGCCTTGAAGTCCAGCGTCGAGGAGCCGTACTGCAGCAGCGCGCCGAAGGAGGCGCTGACGACGACGGCCACGGCCACGCCGATCCACATCGGCAGCAGGGCCTCACGGCGGCCGGACTTCACCAGGTACGCGATGAGGATGCAGACGACGAGACTGGCCTCGAGCCCTTCGCGCAGGCCGATCAGATAGTTGCCGATCACGGCCGGTCACTTCCCTTCGAAGAGGCCGCGGCCCCACCAGTCGGAGGCGTCGCGCACGCCCGGGGGGCAGGCGAAGTGCGCGGAACCCACGTGCTGGATGTACTCGTTCAGCGCGTCGGTCCTGGCCAGCCGGTTCTGCACCGGGATGAAGCCGGACCGCACGTCGCGCTGGTAGGCGAGGAAGAACAGCCCGGCGTCGAGCCGGCCCAGGCCGTCGGTGCCGTCGGTGAAGGAGTAGCCGCGGCGCAGGATCGTCGCACCGGCGTTGCTGTCCGGGTGCGCCAGGCGGACGTGCGCGGTCGGCAGCATCGCCTTGAGGTTCGGGGTGTCGTGCTCGCGCTGCTTGCCGACCGCCGCGCCCTCGCCCTTGCTCCGGCCGAAGATGTCCTCCTGCTCCTTGAGCGGAGTGCGGTCCCAGGTCTCGATGTGCATGCGGATGCGCCGGGCGACGAGGTAGGAGCCGCCGGCCATCCAGGCGGCGCCGTCCTTCGCGGACGCCCACACGTGCGCGTCCTGCGTCGCCCGGTCGCTGCCCGCGACGTTGTGCGTGCCGTCCTTGAACCCCATCAGGTTGCGCGGGGTCTGCTCGTCCGGCGTCGTCGAGGACGTCTTGCCGAAGCCCAGCTGCGACCAGCGCACGGCGACCTTGCCGAAGCCGATGCGCGCCAGGTTGCGGATCGCGTGCACGGCCACCTGCGGGTCGTCCGCGCACGCCTGGACGCAGAGGTCGCCGCCGCTGCGGGTCGCGTCCAGGTTGTCGTGCGGGAACGCCGGCAGGTCGACGAGGGCGGTGGGGCGGTGCGCCTTGATGCCGAAGCGGTCCTTGCCGTCCTTCTCGAACAGCGTCGGGCCGAAGCCGATGGTGATCGTCAGCCGGGAGGGCGGCAGGCCGAGCGCCTCGCCGGTGTCGTCCGGCGGGGCCTCGGGCAGGCCGCCGACGGCGCCCTCGCCGACCGGCCGGCCGGCCGTCATCGCGGCGGCCGCCGCCGTCCACTCCTTGAGCAGCGCGACCAGTTCGGCGCGGTCCTCGGTCTTGACGTCGAAGGCCGCGAAGTGCAGCCGGTCCTGGACCGGGGTGGTGATGCCGGCCTGGTTCGCGCCGTGGAACGCGACGACGTTGGCCGCCGCGCCCGCGGGCTGCACGTCGCCGCCGGTGCGCACGGCTGCCGCGGCGCCACCTGCGGCGGCGGCGCCGAGCGCGATGCCGGCACCGGTCCAGCCGATGACGGCGCGCCGGGAGACCGGGCCCTTGGCCCGCCCTGCCGTGCCGTCCCCAGCCGCCCCGTCCTGCTGGGACGGGGCCGCTTCGGTGGTCTTCTCGTCAGCCATGGGGTCTCCGTTACTTCGCGACGGCCGCGGCCAGCTTGGAGAGCGGCTCGGCCAGCGCGTTGACGCCGTCCGAGAGCTCCTTGCGCTGGGCCGCGTTCACGGTGTCGTACGAGACGAAGGTGGCACCGCTCCGGTACTTGTCGAGCAGGGTGTTGATGGCGGCGAACTGCTTGTCCAGTTCCTTGGCCAGCTCGGGGCTGTTCTGCGAGGCGACCGGCTTGAGCAGCTCGTACGCCTTCTGCGCGCCGCCCACGTTGGCCTTGAAGTCCGACAGGTCGGTGTGGCTGTAGCGGTCCTCCTCACCGGTGACCTTCCCGGTGGCGACCTCGTCCAGCAGCTCCTTGGCGCCGTTGGCCATGCTGGTCGGCGTGATCTCCGCCGTGCCGACCCGCTTCTGCCAGCCGGTGAGGTCGGTGAGCAGCTGCGCGGCGAGCTGCTTGTCCTCCGCGGAGATCGCCTTGGTGGCCCACAGCGACTTCTCCAGCTTGTGCCAGCCGGTCCACTTCTGGCCGGGCTCCAGGCCGTCCTCGCGGGTGTCGGTCTTCGGGTCGATGTCGCCGAAGGACTCGGCTATCGGCTCGGTGGACTCCCAGCCGGTGCGGGACGGGGCGAAGGCCGCCTTGGCCGCCTCGATGTTGCCCGCGATGACCGCGTCGGTGAAGACCTTGACCTTCGGGATGGTCGCGTCGGCCTCGCTCTGCGCCCACTTGCGGTACTCGGCGACGGCGGTGTCCAGCCGCGGGTCGTTCTTCTTCGGCGCGCCGGTGCCGGTGACGGTGACCTTGGTGCGCAGGCCGTCGCCCTTCATGCCCGGCTTGCAGGTGACCTCGTACTCGCCGGCCTTGAGCTCGGCGGAGATGTCGGCCTTGGTGCCGGGGCCGATGTTCTCGCGCTCGGTCACGATCTTGTCGCCCGGCGCGTAGACGTAGAGCTCGTTGACCTTGGAGCCCTTGTTCTCGAACGCGAACTTCACGTGCCCGGCCGGGAAGCTGGTCTTGGAGACCTTGCAGGAGTCGTCGGAGGCGGTGACCTGGACCGCGTCGGACGCGTTCGCGTCCGTCTTCTTGGAGCACCCGCTGACTGCGGCGAGCGCCGCGACGACCGCGACGGCGGTGACGACGGAGAGACGGGCTGCGGGCATGCGGGGCTCCAGGCGGTTCAGGGACGCTCACGACAGGTTCGGCCGGTGAGGCTGGCCTAACTTATCTGAGCCTTGCCTTTGTGGTACCCGCAGGGTCGCCCGATGTCCAGTGATTCCGGTCTCACCGGACGCACGCGGGGGCGCGCCGCGGCGCGCCCCCTGCCCCCGTCACGGCAGCGTGAGCACCTCTGCGCCGGTTTCGGTGACGACCAGGGTGTGCTCGAACTGGGCGGTGCGCTTGCGGTCCTTGGTGACCACCGTCCAGCCGTCCTCCCAGATCTCGTAGTCGTGGGTGCCCAGCGTGAGCATCGGCTCGATGGTGAACGTCATGCCCGGCTTGATCACGGTGGTGGCGTGCGGGGCGTCGTAGTGCGGCACGATCAGCCCGGAGTGGAAGGACGTGTTGATGCCGTGCCCGGTGAAGTCCCGGACCACCCCGTAGCCGAAGCGCTTGGCGTACGACTCGATGACGCGCCCGATCACGTTGATCGCCCGGCCGGGCTTGACCGCCTTGATCGCCCGGTTCAGCGACTCCTCGGTCCGCTCGACCAGCAGCCGTGACTCGTCGTCCACGTCGCCGCACAGGTAGGTGGCGTTGGTGTCGCCGTGCACCCCGTGGATGAACGCCGTCACGTCCAGGTTGACGATGTCGCCGTCGCGCAGCTCGGTCGAGTCCGGGATGCCGTGGCAGATGACCTCGTTGATCGACGCGCAGAGCGACTTCGGGAAGCCGCGGTAGCCGAGGTCAGAGGGGTAGGCGCGGTGGTCGCACATGTACTCGTGCGCGACGCGGTCCAGCTCGTCCGTCGTCACCCCCGGCGCGATGTGCTTCGACGCCTCGACCATCGCCCGGGCGGCGATCTGCGAGGCGATCCGCATCTTCTCCACGGTCTCGGCGTCCTGGACCTCAGGGCCGGTGTACGGGGTGGGCGCGGGCTTGCCCACGTACTCGGGCCGCGGGATCGAGGCGGGAACCGGGCGCGGCGGGGAGAGCTTGCCGGGGACGAGGAGCGGCTGACCAGACATGCCGACGAGTGTATCGGCGGGCGATCGGGCAGGCTGGCGGCAGGTACTCGTACATCAGGAGGCGGACATGGCGCTGTTCAGAGCGAAGAAGCCGGCCGGCAAGCCGGGCGAATGGTTCTACTGCCTGGAGCACAAGAAGGTCGAGGAAGGGCCCGAGTGCCCGGCCAAGGACCGGTTCGGCCCCTACGCCACCCGCGCCGAGGCCGAGCACGCGATGCAGACGGCGGCCGACCGCAACCTGCAGTGGGAGACGGACCCCCGCTGGCACGACAAGCCGGCGGCCGGGGACGACGCGCCGGGCCCGTCCGGCCCCTGAGGGCCGGCGCCGGGCTCAGAGCGCCGCGGCCGCCGGTGACGCGGCGGGCGGGGCGGCGGGTCCGGGCTCCGGCCGCGCCTTGGCCTGCCGCATCCGCACCGCGTGCTCGTTGGTGCGGGCGTCGTAGGACATCAGTTTGGGCAGCGCCAGGGCGAGCAGCCCGACCGCCGCGACGCAGGCCACGCCGCCGCTCCACACCGAGGCGCGGGCGCTGGTCAGCGCCGCCATGCCGCCGGCCCTGACCTGGCCCAGCTGCGGCCCGACGGAGTACGACAGCAGCTCGATGCCGGCCAGCCGGCCGCGCAGCTCGTCCGGGATCGTCTGGTTCCACATGGTGCTCCGGCCGATGCCGCTGACCATGTCGCAGCCCCCGGCGACGGCGAGCAGCAGCAGGACAAGCCAGATGTTCGCCATCCACCCGGCGACCGCCATCGCCGCCCCCCAGCCGACCGCGGAGACCACCACCAGCCGGCCGTGCCGGTGGATCCGCGTCGTCCAGCCGCTGGTCACGCTGACCGCGAGCGAGCCGACCGACCCGGCGGCGTACATCAGGCCCAGCGCCCAGGGGGCGTGCAGGTCGTCGGCGAGGAACGGGAAGATCGCGGTCGGGAAGGCGAAGAACATCGCCGCCATGTCGATCGCGTACGTGCCCAGCAGCTCCTTGCGGCTCCAGGCGTAGCGCGCGCCCTCCGCTATGCCGCGCAGCGACGGCTTCTCCGCGTCGTGCGCCGCCGGTGACGGCCGCAGCCCCATGGCCAGGGCGACCGAGACGGCGAACGTCCCGATGTCGATGGCGTACGCCCACGACAGCCCGGCGAACGCGATGAGCACGCCCGCCAGCGACGGGCCCGCGATGGCGCCGACCTGCCAGCGCAGCGCGTTCAGCGACGCCGCGGCCGACAACTGGTCGTGCGCGACGATCCGCGGCACGATCGAGTCCAGCGCCGGGCGCTGCAGGCCGGTCAGGGCGCTCGACATCGCGGCCACCACGTACAGCGGCCACACCATCGGGTGCGGCAGCAGCGTGTTGGCCAGCAGCAGCGCGGAGAGCAGCCCGAGCGCGGCCTCGCTGTAGAGGATCAGCTTGCGGCGGTCCATGGAGTCGGCCAGCGCGCCGCCGTACAGCCCGAACACGATCAGCGGCACGAGCTCCACGGCGCCGATCGCGCCGACCGCGACCGCGGAGCCGGTCAGCTCCTTGATCTGCACCGGCAGCGCCACGAAGGTCAGGAAGCTGCCGAACACCGTCACCACCCCGGCCAGCCACATGAGGCGGAAGTCGCGCGAGGAGCGCCAGGGGGCCAGGTCAGGGAGGAGGGCTCTCCACCGTGACGTGGACGGACCGGGTTCGGGAAGGCTGTCGTTCACGGGTTCGCATGCTCCGCCTCCGGGCCGCGCGGGGCAAATCGATTTCCGGCCCGTGCCGATCCTGGCGGGCGGCGCTCGGCGGCTACCAGCGGGCCGGTGGAGGTGACGTCAGCTGGTCGGCCAGCCGGGCCAGCCGGTCGCGGAACGAGCCGCGGCGGCGGGGGGCCGGCAGGGTGTTCTCCCCGGCCGCGGCGGCGACCAGGTGCTGCAGCAGGTCCATCCCCATCGGCGCCGGGGCGCCCGCCGGATCCCGCTCCCCGGGACCGGGGTCCGCCTCCGGCGGCACGGTCAGCGCGTCGTGCGCCAGCTGCCGCAGTCCCGGGTCGCCCGCGTCCATCGCCAGCACCGTCGCGCCGGCCCGGCGGGCGTCCGCCACCCGCTCCAGCAGCGCGTCCCCCGGCGGCTGCGGGCTGGCCACGAACACCGTCTCGCCGCGCCGGGCGGCCTCCAGCCGCCGCAGTCCCACCGCCAGGTGCGCGGGCGCCCCGGCCGGGATCCGGAACCGCACCAGCGTCGGCGACAGCCCCGTCAGCCCGCTCCACGCCGCCTCGTCGTCCAGGTGCGCCGCCAGATGCCACGGTTCGTACTCCGAGGTCCCCACCAGCAGCAGGCCGCCGGGACGCCGGTGCACCGAGGTCCGCAGCGACGCGGCGAAGGACCGGGTGGCCTGGAGCCACTCGGTCCCGGCCAGTACTTCCCGCAACAACGCCACCCGCACCGCGTCCATGCCGGGCATCCTGCCGGACGGCCGGTGCCGCCCGGGCCCGCTCGCGGCACTTCCCCCACAACGAGTGGTGCCGGGCACGGCGTGGCAGGATCGCCCGCATGACTTCCCCTGACGATGTGAACACCGCCCCCGCGTCCGCCCCCGCAGCCCCCGCCAAGGCGCCGGCCAAGGACCCCTGGGACCTGCCGGACGTGTCCGGCCTGGTGGTCGGCGTGCTCGGCGGCACCGGCGACCAGGGCCGCGGGCTCGCGTACCGGCTGGCCAAGGCCGGCCAGAAGGTGGTCATCGGGTCGCGCAACGCGGAGCGCGCGCGGACCGCCGCCGACGAGCTGGGGTTCGGGGTGGAGGGCGCCGACAACGCGGAGTGCGCCCGGCGCAGCGACATCGTGATCGTGGCGGTGCCGTGGGACGGGCACGCCAAGACGCTCCAGTCGCTCCGGGAGGAGCTGGCGGGCAAGCTCGTCGTCGACTGCGTCAACCCGCTGGGCTTCGACAAGCAGGGCGCGTACGCGCTCAAGCCCGAGGAGGGCAGCGCCGCCCAGCAGGCCGCCGCGCTGCTCCCGGAGTCCCGGGTGACCGCGGCCTTCCACCACCTGTCGGCGGTGCTGCTGTCGGACCCGGAGATCGCGGAGATCGACACCGACGTGATGGTGCTGGGCGAGGTCCGCGCGGACACCGACCTCGTCCAGGCGCTGGCCGCCCGCATCCCCGGCATGCGCGGGGTCTTCGCGGGCCGGCTGCGGGGCGCGCACCAGGTCGAGTCGCTGGTCGCCAACCTGATCTCGGTCAACCGGCGCTACAAGGCCCACGCGGGGCTGCGCGTCACGGACATCTAGCGACGGGTCCCGCGGCGGTTCCGGCGGGGCACGGGAGCCGGCGGGTCGTGGGACACGGCGGGGCATGGGGGACAATCGACGGGACCGTATGTCACCGGTTTCCGGACAGGAGCTCCTCCCCATGCCCCGCCTCGCCGTCTACGCCCTCGCCGTGTTCGTGCTCACGGCCGCCGCGGCCGTCGTCTCCTTCGCGAACGGCAGCTGGACCGGCGTCGTCTGGATCCTGCTGGCGGGCCTGTCCAGCAACATGTGCTGGTTCTACCTGCGCCGGGCGAAGGCCGAGGCCAGGGCCAGGGCTCAGGAGGAGGACCAGAACCTGAAGAGCGTGTAGCCGTAGTCGCTCGCGCCCGCCGGCACGTCGAACCAGTCCATCAGGGTGTAGACGAAGTCGAAGAACGCCCGGTTGACCTCCGGGATCCACAGGCACCCGAAGACCGCCAGCAGACCGAACTGCGCGAACGGCTCCACCTGCCGGCGGACGTCGTACGACAGCCACGGCTCGATGATCCCGTAGCCGTCCAGGCCCGGCACCGGCAGCAGGTTCAGGATCGCCGCCGTCACCTGGAGCATCGCCAGGAACGCGAACGCCGCCAGGAAGCCGACCGGCCAGGAGTCCGTCGCGCCCAGGGTGAACGGCAGCATCAGGACGATCGCGAAGAGCACGTTCATCAGCGGTCCGGCCGCCGAGATCGCGCTGTGCCGCCAGCGCCCGCGGATCCGGCCGCGCTCGATGAAGACCGCGCCGCCCGG
Organism: Streptomyces sp. NPDC006733; assembly: GCF_040636125.1. Taxonomy (NCBI): domain Bacteria; kingdom Bacillati; phylum Actinomycetota; class Actinomycetes; order Kitasatosporales; family Streptomycetaceae; genus Streptomyces; species Streptomyces sp. NPDC006733. The sequence goes on along the minus strand of NZ_JBEYJD010000007.1, from coordinate 105,989 downwards.
CAACCCGATGCCGCCCATGATCACGAAGAGCACCGGCAGCACGATGCTGAGCAGGGCGTGCGTGTACTTCAGCGGGTTCAGCGTCAGATAGCCCTTCTCGCCTATCGTGATGTCCCCGCTGTGCAGCGCCGTGCGCGCGTGGGCGTACTCGTGCAGGCACAGCGAGACGACCCACCCGGAGACCACGAAGAGGAAGACGGCGAAGCCGGGGCTGGCCGAGAACCCGGTCCACACCGCCCAGCCCGACACGGCCATGATCGCCGCTATGCCCAGGAAGATCGGGCTGACCCGGTGGTCGCTACGGGTATCTGTGCTGCTCATACGGGGATGATGTCGCCGGACGGCCGTAATTTACAAGCCGGTCCCGGGAATGAGGGCAAGATGGGGGCGTGCGTTACGCGATCCTCGGCTCCACTCAGGTATTCCGCGACGACGGTACCCCCGTCCCGCTCGCGGGGCTGCGCCTTCGTGCGTTGCTGACGGCGCTCGCCCTGCGCCCCGGACGGCTGATAGCCGCCGAGTCCCTCATCGACGAACTGTGGGCCGACGATCCGCCCGCGAACGCGACCGGTGCGCTCCAGGCACTGGTCGCGCGCTTGCGCCGGGCCATCGGCCATGACGCCATCGGGTCCGCCGACGGCGGCTACCGGCTCTGCGCCCCGCCCGAGGCGGTCGACGCGCACCGCTTCGAGCGGCTGGTGGACGAGGGCGGCCGGGCACTGGCCGACGGCGACCCGGTGAAGGCCTCCGACCTGCTGGAGGACGCCCTCGCCCTGTGGCGGGGACCGGCGTTCGCCGACCTGCCCGACCGGGACACCCTCGCGGTGCGCTGCGACGAACTGCGGCTGGAGGCGGTCCGGCTGCGGCTGACCGCCGGGCTCGCGCTCGGCCGCGCCGAGCGGCAGCTGCCCGAACTCGCCGGGCTCGCCGCCGCCCATCCGCTCAACGAGTCCATCCGCGCCCTGCACATCCGGGCGCTGCGCGACGCGGGCCGTACCGCCGACGCGCTCTCCGCGTACGAGGACGTCCGCCGCGACCTGGCCGACGAGCTGGGCACCGACCCGAGCCCCGAGCTGCGCGCCCTGCACACGGAACTGCTGGCGCCCGCGCCGGAGGGCGATCCGGCGCCGCCACCGCGCGCCGACGCGCGGGCCCCCTCCGGGCCGCCGTCCGCCGCCACCGCCCGCCGCTCCGGCAACGCCCGCGCCCGGCTCACCAGCTTCGTCGGCCGGGCGGCCGAACTCGCCGCGATCGGGGAGGACCTGGCGGCGGCCCGGCTGGTCACCCTGACCGGACCCGGCGGGACCGGCAAGACCCGGCTGTCGCAGGAGACGGGCGACCTGGTCGGCGAGCGCTGGCCCGACGGCGTCTGGTACGCGGAGCTGGCGCCGGTCAGCGACCCGCGGACGGTCCCCGAGGCGGTGCTCACCTCGCTCGGGCTGCGCGAGACGCTGCTGCACCCCGGCAGCGTCTCCGAGCAGGCGCTGGCCAAGGAGGGCATGACCAAGGACCCGGCCAGGGCGCTCGTCGAGTACTGCGCGGGCCGCAGCCTGCTGCTGGTGCTCGACAACTGCGAGCACGTCATCGACGCGGCCGCCGCCCTCGCGGAACAGCTCCTCGAGCACTGCCCCGGTGTCACCGTCCTCGCCACCAGCCGCGAACCGCTGGGCGTGCCCGGCGAGCGCGTCAGGCCGCTGGACCCGCTGCCGGACCCGTTCGCGCTGCGGCTGCTCGCCGACCGCGGCGCCGCCGCCCGGCCCGGCTTCACGGTGGAGGACGACCCGGTCGCGTGCGCCGAACTGTGCCGCCGGCTGGACGGGCTGCCGCTCGCCATCGAACTGGCCGCCGCCCGGCTGCGCAGCCTCACCCCGCGCCAGCTCGCCGACCGGCTCGACGACCGCTTCCGGCTGCTGACCGGCGGCAGCAGGACCGTCCTGCCCCGCCAGCAGACGCTGCGCGCGGTCGTCGACTGGAGCTGGGACCTGCTGGACCCGGCGGAGCGGATCCTGCTGCGCCGGCTGGCCGTCTTCGCGGGCGGCTGGACGCTGGAGGCCGTCGAGGAGGTGTGCTCCGACGACGGGATCGACGCCGCCGACGCCCCGGCCCTGCTCGGGTCGCTCGTCGACAAGTCGCTGGTCCTCGCCGACCTCACCGACGACGGCGCCCGCTACCGGATGCTGGAGACCATCGGGGAGTACGCGGCGGAGCGGCTGGCGGAGTCCGGCGAGCGCGCGGTGGTCGAGGGCCGCCACCTGCGCTGCTTCCGCGAGTACATCCGCACCGCCGACCCCGAGCTGCGCGGCGCCGACCAGCTGCTGTGGCTGGCGCGGCTGGAGCGCGAGCACGAGAACCTGCGGGCCGCGCTGCGCCGCGCCGTGGAGCTGGGCGACGAGCAGGAGGCGCTGCAACTGGTGCTGGCCTGCGGCTGGTTCTGGGAGATGCGCAACTACTACACCGAGCAGCAGACCTGGCCGACCGCCGTGGCGGCGCTGGGGCCCGACCCGTTCGACGTGCCGCCGGTGCTGGAGCCGGTGGAGCACGGCCCGCTGCACACCCCGCCGCCGATGGGCCCCGCGCAGCTGGACGAGGCGCGGCGCTGGGTGCGGATGATGAAGCTCGTCACCAACGGCGGGGACGTGGAGCACCGCTGGGGCGAACCCGACGTCGCCAGGGTCGGCCGGGCGATCATCGAGAGCTACCCGCCGCACCTGCCGCAGACCGCCCGCCGGCCGGGGCTGATGAGCCCCTTCGCGGCCTTCCTGTCCGGGGAGTTCGAGCGGATGCCGGAGCTGGTGGACAACCTGGTGCGCAGCTGCCGGGAGTTCGGCGGCCCGTGGGAGCTGGCCTTCGCGCTGCAGATCCGCGCGAAGATGCTCAACGACGTGACCGAGAAGCTCGACCAGTCGATGGCCGACGTCCGGGAGAGCCGGGAGCTCTTCCGCCAGGTCGGCGACCGCTGGGGGATGGCCGAGGCGCTCGCCGCCGAGGCCGAGGCGGCCGCGAACAGCGGTCAGTGGGAGCGTTCGGCGGAGTGCTGCCGCGAGGCGATCACGATGGCCCGGGAGCTGGGCTCGTACCAGATGGTGCCGCTGCTCAACGTGCGGCTCGGCGACATGATCATCAACACCGGGGACGCGGAGGCGGGCGAGGCGCTGCTGCGGGCGGCGATCCTGGACGCCGACGAGGTCGGCCCCGCCGCGGGCGGCTCCGCCTTCTACGGGCGGGTCCTGCTCTGCGCGCTGCTGGGCCGCCGGGGGGAGCTCGAGGAGGGCCACGCCATCGTCGACGAGATGCTGGCCGCCCCGCCGGTCGGCGTCCCGAAGTTCGTCTCCGGGATGCTGCTCGGCATCAAGGGCTGGCTGACCTGCCGCAGCGGCGACCCCGAAGCGGGTCTGCGGTACCTGCGGCAGGGGCTCGACGAGCTGACCGCCACCACGCTCACCGAGGTCATCGCCCCGCGGATCGGCATGCTGCTGGTGCCGGTGGCGGTGACCATCCTGGTCGCGAAGGCGTCCTCCGCCACCCCGCAGGAGGCGACGGAGCTGGCGACCCGGGCCGCGGGGCTGCTCGGGGCGCACGACCGGCTGCGGCCCACCGTCCCCTCCCCGCTGGAGCGGGAGGAGCTGGCGGACGGCAGGCGGGACCTTCTGGAGCTGCTCGGCGACACCGCGTTCGGACGCGCCTACGCGGCGGGCGACGGTCTCTCCGCCGTGGAGACCGTCGCCCTGATGCGTGCGTGACGAGCACCTGCCCGCAAGCCGGCCCGGTACGGGCCGGCCGGTGCCGGTCAGGTCTTGTTGCGGAACTTGCGTACGGCCAGCGGCGCCGTGACCACCGTGATGCCGACCGCCCAGGCGAGGGTGACCAGGACCGAGTGGGCCACCGGCCCGCCGTTCATCAGGTTGCGCGCGGAGTCCGCCAGGTTCGACAGCGGATTGACGTCGGTGAAGCTCTGCAGCCAGCCCGGCATCGTCGTCGGCGGAGCGAAGATCGACGATCCGAACTGCAGCGGCATCAGGACGAGCATGGCCACCCCCTGTACGGCCTGCGCGGTCTTCATCGTCAGTCCCAGCAGGATGAAGATCCACATGAGTGAGGCGCCGAAGACCATCGACAGCGCGACCGCGGCCAGCAGGTGGAACACGGACGTCGAGATCGACAGGCCCAGGATGAACCCCATGATCAGCAGAATCGTGGTGGCGACCAGCATGCGGCCGATCTCCACGATGATCTTGGCGATCAGCACCGACGACCGGGCGATCGGCATGGTGCGGAAGCGGTCCATCACCCCGGTGCTGAAGTCCTGGTTGACCCCGCTGCCGACGGCCATCGAGATGTTCATGCCCATCATGGCCATCAGGCCGGGGATCACGTAGTTCACGTACTCGTGCTGGTTGCCCTTGCCGGAGATCGCGCCGCCGAAGACGAACACGAACAGCAGCGTGAAGATGATCGGCATCAGCACGGCGTCGAACATCGACTCCGGGTCTTCCTTGATCTGCAGCATGTTGCGGCGCGCGAGCGCCCCGATGTGCCGCAGGTTGGCCCGGAACCCGATCCGGCCCTCGTCGTTCTGCGCCTTCGCGGGCGCGGTGGTGGTGATGACTGCGGCGCTCATACCGCTACCCCCTCTTTCACGTCGAACTTCTCGGTGGCGGACCCGGACCGCTCGCCGGAGCCGGTGCCGCCGGCGCTGTCGGACTGCTCGCCCTGCTCCGGCTTCTGGCCGGTGATGGAGAGGAACACCTCGTCCAGGCTGGGGAGATGGGTTCCGATGCCGGCGATGCCGTAGCCGCGCGCACCCAGCAGCCCGACCACCGACGTCAGTTGCTCGTCGCTGAGGATCGGGACGTTCAGCACGCCCTCCCCGTGGTCGACGGTGGCGCCGGCCACCCCGTCCAGCCCCGCGTCCGCGAGCGCCGCCGCCATCGCGGGCAGCGTCACCGTCTCGATCGGCCGGATCTGCAGGGTCCGCCCGCCGACCTTGGCCTTGAGCTCCGCTACCCGGCCGTTGGCGATCACCCGGCCGCGGTCGATGACCGTCAGCTCGGTGGCGAGCTGCTCGGCCTCCTCCATGTACTGCGTGGTCAGCAGGACGGTGGCGCCCTCGGCGACCATCCGCTTGACCTCGGCCCACACCTCGTTGCGGGTGCGGGGGTCGAGGCCCGTCGTCGGCTCGTCCAGGTAGAGCACGGCCGGGTTGCCGATCATGGACGCCGCCAGGTCCAGCCGGCGCCGCATGCCGCCGGAGTACCCGCTCGCCGGCCGCTTGGCGGCCTCGGTGAGCGAGAACCGCTCCAGCAGCCCGTCGGCGCGGGACTTCGCGTCCTTGCGGGAGAGATCGAGCAGCCGCCCGATCATGTAGAGGTTCTCCCAGCCGGAGAGCTTCTCGTCCACCGAGGCGTACTGCCCCGTCAGACCGATCACCCGGCGCAGCTGCCGCGGCTGCTTCAGCACGTCGTACCCGGCGACCCGGGCGGTGCCCGCGTCCGGCTGGATGAGGGTGGAGAGCACCCGGACCAGCGTCGTCTTCCCCGCGCCGTTCGGCCCCAGTACACCCAGCACGGTGCCCGGCCGTACATCGAGGTCCACACCGTCCAGGGCCTTCGTCTCACCGTAGTGCTTGACCAGCCCCCGTACCTCGACGGCGGCGCCCATCTCGTCACTCTGTCGCGTCGTCATGGGTCAACCTTGGCGGGACCGGCTGACAGCGGACCGACACGGACCTGACAGCGCGCCCGCCGAACTGACACGGCGATCACACGGCGCCGACACGGCCCTCAGGCGGTCGGAACGGTGACCAGGTGCTTCCCGGTGGAGGTGACGACGTCGAAGCCGGTGATGTCGGCGGGGGAGAGGCCCGCCGCGCCCTGGACGGTGAGCGGTTCGGGCTGCGAGGTGGTGCCGTACCCGGCCGCCGGTACCGACCAGGTGGCGACGGTCTGCCGGCTGCCGTCCCGGCCCACGGCGACGAGACTGCAGGTCAGCGGGCCGTTGACCCCGGAGAGCCGGAGGTCGACCTGGGTGCCCCACTTCTTGCCGGTGACCCCGACCGTGGCACTGGCCCCGGTCGCCGGGTCGCCCCCGGTGAACTGCGTGGCCGCCTGCGTCGAGGGGGTGTCCTGCTGGGTGACGAGGACCGCGACGGCCGAGCCGCAGAGGGCCAGCACCCCGCAGGCCGCCAGCGCGAGCACCAGCCGCCGGCCGCGACCCGGCCGCCGCCGCGAGGGGCGGTGCGTCGGGACCTGCGGCGCCGGGTACGCGGAGGGCGGCACGGGCTGGGGGTGGGACCGGGCGAACGGCTGGGCCGACGTGCCGCCGGCCGGCCACTCCTGCACCGGCTCCGGCATGCCGCCGCTCTGCCGCAGCTCACCGAGGAGCGGTACGAGTCCGCTCAGCTCGTCCAGCTGGCGTCCGCACGCGTCGCAGCCCACGAGGTGCTCCTCGAAGCGCGTCATCGCGGCGTCGTCGAGCGCGCCGATGAGGTAGGCGCCGACCTCCAGGTGCGGGTCGAGGGGTGCCCCCGGCCCGGGTGCGTACTCGGTCATGAGGTGGTCACCCCTCTCTCCTCCAAAGCGTTCCTGAGCGCCCGCAGGGCGTAGAAGACCCGGGAGCGCACCGTGCCCGCCGGTACGCCCAGCTCGTCCGCCGCCTCGGTCACCGTACGGCCCGCGAAGTACGTCTCGATCAGCACCTGCCGGTGCGCCTCGGTCAGATCGCCGAGCGCGTCGGAGATCGTCATGAGCCGCAGGGACCGGTCGAGTTCGTCCTCGGCGGGCAGCTGGTCGAGCGCGGCCGGCGGAGCCTCCGGCGGCCGGGACTGCCGGCTGCGGTGGCCGTCGATCACGATACGTCGCGCGACGGTCACCAGCCAGGGCCGCAGCGAACGGGCCGCCGGATCGAGCCGTCCCGCGCTCTTCCAGGCCCGCAGCAGCGTCTCCTGGACGACGTCCTCCGCCAGGTAGCGGTCACCGCCCACCAGGTTCAGCACGAAGCCGAGCAGCGCGCCCGCGTGTTCGCGGTAGAGCGCGCGCATGAATTCCTCTTCCGGGAGCGGCCCGGTCGCATCCCCGTCCACGGCGGCATCCTGTCGTACCCGGCGCCGCGGCGCGAGTGTCGGCGATGAGTCGTTCCGCATCAGTGACCGTTCGAGCCGGTGCGGGCCGGTGCGGGCGGCGCGGTACTGCCGTTGAAAGCGATGGGCATGATGACTTCCCGTACTGTGCGGGCTCCGCCACCGGAGGCGGCGCTCACCCTGTAGTACGCATCCCGGACCCGGACGACTCATCCGCGCGGCGAACGAGTCGTTCCGGATCCGGAACGGTGGCGTCGTGCCCTGGCCAGGCCGTGTCGGACACGGTCGTGTCGGAAACGGCCCAGTGGAAACGGGCCTAGTGGAAGCTGTGCTCCTCGGCCGGGTACGCCCCGCCCGTCACGTCCTCGGCGAAGGCCTTGGCCGCGTCACCGAGCGCCGAGCGCAGCTGCGCGTACTGCTTGACGAAGCGCGGCACGCGGTCGCCGGTCATGCCGGCCATGTCGGTCCACACCAGCACCTGGGCGTCGCACTCGGGCCCGGCGCCGATGCCGACGGTCGGGATGTGCAGCGAGCGGGTGACCTCGGCGGCCAGGTCGGCCGGCACCAGCTCCAGGACGACCGCGAAGGCGCCCGCGTCCTGCGCCGCCTTGGCGTCGCGCAGCAGCTGGTGGGCGGCCTCGTCGCCGCGGCCCTGGACCCGGTAGCCCATGGCGTTGACGGACTGCGGGGTCAGGCCCAGGTGGGACATGACCGGGATCCCGGACCGCACGATCAGCTCGGTCTGGGCCAGCGAGCGCTCGCCGCCCTCCAGCTTGACCGCCTGCACCCCGGCCTCCTTGACCAGCCGGGTCGCGCTGCGCAGCGCCTGGACCGGGCCTTCCTGGTAGGAGCCGAACGTGAGGTCGCCGACGATCAGGGCGCGGCTGGTGCCGCGCACGACGGCCGCGGAGAGCATCGTCATCTGGTCCATGGTGACCGGGACGGTGGTGTCGTAGCCCAGGTGACAGTTGCCCATCGAGTCCCCGACCAGCAGCACCGGGATCCCGGCCTCGTCGAAGACGGAGGCGGTGACGGCGTCGTAGGCGGTGAGCATGGGCCACTTCTCACCGCGCTCCTTGGCGGCGGTGATGTCGCGGACGGTGATGCGGCGCGTGCCCGTGCCCCCGTACAGCGCGCGGACGCTGTCGGATTGCTTCTGGGCAGCCGGAATCTGCGTCATTGCAACGGCTCCTTCAGTCATCTCGAGGCACCCTGACGGCGTCCCCGGATCCCTTCCATGCTGGCACGTGCGGGCCTGTACGCAAAGAGGCCCCCTGTTTTTACCCCTGTTTTACGATACGAGACGGTCCCGTATCGGAAATGCGGGCTAGCGTGGAGCCATGTCCATATCCTCGAGTCAGAGCCGAGCCGTTCCCGAGGCGGTCCACCGCCGCCGCTGGGCGATCCTCACCGTCCTGCTGTTCAGCCTCCTCGTGGTGGTGCTGGACAACTCGATCCTCAACGTGGCGATGAAGACGATCGCCCAGCCCGCCCCGACCGGCCTCGGCGCGACCCAGAGCCAGCTCGAGTGGGCGATCAACTCCTACACCCTGGTCTTCGCCGGGCTGCTGTTCACCGCGGGCCTGCTCGGCGACCGGCTGGGCCGCAAGAAGGTGCTGCTCTTCGGCATGCTCGTCTTCGGCATCGGCTCCGCGCTCTCCGCGGTCTCCGACTCGTCGGGGCAGCTCATCGCCTTCCGCGCCGTGATGGGCCTCGGCGGCGCGTTCATCATGCCCGCGACGCTCGCGATCATCATGAACGTCTTCGAGCGCGAGGAGCAGCCCAAGGCCATCGGCATCTGGACCGGCGTGGTGGGCCTCGCCATCGCGATCGGCCCGATCACCGGCGGCGCGCTGCTGGAGCACTTCTGGTGGGGCTCGGTCTTCCTGATCAACGTGCCGATCGTGGCCGTCGCCCTGATCGCGATGGTCGTCCTGGTGCCGGACTCGAAGGACCCCGACCCCGGCCGCCTCGACCCCGTCGGCGTGCTGCTCTCGGTCGTCGGCCTCGTCGTGCTGATCTACGGCATCATCAAGGGCGGCCAACTCGGCGACTTCACCCAGCCCAAGGTCTGGCTGACGATCCTGGCCGGCCTCGTCGTCATCGCCGGCTTCGTGCTGTACGAGAAGCGCAGCGACCACCCCGCCTTCGACGTCAACTACTTCCGCAACCGGCAGTTCTCGGCCTCGGTCGCGGCCATAGGCCTGGTCTTCTTCGCGCTCATGGGCGTGACGTTCTTCGTCGTGTTCTACACGCAGAGCGTGCGCGGCTACAGCGCCCTGCAGTCCGGCGTGCTGCTGCTGCCGCTCGCCGCCGCCCAGATGGTCTTCGCGCCGCGCGCCCGGCTGGTCGTCGACCGGTTCGGCCCGCGTGCGGTGTGCGCCATGGGCCTGGCGCTGACGGCCGTCGCGTTCCTCGGCTTCCTGCTGCTCGACCAGGACAGCCCGATCTGGATCCTGGAGGTCCTCTTCTTCCTGATGGGCACGGCGATGGCCCACGTCATGCCGCCCGCCACCGTGATGATCATGTCGTCGCTGCCGCGGGAGAAGGCCGGCTCCGGCTCCGCCGTCAACAACACCTTCCGCCAGGTCGGCGGCGCGCTCGGGGTGGCCATCCTGGGCTCGCTGCTCTCCACCACGTACCGCGACGGCATCGACAGCCACCTCGGCGGCCTGCCGGCCTCCGAACGGCACGCGGCGGGCGAGTCGATCCAGGCCACCTACGGCGCCGCCGAGCACATGGGGCCCGCGGGCAAGGCGCTGCTGCAGCCCGCCAACGACGCCTTCATCCACGCCATGCACATCACCGCGATCGGCTCCGCGTCCGTGGCGGCGATCGGCGCCCTCGTGGTGCTGGCCTTCCTGCCGCGCAAGGACGCCGTTCCGAAGCAGGGCGGGGAGCGTGCCCCGGAGGCGGTCGGAGCCGGGCGATGAACGAGACCGGGACGGCCGGGGCCGCCGGTGCGGCGGCGGCCGACGCCGTACCGCGCGGCCGCCCGCGCAGCGCCGCCGCCGACAGCGCCATCACCGAAACGGTGCTCCGGATGCTGGAGGAGGGCGTCACGATAGGGGAGCTCTCCATCGAGGGCATCGCCCGCGACGCCGGGGTCGGCAAGGCCACCGTCTACCGGCGCTGGCCGGGCAAGAACGCGCTGCTGATGTACGTGCTCAACTCGATCGACGAGCCGACGCCCGAACTGGCCGGCGAATCGGTGCGGGACGACCTGGTCACCATCGTCGACGCCATCCGGCGGCGCGGCCTGGCCAAGCGCTCCTCGGCGGTGATGCGCAACATCATCCTGCAGTTCCAGCAGGTACCGGAGTTGTGGAAGCAGTACCACGACACCGTGATCGTCACCCGTCGCGACGCCATGATCGGCGTGCTGCAGCGCGGGGTGCGCACCGGCGAGATCCGGGAGGGGCTCGACCTCGAACTGCTCGGCGACATATTCGCCGGCCCGATGCTGAGCCGGGCCATGATGCGGCCGGGCGCGTCGCTGGAGGAGGGGCTCTCGGAGTCGATCGTCGACACGGTTCTGGAGGGCGCGCGCCCGCGTTGAACGGGTGTTGACCGGTGTCGACTGCGGTGACCGTTATGTACGCGTTGTGTCACAGGGGGCGGTGGCGGGGGTTCCGATGGAACCCGCCGCCCCTTCCGGCCCGTCGGTTCCTGTGTCGATCCCTTAGGGTCGGCATGGCACTCGGCAAGGCAAGTGAGGACCCCCCACATGACCCAGGCGCACATGACCGACGCAGCCACGGACGGCCCCGAGCCGGACCGTTCAGCCTCAGGAGCGCGACGTCGCTTCGGCTGGCAGCGCGACGGCATGTGGCGCAGAGGCATCATCACGGCGGCGGTCGCGGTGATCCTGGCCCTGCTGCTGTCCTTCCACTCCGACGTGCCGAACCGGATCGGCAACCTCGGCAGCCTGGTGGAGACGTTCCTGCCGTGGCTGGGCCTGATCCTTCCGGTGCTGCTGGTGGTGGCGCTGCTCCGGCGCTCCGCGACGGCGCTGATCGCCGTGCTGCTGCCGCTCCTGGTCTGGTTCAACCTCTTCGGCGGACTGCTCACCGACAACGAGAAGTCGGGCGGCAACCTGACGGTGCTCACGCACAACGTGAACGCCGACAACCCCGACCCCGCGGGAACCGCCGAGGACGTCATCGCCGGGGGCGCCGACCTCGTCGCGCTGGAGGAACTGGCGGCCGGTCAGGTCCCCGCGTACCGCGCGGCGCTCGCCGGCACCTACCCGTACCACTCGGTGCAGGGCACCGTCGGGCTGTGGAGCAAGTACCCGCTCGACGGCGTGCACGCGGTCGACATACGGCTCGGCTGGACGCGGGCGATGCGCGCCGCCGTCGCCACCCCGCAGGGCCGGATCGCCGTCTACGTCGCCCACATGCCGTCGGTGCGCGTGAAGTTCAACGCGGGCTTCACCGCCGGGCAGCGCGACCGCGCGGCCGACGCCCTCGGCGAGTCCATCGCGCGCGAGCCGCTGGGCAAGGTCGTGCTCCTCGGCGACCTCAACGGCACCATGAACGACCGCTCGCTGGCGTCCGTCACCTCGCAGATGCGCTCCACGCAGGGCGCGGCGGGCAACGGCTTCGGCTTCAGCTGGCCGGCCGACTTCCCGATGGCGCGGATCGACCAGATCATGGTCAGGGACATCGAGCCGATGTCGTCCTGGACGCTGGAGAAGACGGGCAGCGACCACCTTCCGGTCGCCGCCCGCCTGCAGATGTGACCCGGGGGCGGGTCAGTTGGCCGCGCGGCCGGTCTCGCGCCACCGCGAAGTGATCGGCAGCCGCCGGTCCTTGCCGAAGCCCTTGGCCGAGATCTTGGTGCCCGGCGGGTACTGCCGGCGCTTGTACTCGGCCGTGTCCGTCATCTTCAGGATCCGCGTCACCAGCTCCGGGTCGTACCCCTCGGCGATGATCGCCTCCCGCCCCTGGTCCCGGTCGACGTAGAGCTCCAGCACCCGGTCGAGCACGTCGTAGTCGGGCAGCGAGTCGGTGTCGACCTGGCCGGGGCGCAGTTCCGCGCTGGGCGGCTTGCTGATCGAGTTCTCGGGGATCGGCGGGGTCTCGCCCCTGGCCTGCGCCGACGCGTTGCGCCAGCGGGCGATCCGGAAGACGGTCGTCTTGTAGACGTCCTTGATCGGCCCGTACGCGCCGACCGAGTCCCCGTAGAGCGTCGAGTAGCCGACGGCCAGCTCGCTCTTGTTGCCCGGCGCGAGCACGATGTGGCCCTCCTGGTTGGAGATGGCCATCAGGGTCGTGCCCCGGATCCGGGACTGCAGGTTCTCCTCGGCGAGGCCGGTGAGCCCCAACGCCGCCATGTACGCGTCGAACATCGGCGCGATGGGGACCGTCCTGAGGTTCAGCCCGGTGCGGCGGGCCAGTTCCTCGGCGTCCCCGATCGAGTGCTCCGAGGAGTACCGGGACGGCATCGCGACGCCGTACACGTTGGCGGGCCCGACCGCGTCGCAGGCGATGGCGGCCACCAGCGCGGAGTCGATGCCGCCGGAGAGCCCGATCAGCACCGACCGGAAGCCGTTCTTCGCGACGTACGCGCGCAGGCCGGTGACGAGGGCGGCGTAGATCTCCGCGTCGTCCGCGAGCGGCTCGGCGCACCCGGCGGCCACCTCCGGCTCGTAGTGCGCGACCGGCTCGGCCGAGAGGGTGACGTGCTCGATCCGCAGGCCGTCGTCGAGCACGCCGGACGGCACCTCGCCGGCGGCGGGCAGCTCCAGGTCGACCAGCACGCGGCCCTCCTCGAACTGCGGGGCACGGGTGATCACCTCGCCGGAGGCCGAGACGACGATCGAGTCCCCGTCGAAGACCAGCTCGTCCTGGCCGCCGACCATCGCCAGATAGGCGAGGGTGCAGCCGGCCTCCTGGGCGCGCTTGCGCACCAGCTCCAGGCGGGTGTCGTCCTTGTCCCGCTCGTACGGCGAGGCGTTGATCGACAGCAGCAGCCCGGCGCCGGCGGCGCGGGTGGCGGGCACCCGCCCGCCGTCCTGCCACAGGTCCTCGCAGATCGCGAGCGCGACGTCCACCCCGCGCACCCGGACCACCGGGAGCGTGTTGCCGGCGACGAAGTAGCGGAACTCGTCGAAGACGCCGTAGTTGGGGAGGTGGTGCTTGGAGAAGCGGAGCGCGACCCCGCCGCGGTGCAGCACCGCCGCCGCGTTGCGCGGGGACCCTGCGGGCTGCCCGTAACGCGCCTGCTCCTTCTCGCCGCGGTCCAGGTAGCCGACGACGACGGGCAGTTCCCCGAAGCCCTCGGCGGCCAGCCGGCCGGCCAGCTCCGCCAGCGCGGAGCGGCTGGCCTCGACGAAGGACGAGCGCAGCGCGAGGTCCTCCACGGGGTAGCCGGTGAGCACCATCTCGGGGAACGCCACCAGATGGGCGCCTTGCTCGGCCGCGTGCCGGGTCCAGCGCACGACGGACTCGGCGTTCCCGGCGATGTCACCGACGCAGGAGTCGATCTGATTCAGGGCGAGGCGAAGTTGAGGCACCCCTGAAGTGTAATCGTCAAACCGACGCGATGTCCGGAGGGGGCGGCGTGTCCGGCGGCACACCCCGCCGGCCGGACACGTCCCCCGTCCCCCCGTCAGGCGGCGGGACCGCCCCGGGTCCGCAGCCAGACGGCCGTGTCGGACGGCAGCAGCTCACCGGCGAGCGGGCCGCTGGACAGCAGCACCGACGTGTTCGGCGGCAGCTCGACGGGGTCCCCGGAGAGGTTGACGACGCAGGTGAACGCGTCCGTCCTGCGGAACGCCAGCACCCCGGGGCGGCTCTCCAGCCAGCGGATCGGCCCGTCCCCCAGACCGGGCTCGGCCGCGCGCAGCCGCAGCGCGAAGCGGTAGAGCTCCAGCATCGAGGAGGGGTCACCGGTCTGCGCGGCGGCGGTGCGGTCCGCCCAGTCGGCGGGCTGCGGCAGCCACGGCGGCTGCGTCGCGCCCTCGGGACTGAAGCCGAACGGGGACCGGGTGCCCGACCACGGCATCGGCACGCGGCAGCCGTCCCGCCCCGGCACGGTGCCGCCCGAGCGCAGGTACATCGGGTCCTGCAGCCGCTCGGCCGGAATGTCCTCCACCTCGGGCAGCCCCAGCTCCTCGCCCTGGTAGAGGTAGACCGACCCGGGCAGCGCCAGCGTCAGCAGCGCGGCGGCCCGCGCCCTGCGGGTGCCGAGCGCCAGGTCCGTCGGCGTGCCGTGCGCCTTGGTCGCGAAGTCGAAGCCGGTGTCCGCGCGGCCGTAGCGGGTCACGGTGCGGGTGACGTCGTGGTTGCACAGCACCCACGTGACGGGCGCGCCCACCGGCTCGTGCGCGGCGAGCGTCGTGTCGATGGACGTGCGCAGCCTGCCCGCGTCCCAGGGGCACGACATGAAGTCGAAGTTGAAGGCGGTGTGCATCTCGTCGTGCCGCAGGTACCGCGCGAACCGCTCGGCGTCGGGCATCCACACCTCGCCGATCAGGGCGCGGCTGCCGGGGTAGGAGTCGGCGATGCGCCGCCAGGAGCGGTAGATGTCGTGCAGCTCGTCGCGGTCGTCGTAGGGGTGCGGGCCCTCCCGGTCCTCCGTCAGGTCCGGCAGCGCCGGGTCCTTGACGGGCAGGCTGGCGGAGTCGATGCGGACGCCCGCCGCGCCGCGGTCGAACCAGAAGCGCAGCACGTCCTCGTGCTCGCGCCGCACGTCCGGGTGGTCCCAGTTGAGGTCCGGCTGCTCGCTGTCGAACAGGTGCAGGTACCAGTCGCCGGGGGTCCCGTCATCGTTTACGGTCCGCGTCCAGGGAACGCCGGCGAACTGCGACGGCCAGTTGTTGGGCGGCAGCTCGCCGTGCTCGCCGCGCCCGGGACGGAACCAGAAGCGCTCCCTGGCCGGGCTGCCGGGGCCGGCCGCCAGCGCCTCGCGGAACCACGGGTGCGCGGACGAGACGTGGTTGGGGACGATGTCGATGATGGTGCGGATGCCCATGTCCAGCGCCTCGGCGATGAGCTTCTCCGCCTCGGCCAGGGTGCCGAACACCGGGTCGATGTCCCGGTAGTCCGCGACGTCGTAGCCGCCGTCGAACATGGGGGAGGGGTACCAGGGGTTGAACCAGAGGGCGTCGACGCCCAGCTCGCCGAGGTACGGCAGCTTGGCCCGGACACCGGCGAGGTCTCCGATCCCGTCGCCGTTGCCGTCGGCGAAACTACGCGGGTACACCTGGTAAATGACCGCGTTGCGCCACCAGTCGCCCGAGGCGGAGTGGTGGTCGGAGACGGGCGGGCGGGTGTCTGCCACGGAGACGTCCTTTCGGGCAGGAGGGACCCCGCCGCCGGCCTTTCAGCGGGGATGGGGCATGGGACCGGCGGCGGAGTTCTGAGGGGTTCAGTCCTGGCGAAGCGCTGGTCAGCCCTTGAGGCTGCCCGCGGTCAGGCCGGACATGATGTTGCGCTGGAAGAGCAGGAAGATGGCGATCGTCGGCAGGGCGGAGATGGCCAGCGCGGCGATCAGGACGTTCTGCGGCACGCCCTGCGACAGGGAGTTGATCCCGATGTTGATCGGCTGCTTGTCCGTGTCGGGCTGCACCAGCATCGGCCAGAGGAAGTCCTTCCACACGTTGACCACCGCGAAGATGGACACCACGCCGAGGATCGGCCGCGACATCGGGAGCACGATCGACCACAGGGTCCGCAGCGGGCTCGCCCCGTCGATCGCGGCCGCCGACATCAGGTCCTCGGGGATCGAGTCGAAGAACCGCTTGAGCAGGAAGATGTTGAACCCGTTGGCGACGGTGGGGAGCCAGATCGCCCAGGGGGTGCCGATCAGGTTGATGTGCAGCAGCGGCAGGTCGAGCACGGTCAGGTACTGCGGCACGATCAGCACGGCGGCCGGGATCATCAGCGTCGCCAGCATCATGCCGAGGATCAGGTTCCCCAGCACCGGCCGCAGCTTGGAGATGGCGTAGGCCGCCGCGACGTCGAAGACGAGTTGGAAGGCGAGCGCGCCGAACGCGTAGTACATGGTGTTGAAGAGCAGCCGGGCGATCTTCAGCTGGCTCCACGCCGTCTTGTAGTTCTCCGGCTTCGGGTGCTGTGGGAAGAGCGTCGGCGGATTCTGCAGGACCTCCTGCGCGGATTTGAATCCGCCGGAGACCATCCAGTAGAGCGGTCCCAGGAACACCAGGGTGAAGACCAGGACGGTGACGGAGAGAACGGTCCAGTAGATGAGTTTTCCGTGCGGCCTGTTCAGCGCGGCCGAGGATATGAGGGTCCGCTGGTGCGGTTGGTTGGCTGCCATGTCCTTCTCCCCGTCCTAGTCGCTGTCGCGGCTGAGCCGCGCGTACAGGCCGGAGAATCCGCCGAGTACCACCAGCATGATGAGTCCGAGCGCCGAGGCGCTGCCGAAGCTGTCGTAGCGGAACGCGTACTGGTACACCATGTAGACCACGGTCCCGGTGGAGTTCTCCGGTCCCGCGCCTCCGGTGAGCAGATAGACGTTGGTGAACTCCTGCATGGTCGCGACGATCTGGAGCAGGAGCATCAGCGACAGGACCGACCGGGTCTGCGGGATGGTGATGTGCCAGATCTTGCTCAGCAGCCCGGCCCCGTCCAGGTCGGCGGCCTCGTACAGCTCACCCGGGACGTTCTGCAGCGCCGCCAGGTAGATGAGGGTGGCACCGCCCGCGTTCATCCAGGTGGCCGCGATCACCACGGAGATCATCGCGGTGCTCGACGAATCGAGCCAGGCCTGTTCCGGCAGGTGCAGGAAATGCAGGATGTGATTGAAGAGGCCGTACTCCGGGTTGTAGAAGTACTTGAAGAGCAGCACGCCCGCGACCGGCGGCAGCATCACCGGCAGGTACACCAGAATGCGCAGATAGGCCTGTGCGTGCCGGAATTCGTTGAGCACGATCGCGATGACGAACGGCACCGCGAACCCGATCACCAGCGCGTACAGCGTGAACTGCATCGTGTTGCGCCAGGCCGGCCAGAACCCCGGGTCGTTCCATACGGTTTCGAGGTTCTTCCAGCCCACCCAGGTGGTCTCGCCGCGCTTGGTCTTCTGGAAGCTCATGATGACTTCGCGGACCATCGGATACCAGGAGAAGAATCCGAAGCAGAGCACCGCACCGATCATGAACGCATGCGCCTGCAGATCGCGGCGCAGTCTCCGGCCGAACCCCGCGCGGGCGTTCTCGTCCGGGCGTCCCGGACGGCGCCGGGAACCCCTCGGCGACGAATGCCCGGAACCGCGTTTGGCCTTGTTGTGGGAGACGGTGGTGGCCGCCATAGGAACTCCTCGACTGGGGCCGGGGGCACCCCCGGTGGGCACAGCGACTACTGATCGGCGGACGGTGCCGCGGGTGCGGGGGCCGGCGCTCTCGCCGGCCCCCGCCCGGGCTGTTACTGGCTGGCTGCCAGCAACGTGTTGACCTGCGTCTCAGCGGTCGAGAGGAGCTTGGCGACGTCGGCGTTCTTGTTGGTCAGCGCGCCGGACATCGCGTTGTCGAGCACCGTGTAGATCTTCTGGGCGTTCGGCGGCTCGGGCTTGACCGGGACCTGGGCGGCCACGTAGCTCGCGAAGTTCGCCACCGGCACGGTCGCGTTCGCGGTCTTGGTGGCGGTGTCCTTGTCCTTCGAGGCGCCGGTGAAGAAGAACGGCTGCGGCAGGCCGACCGGGATGCCGTCCGCCTTGTTGCGGGGGTAGTTGAACTGCCCCTTCTCCAGGGTCAGGAACTTGAAGTTGACCCAGGCGATGCCGGCCTTGATCTGGTCGGGCGAGGCCGACTTCTTGAACATGTAGTCGGCGCCGCCGAACAGCGAGGTCTTGCCGCCGGGGATCGGCGCCATGCCGAGGTCCTCGAACTTGGCCTGGTACTGCTGGACGACGAGCGGGATGTCGTCGGGGGCGCCGACGTACATGCCGACCTTGCTGGTGCCCATGGCCTTCTGGACGTCGCCCCACGCGAGTCCGGGGGTGGCGGGCATGCTGTTGTCCGTGAAGCGCATGTCGTGCAGGGTCTGGAGCAGGGTCTTGCCCTCCTCCGTGTTGAACGCGGCCTTCTTGCCGTCCTCCGAGGTCACCTGGCCGCCGAGCCCGTAGAGCTCCGAGGTGAAGTGCCAACCGCCCTGGTTGCCGCCGGCGTTCTCGATGAAGCCGTGGATGCCCTTGCTGCCCAGCTTGTCCTGGATCTGCTTGGCCGCGGCCCGCACGCCCTCCCAGGTGGTCGGGGGCTTGTTGGGGTCGAGACCGGCGTCGGCGAAGATCTTCCGGTTGTAGATCAGGCCCATCTGGTAGTTCGAGGTCGGCAGGCCGTACAGCTTGCCCCCGTCCTTCAGCACGTTCATGACGTTGGGGTCGATGTCGTTCAGGTTCGGGACGGTCTCCGGCGTGACGTACGCCGTGATGTCAGCGGCCTGACCGGCGTCGAGCACCTGGTCCTTGTCGGTCATGTACGTGTAGAAGGCGTCGGTTTGCGTGCCGCCCTTCAACATGGCCGTGAACTTCGCCGGGTCCTCGCAAGGGAACGCGTCCTTGCTGTTCACCGTGACGTTCGGGTAGAGCACCTTGAACGCGGCTATGTCGTCGGCCCACTGCTTGCGCTCGGCCGCCTTCGTGGCCGGCGGCTGGCAGTCGACGGTGATGGAGACCTTGGTGCTGGGATCCAGCTTGGCGCTGACGCTCTTGTCGCCCGAGCCGGGGTCCTTCGCACTGTCCTTGCTGTCCGAACAGGCCGCGGCGGTCATCCCGACCCCGGCGACCAGTACGACGGCCACCAGCGTCCGGTAGCGGTTTGTCTTCATTGATCAACCCTTCCCCTGAACCACTGCGCGACGATGCTCCGCGCTCTGAGATCTGCGAACCCTGCGCGGTTGCGTGGCGCGGGGTGTGCGCCGCCGTCTCGGGTGGGCTCAAGGTACTGAACCCGATAGATGTCCGCAAGATTTCGCGCGAAGCTCGCAAAGACACGACTTGATTACGAAGCCGTTTCTCAGCCAGTGGTGTCGGGGAGGGTTGCCAACGACTGCCGAGGTCGGACCGGGCTCAGCGGGTGGCCGCTTCCACCCCCGGCTGCTGGGGCTGCGCTGCTCGCGGCGCCGGGCCCGTGGAGCCCCGTACGACGAGCTCGGGTTCGAAGAGCAGCTCGTCGTGGTCGACGGGCGTGCCGCTGATCTGGCCGCTGAGCAGGTCGACGGCGGCCCGTCCCATCGCCTCGATGGGCTGGCGGACGGTGGTGAGCGGCGGATCGATGCAATTCATGAACATCGAGTCGTCGTAGCCGATGACCGAGAAGTCCTGCGGCACCGACAGCCCGCGGCGGCGGGCGGACCGGATGGCGCCCAGGGCGATCGGGTCGCTCGCGCAGATGACGGCGGTGACGCCGCGCTGGATCAGCCGGCTGGCCGCGGCCTGCCCGCCCTCCAGGGTGAACAGCGCGTGCTCGACGGCGGTGTCGGGCAGTTCGCCGCCGCGCGCCCCGATCCAGCGCCGGGCCGCGGCGAGCTTGCGCTGCGACGGCACGTGGTCCGGCGGCCCGAGGATCAGGCCGATCCGCTCGTGGCCGAGCGACGCGAGGTGCGTCATGCCCTGCTCCACGGCGACGGCGTCGTCGCAGGAGACCCGGGGGAAGTCGAGATGGTCGATGGCGGCGTTCATCAGCACGGTGGGCAGGTTGCGCTCGGCGAGCCGGGCGTAGTGCTCGTGCGACGACTCGGCCTGGGCGTACAGGCCGCCGAAGAAGATCGCCCCGGAGACGTGCTGCTGCAGCAGCAACTCCACGTAGTCGGCCTCGGATACCCCGCCGACGGTCTGGGTGCACAGCACGGGGGTGAACCCCTGCTGTGCGAGAGCGCCGCCGACCACCTCGGCGAAAGCGGGGAAGATCGGATTGGAAAGCTCCGGGAGAACGAGCCCGACAAGGCGGGCACGCTCCCCGCGCAGCTGGGTCGGTCGTTCGTAACCGAGCACATCGAGTGCGGTCAGCACTGCGGCTCTGGTCGCATCGGAGACTCCGGGCTTCCCGTTCAGCACTCGGCTGACGGTCGCCTCGCTCACCCCGACCTTCTTTGCCACCGTGGCAAGTCGTCGTGTCATGACGTCAACTCTAGTACAGGTTACGCAAGTTTCTTGCGGGAAATTTGCGCCAATCCTGCAAGGTTCGGTGTCCGGGAGATCACTCCCGGACACCGGTCCCTCGTTACTGCCGGTAGCCGAGCACCGTCATCATGCCCGCCTCGGCGTGGTACACGTTGTGGCAGTGGACCATCCACAGGCCCGGATTGTCCGCGTCGAGGTCGACGCTGAGTGTCCGTCCGGGCAGCACGATAGCGGTGTCCTTGCGGGCGCCGCCGCCGGTCAGCGAAAAGGTGTGCCCGTGCACATGCACCGGGTGCCACATCCGGGTGCTGTTGGCGAACGTCAGCCGCACCCGCTCGCCCTGCCGCACGTCACGGCGGACCGCCGGATCGTACGCCGCGCCGTCGAAGGCCCAGTTGTACGCGGCCATGCTGCCGGTCAGCCGCAGCGCGACCGTCCGGTCCGCCGCCCGGCCGGCACCGGGCAGCGCCACCGACGGATCGGGCCGCAGATCGGCGGCCTGGAGCAGCCGCCCGGACAGCTCGCCCGGCCGGTCGGCCGGGGTCGGCGCCGCCCCGGCGCCGGTGCGCAGCACGTCCAGCGCCGCCGCGTCCTTCCCCTCGGCGAGGGCGACCAGCGGGAAGACGCCGTCACCCGCCGTGACCAGCACGTCGTACCGCTCGCCCATGCCGATCAGCAGCGCGTCGGTCTCGGCGTGGACGACGGGGTAACCGTCGGTGTGCGTGACGGTCATCCGGTGGCCGCCGAGGGCGACGCGGAAGGCGGTGTCGCCGCCCGCGTTGACGAAGCGGATCCGGATCCGGTCGCCGGGCTTGGCGGCGAAGCCGCGCGGGGCGGCCGGGACGCGCCCGTTGACGAGGTAGTACGGGTACTTCACGTCGCCGGCGTCGCCGCCGAGCAGGTCGCTGGTGGCGCCCATCAGCATGCGGGCGGGGCCGGCCGTGTGGTCCATCCCCTCCATGCTCCCGGTGCTTTCCATGCCCTCCATGCCGGTATGGGCGGCGCCCTTGGTGAGCTCGGCGAGGACGGCGTCCGGGGTGCTGCCGTCGACCCCGTCCAGCCAGTCGTCCAGGACGACGACCCACTCGTGGTCGTAGGAGAGCGGCTCCTTCGGGTCCTCGACGATGAGCGGCGCGTACAGCCCCCGGTCCAGCTGGACGCCGGAGTGCGGGTGGAACCAGTACGTGCCCGGCCGCGGGACGGCGAAGCGGTACGCGAACTCCGCCCCGGCCTTGATCGGGGACTGGGTCAGCCCCGGCACCCCGTCCATGTCGTTGCGCAGGGTGAGGCCGTGCCAGTGGGCGGACGTGGCCTGCGGCAGGTGGTTGGCGAGCGTCGCGGACAGGGTGCCGCCCGCCGTCACCCGGATCTCCCTGCCGGGCAGGTCGCCGCCGTACGTCCAGGTCTTGACGGTGGGCCCGCCGAGGTCGACGACGCCTTCGACGGCGGTCAGCCGGACCTCGCTGACCGGCCCGCCGCCCTCCCGTGCCTTCTCGGCGGCGGCGACCTCGGGCCCGTCGGGCGCGAGGTATCCGCCGTCGGCGGCCCGCGAGTTGCCGTGACCGGGGTGGGCCGATGTCGGGGAGCCGCCCGAGCAGGCGCCGAGCAGGCCGCCTCCGGCGACGGCGATGCCCGCGCCGAGCACGGCGCGGCGGTGGTAGGTACGCATAGCGGAATACACCTCAGGGGTGTCGATGGGTGGGCAGGACGGAACGCGGGACCGCCCCGGGCGCTGGGGGCCGGGCGGTCGGGCGGCGTCCTATATGCGCAGCACCGGCAGTCGGGAGAGGGGTATCCGCGGAGCGGGTGGCCACAGCCACCGGCTCCGCGGGAGTGCGGAGCGGGCCGCGCCGACGGCGGCGGACGGCAGGGCGGCCGCCAGACCGAGGGCGGTGAGCAGCACGGCGGCGGCGCTGCCGAGCACGGCCAGGCAGACCGCCAGCGGGTTCATGCCGTGCGCGGGGGCGGGGTGGGAGGGGTGGGCGGCGTGGGAGGGCGGCATGGCCGCCGGGGACGTCATGCCCGTCCCCTCGTGCACGGCCGCCTGGGCGACGGCCGGGCGGGGCATCCCCTCGTGCTCACCGCCCGCCGGATGGCCCACCGTGTGCATGGTGAGGATCCCGAACAGGAGAGCGGCGAACAGCAGCATCCGGCGTGTCATCGCATACCCCTCTCCGGTATGGGAACCTGACTGGACCCTACACAAGCCCACCGACAACCGGACACGGCTCCCGGCGGGTGTCCCGCGGAACGGCGGTGCGACGGCGTCGCCACGACGGTGCCCGTTACGCGGGGCGCGGATCAGCAGGCACTATGGGCACAGCAGTACGCCCCCCACCGGTTCTGTGTGTTCGGACGAGGTCCGAAACGTGCCGGTAACCGTGTGGTGGGATGCTCATGTGCCCCGATGTGCCCCGCGGCGCGGGAGCAGGCAGCCTGATCAGCGAGGATGGGTGGAAATGGATAAGCAGCAGGAGTTCGTGCTCCGCACGCTCGAAGAGCGCGACATCCGCTTCGTGCGGCTGTGGTTCACGGACGTGCTCGGCTACCTGAAGTCGGTCGCCGTCGCCCCCGCCGAGCTGGAGCAGGCCTTCGACGAGGGCATCGGGTTCGACGGTTCGGCGATCGAGGGCTTCGCCCGGGTCTACGAGTCGGACATGATCGCCAAGCCCGACCCCAGCACGTTCCAGATCCTGCCGTGGCGCGCCGAGGGCCCCGGGACCGCCCGGATGTTCTGCGACATCCTCATGCCGGACGGCTCCCCCTCGTACGCCGACCCGCGCTACGTCCTCAAGCGCGCGCTGGCCAAGACCTCCGACCTCGGGTTCACCTTCTACACCCACCCCGAGATCGAGTTCTTCCTGCTCAAGGACAAGCCGCTCGACGGCAGCATCCCCACCCCGGCCGACAACTCCGGCTACTTCGACCACACTCCGCAGAACGTCGGCATGGACTTCCGCCGCCAGGCGATCACCATGCTGGAGTCGATGGGCATCTCGGTGGAGTTCTCCCACCACGAGGGCGCGCCCGGCCAGCAGGAGATCGACCTCCGCTACGCCGACGCGCTGTCCACCGCCGACAACGTGATGACGTTCCGGCTGGTGATGAAGCAGGTCGCCCTGGAGCAGGGCGTGCACGCGACCTTCATGCCCAAGCCGTTCTCGGAGTTCCCCGGCTCGGGCATGCACACCCACCTCTCCCTCTTCGAGGGCGACCGCAACGCGTTCTACGAGTCCGGCTCGGAGTTCCAGCTCTCCAAGGTCGGCCGCTCCTTCATCGCGGGCCTGCTCAAGCACGCCGGCGAGATCTCCGCCGTCACCAACCAGTGGGTGAACTCCTACAAGCGCATCTGGGGCGGCTCGCAGCGCACCGCGGGCGCCGGCGGCGAGGCCCCCTCCTACATCTGCTGGGGCCACAACAACCGGTCCGCGCTCATCCGCGTCCCGATGTACAAGCCCGGCAAGACCGGCTCCACCCGCGTCGAGGTCCGCTCCATCGACTCCGGCGCCAACCCGTACCTCGCCTACGCGGTGCTGCTCGCCGCCGGTCTCAAGGGCATCCAGGAGGGCTACGAGCTCCCGCCCGGCGCCGACGACGACGTCTGGGCCCTCTCCGACGCCGAACGCCGCGCCCTGGGCATCGAGCCCCTCCCGCAGAACCTGGGCGAGGCCATCACCCTGATGGAGCGCAGCGAACTGGTCGCGGAAACCCTCGGCGAGCACGTCTTCGACTTCTTCCTCCGCAACAAGAAGCAGGAGTGGGAGGAGTACCGCTCCGAGGTCACCGCCTTCGAGCTGCGCAAGAACCTGCCCAACCTGTAGTCGCGGGCCGCGACCGCGTCCGGGCCGACGGCGTCACGCCGTCGGCCCGGTGCTGTGTCCGGTGGTGCGGGTGCCCGGTTCGGGGTGGGGGCGCACCATGGAGGTATGGACGGGCGCTACGGCGACATCAGTCCGGCCGGCCGCCTCGCGGAGGACGGCGAGGGGATCGGCGCGGACGAACTCGCGCTCGCGGCGCGCAACCACGGCCTGCCGCTGGAGGCGCTGCGCTACGACGTGACGCCGCCGGGACTGCACTACGTGCTGGTCCACTACGACATCCCCGCCGCCCGCGAGGACGACTGGCGGCTCACCGTGGGCGGCGGCGTCCGGACGCCGCTGACGCTGGACATGGCGACCCTGCGGTCCTTCCCCGCCGTCACCCACCGCGTGACGATGGAGTGCGCGGGCAACGGGCGGGCCCGGCTCACGCCGCGGCCGGTGAGCCAGCCGTGGCTGGTCGAAGGGGTGGGAACCGCGGAGTGGACCGGGGTGCCGCTGCGCGTGCTGCTCGCCGAGGCGGGGGCGCTGCCGGATGCCGTCGAGGCGGTCTTCGGCGGGGCCGACCACGGCGTCGAGCGCGGGGTCGAGCAGGCGTACCGGTGGAGTCTGCCGCTGGAGGCGGCCACCGGGCGCGATCCCGAGGTACTGGTGGCGTACGGCATGAACGGCCTGCCCCTGCCGCCGCAGCACGGCCACCCGCTGCGGCTGGTGGTGCCCGGCTGGTACGGCATGGCGCACGTGAAGTGGCTGCGCGAAATCGTCCTCACCGACACCCCGTTCGCGGGGTTCCAGCCGACGGTCGCGTACCGCTACCGGCAGCGGGCCGGTGAGCCGGGCGAGCCGGTCACCCGGATCGCCCCGCGGGCGCTGCTGATCCCGCCCGGATTCCCCGACTTCATGTCCAGGACCCGCGTGGTGCGCCCGGGGCCGGTGCTGTTGGAAGGCAGGGCGTGGTCCGGGATGGCCCCGGTCACGGCGGTCGCGGTGAGCACGGACGGCGGAGACCGCTGGCGGGACGCCGAACTGGCCCCGCCGGACGGACACGACCGGGCCTGGCGGAGCTGGCGGGCGCCCTGGACGGCCGGGCCCGGCCGCCATGTGCTCAGCGCCCGCGCCACCGACGCCGACGGCAACACCCAGCCTCTCGTCCAGCCCTGGAACCGCGGCGGCTTCGGCAACAACCTCGTCCAGCGGGTCACCGTGCACTGCCTGCCCGACGGCCCCGCCGGCTGACGGGCTCGCCCGCGGCTCAGCCGATGTAGGCGGGGGCCAGGGCAGCCGCTGTCAGGGGGCGGGGGGTGCCGGTGCCGTTGGCGGGGACCGTGTAGAGGTCCGCGCCGAAGTCGCCCGGCAGGGAGTAGGCGACGGTGCCGTTGTCGGTCCAGACGGCCTGGTCGTCGACGCTGCGCGCCTCGGCCAGCGGGGTCTCGCGCAGGGTGGCGAGGTCGAGGGCGTACAGGCGCCAGGGCGCGTCGGCGGACAGGCCCGCGACGCGCTTCTTGAAGACCAGGCGGGTGCCGTCGGGGGAGAGGGACGGGCACTCGACGTTGGTGCGCAGCGTCGTCACGGTGCGGGCCGCGAGGTCGCCGTGGACGAGGTACGTGCTGCCGCCGGTGGCGAGGGTCGCGTAGAAGTGGCCGTCGTCGGCGAAGGTGACGCCCCAGAAGTTCACGTCGGCGGCGCGGTAGCGCCTGCCGTCCTTGAGGATCGTGAAGTCCTCCAGGGTCGCGTCGAGCTTCCCGGTCCGCACGTCGAGGAGCGAGGTGCGGGTGGAGAAGTCCGTGCCCGCGTACGAGTCGCCGCCGACGAAGACCGTCCAGGCGGCGAGGTGGCCGCTGGGGGAGACCCGGGCGCGGGTCGGGATCCCGTTCAGCGGGTAGTGGCGGGTCTCCTTCAGCCGCGCGTCGAGGACGGTGGCGCGGTAGGTGTCCTGGACCGCGCCGTGCACGGACTGCAGGCAGATCCCGGTGCCCGCGGCGGCGTGGAAGCGCAGGCAGCGCACGCCCGAGGCGGTGCGGACCGCCCCCGGCGAGGCGGCCGGCACCGTGGCCAGTTCGTCGCGGTGCGGGCCCCAGGCCATGTTGCGGAAGACCATGGCGCGGGCCCCGGCCGGGGCGAGCGACACCGTGCCGCCCACGACCGGCGGGCCGCCCGCCTGCTCGGTGTCCTTGCGGGCGGCCCGGTCGGAGGCGTGCCAGACCGCCGCGCCCGCCACGCAGGCGAGCACGGCGAGCGCCGCGACGAGGACCAGCAGCCGGTTCCGGGTGCTCATGGCGCCGGCTCCGTCCATGGTCAGCTGGTCCAGATGCCGGTGATGTCGGTCGCGGAGGCGGCGTTGCCCGCGTGCGGGAGGCCGTACATGTCCTCCAGCGTGCGCAGCAGGTTGTAGTGGTTGTACGTCGTCGCCGAGGTGCTGCCCGGGGTCACGCGCTGCCCGTACAGGACGGTCGGGATGCGGTTGCCGGCCAGCCGGTTGTCCTCGTCGAAGGTGACGATGAGCAGGCTGTTGTGGGTCTTGGCCCACGTGGCGTAGGCGCCGAGCTTGTTCTTGATCCAGGTGTCACCGGTGCCGACGGAGCAGTCGTGCATGTCGCTGCAGAGGTTCGGCACGACGAAGGAGACCTGCGGCAGCGTCGTGTAGTCCGTCGGGAACTGCGCGAACGTCTTCGCGCTCGACGTCGGCACGTTGCTGAAGCCGAACCAGGGGTTGTGCTTCTGCGCGTACTTGCCGCTGCTGCAGGTGGTGGAGCCCTGGCTGGGCAGCGTCTCGTTGTAGCTGGCCCACGTCTTGCCCGCGGCGATCAGCTCGGAGGCGAGGTTGGGCGCGGAGCTGAAGCCGGGGGTGACGCAGCTGTCGCCGGTCACGCCCTGGTTGCTGCCGGAGAACACCTGGTAGTAGTTCGGCTGGCTCGGGTGCGTGACGCCGTACGAGGCGGTGAGGTTCGCGCCGCCGGTCTTCAGCGAGTTGATGTACGGGGCGCTGGAGCTGCCGATCACCTGGTTGTACGCGTGGTTCTCCATCATCACGACGATCACGTGGTCCGGGGTGGGGACGGCGGCCGCGGCGCTCGCGGTGGACGCGCCGCCGAGGCCGGCCCACAGACCGAAGGACGCGCCGGCCAGCCCGAGGGCGGCGGCGAGGGCGGTGAGGGGACGCGGTGCGGATATGGACAAGCCGGGCACGGCTTACCTCCGGTGGGGGGAAGGGGGCGCAGAGCGCTGTCAGCGTAGGAGCGGCGGCTGGAAGAGAGAAGATCCGTTGACGTGAATGGCCGGGAAACGAACGGGGCCGGCGCAGGGGGCGGGCGCCGCCCGCCGGCGGCCCGGCACCCCGCCGCCCGGACGGCCCGGCCACCGCCGCGCGAGGCGCGACCGTTCCAGGTCGGCGGCCGGGCGGTTACGCTCACCTGAGACCTTGATCGCAGGCATGACAGGCCATGACGGGCCAGGACAGGCCACGACGGCCCGTGACGGCCTAGGACGAGTCGTAGCGAGCCATGACATACCGGAGGCGAGATGTCGCTGCCGCAGGGGCGCCGGAGCAGCACGTTCTCCCGGCTGCTGCGCCACGGGTTCACCGATCCTGCGGCGGCCGAGGCGCTGGTGGAGACCGCGGGGCTGACCGCGGTCCGGACCGACCCGGTGCTGCTGGACGCGCTCGGCGCGACCGCCGACCCCGACCAGGCGCTGCTGGGCCTGGTCCGGTTGGTGGAGGTGCTGGACGAGGGCGAGCGGCGGACCCTGCTCGACACCCTGACCAGCGCGAAGCCGCTGCGCGACCGGCTGCTCGGGGTGCTCGGCGCCTCGGAGGCGCTGGGCGACCACCTCACCCGGCACCCGCACGACTGGCACGCGCTGGTGACGTACGAGTCCGCCGACCTGCACCCCGGCGTCGCCGAGTTCGAACGCGGGCTGGCCGCGGCCACCGACCCGGACCTGCTGCGGGCGGCCTACCGCCGCTGCATGCTGGCGATCGCCGCGCGGGACGTGTGCGGCACGAGCGACCTGGCGCAGACGGCCGGGGAGCTGGCCGACCTGGCGACCGCGACCGTGCGCGCGGCCCTCGCCATCGCGGGCGCCGAGGCGCCGGAGGACGTGGCGCTGTGCCGGCTCGCGGTGATCGGCATGGGCAAGTGCGGCGGCCACGAGCTGAACTACGTCTCGGACGTCGACGTGATCTTCGTGGCGGAGCCGGTCGAGGGCGCCGAGGAGGCCGCGGCGCTGCGGGCGGCGACGCGGCTGGCGGCCCGGATGATGCGGGTCTGCTCCGACACCACCGCCGAGGGCACCATCTGGCCGGTCGACGCCAACCTGCGGCCCGAGGGGAAGAACGGCCCGCTGGTGCGGACGCTTTCCAGCCACGTCGCCTACTACAAGCGGTGGGCCAAGACCTGGGAGTTCCAGGCGCTGCTCAAGGCTCGGCCGATGGCGGGCGACCGGGCGCTGGGCCTGGCGTACGTCGAGGCGCTGTCGCCGATGGTGTGGCAGGCCGCGGACCGCGACCATTTCGTCAGCGACGTCCAGCAGATGCGCCGCCGGGTCGTGGAGGGCATCCCCGCCGCGCACGTCGAGCGGGAGCTGAAGCTCGGCCCCGGCGGGCTGCGCGACGTCGAGTTCGCCGTGCAGCTGCTGCAGCTCGTGCACGGCAGAACCGATTCCTCACTGCGTAGCGGCACCACCCTCACCGCGCTCGCCCAGCTCGCCGCCGGCGGCTACGTGGGCCGCGCGGACGCCGCCTCGCTCGACGCCGCCTACCGGTTCCTGCGCCTGATGGAGCACCGGATCCAGCTGTACCGGCTGCGCCGCACCCACCTGGTGCCGGACGACACGGCCGGGCAGCGCCGGCTCGGCCGGTCGCTGGGCTTTCGCGCCGATCCCGTCGCCGAGCTGAACCGGGAGTGGAAGCGGCACGCCGTCGAGGTGCGCCGGCTGCACGAGAAGCTCTTCTACCGGCCGCTGCTCGACGCGGTCGCCCAGCTCGAACCGGTCGAGACCCGGCTCAGCGCCAACGCCGCCCGGCAGCGCCTGCAGGCCCTGGGGTACGCCGACCCGGCCTCCGCCATCCGCCACCTGGAGGCGCTGGCCAGCGGCGTCAGCCGCAAGGCCGCCATCCAGCGGACCCTGCTGCCCGTCCTGCTCGGCTGGTTCGGCGACTCCGCCGACCCGGACGCCGGGCTCCTCGGCTTCCGCAAGGTCTCCGACGCGCTCGGCAAGACCCCCTGGTACCTGCGGCTGCTGCGCGACGAGGGCGCCGCCGCCGAACACCTCGCCCGGGTCCTCTCCTCCGGCCGGCTCGCCCCCGACCTGCTCATGCGGGCCCCCGAGGCCGTGGCGCTGCTCGGCGCCCCCGAGGGACTGCGGCCGCGGAACGCGGCGGCGCTCGAACAGGAGGTGCTGGCCGCGGTCGGCCGCGCCGGCACCCCCGAGCAGGCGGTCACCGCGGTCCGCGGCGTCCGGCGCCGCGAGCTGTTCCGGACGGCGGCGGCCGACGTCATCGGCGAGCTGGACGTCGACGCGGTGGGGACCGCCGTCACGGACATCAACGCGACCACCGTCGTCGGCGCCCTGCGGGCCGCCATGGACGCCGTCGAGGCGGCGGACGGGCCGCTGGCGACCCGGTTCGCGGTCATCGGCATGGGCCGCTTCGGCGGCCGGGAGCAGGGGTACGGCTCGGACGCCGACGTGATGTTCGTCCACGAGCCGCTGGAGGGGGCCGACGAGCCCCGGGCCGCCGGGCAGGCCCTCAAGATCGCCAACGAGCTGCGCCGGCTGCTGCAGATCCCCACCCCCGACCCGCCGCTGCTCGTGGACGCGGATCTGCGCCCGGAGGGCAAGAGCGGCCCGCTGGTCCGCACGCTCGGCTCGTACGCCGCCTACTACCGGCGCTGGTCGCTGGGGTGGGAGAGCCAGGCGCTGCTGCGCGCCGACCCGATGGCCGGGGACGAGGGGCTCGGCGAGCGCTTCATCGAGCTGATCGACCCGCTGCGGTACCCGGCGGACGGGCTGGACGACGACGCCGTGCGCGAGATCCGCCGGCTCAAGGCCCGCATGGAGTCCGAGCGGATGCCGCGCGGCGCCGACCCCACCACCCACGCCAAGCTCGGCCGCGGCGGGCTCTCCGACGTCGAGTGGACCGTGCAGCTGCTGCAGATGCAGCACGGCGGGCGGCTGAAGGAGCTGCGCACCACCCGCACCCGCCAGGCGCTGGCCGCCCTGCGGGCCGCCGATCTGGTCGGCGCCGAGGACGCGGCCGTCCTGGACGAGGCGTGGGTGCTGGCCACCCGGGTCCGCAACGCGGTGATGCTGGTGCGCGGCCGCCCCGGGGACACGTTCCCCGGCGACGGCCGGGAGCTCGCCGCCGTGGGCCGCTACCTCGGCTACTCGGCCGGCCACGTCGGCGACATGCTGGAGGAGTACCGCCGGACCACCCGCCGGGCCCGCACGGTCGTCGAGCGGCTCTTCTACGAGTACGAGGCGTGACGGCTACGAGTACGAGGCGTGACGGCGGCCTGCCGCCGGCCCGCAGGAGGACGGACGCCTGCCCGCCGCGGGTGCCGCGCGTGCCGTCGGCGGCGCCAGGCGCGCGGCTTCGTGGGATGACGTGCGCGTCCGCCGGGCGCGCTCACACCGTCACCCGTACGGCCGCGCGCAGCGCGTACGGCGGACGCCGCGCGGCGGCGGAGAGTGCCGCGGCCCGCCCTCCACGCCCGGGCCCGCCGCAGGCGGCTCAGCGCCTGCGCGCCGTCGCCGGGTAGCGCGGCAGGCGGTAGACGTAGCGGCCGTAGAGCAGGAAGACCACGGCGAAGCCGGCGCCCAGGCAGACGGCGCCCCCTATGGCGTCGAGCCAGAAGTGGTTGGCCGTGGAGATGATCACGACCAGGGTCGCCACCGGGTACAGGATGCCCAGCACCTTGGCCCACAGCGGCCGGGCGAGCGTCGCGAGGGTGATGCCGCACCACAGCGACCAGCCGATGTGCATCGACGGCATCGCGGCGTACTGGTTGGACACCTGCGCCAGGTCGCCGGAGGCCATCGAGCCCCACGTGTGGTGCGCCTTGACGGTGTCGATGAAGTCGATGCCCTGCATCAGCCGGGGCGGGGCCAGCGGGTAGAAGTAGAAGCCGACCAGCGCGATGCCGGTGGTGACGAAGAGGACCGTGCGCGCCGGCCCGTAGCGGCCGGGATGGCTGCGGTAGAGCCACACCAGGACGCCGATCGTGATGACGAAGTGCAGCGTCGCGTAGTAGTAGTTCATTCCTACGATCAGCCAAGTCACCGAGTTGACCGCGTGGTTGACGCCGTGCTCGACGGCCAGGCCGAGCTGGTTCTCCAGCTTCCAGATCGCGTTCGCGTGCCGCATCGCCGCCGGTTCCTGCTCGGGAACGGCGTTGCGCACGAGCGAGTACACCCAGTAACTGACCCCGATCAGGGCGATCTCGAACCACAGGCGCGGTCTGCGGGGGGTACGGAGCCGGGACACGAGAGTTCTGCGGGGTGCCCCTGGGCCCTCGCTCGGCGCTCCATCGGAATCAGTGGAACCGATGGAGCGCGGCGGGACGGCGGTACGGCCGTCCATGATCTTCGCGGTCGGTTCCCCCATGGAGGAATAGTCTGCCAGACACACGGAGCCCGCCGCTCAGACGCCGGCCGGACCCTGTGCGTTCGATGTATGCCTCCCGGCCGCCTGCTGGACCAGGAGCGGAGGGTTCCGGATGCTGGGCACCGCGGCCGTGGAACCGCGCACGACCAGCTCCGGAAGGAAGACGAATTCGCTGTGCGGGGCGGGGGTGCCGCCGATCTCCTCCAGCAGCGCCCGCACCGCCGCCTGCCCCATGGCCGCCACGGGCTGGCGGATGGTGGTCAGCGGCGGATCCGTGAAGGCGATGAGCGGGGAATCGTCGAAACCGACGACCGAGACGTCCTCGGGCACCGCCAGCCCCAGCTGCCGTGCGGCCCGGATGGCGCCCAGCGCCATCATGTCGGACGCGCAGACGATCGCGGTGCACCCGGACGAGATGAGCGCCGTGGCGGCCGCCTGGCCGCCTTCCAGCGTGTAGAGGGAGTGCTGGATCAGGTGTTCGGATTCCTCGGTGCTCAGTCCCAGCACGTCCCGCATGCTGCTGATGAAGCCCTGGATCTTGCGGAGTACCGGGACGAAGCGCTTCGGTCCGACCGCCAGTCCGATTTTCTCATGTCCGAGTGCCGCCAAATGGGTGACGGCCAGCCGCATCGCGCCCCGGTCGTCGGGGGACACGAACGGCGCCTTGATCTTCTCCGAGAAGCCGTTGATCAGCACGAACGGCACGCCCTGGCCGTGCAGCCTGGCGTACCGCTCGGTGTCGGCGGTGGAATCGGCGTGCAGGCCGGAGACGAAGATGATCCCGGCGACCCCCCGTTCCACGAGCATCTCGACCAGCTCGTCCTCGGTCGATCCGCCCGGCGTCTGGGTCGCCAGCAGCGGGGTGTACCCGTCGCGGGTCAGCGCCTGGCCGATCACCTGCGCGAACGCGGGGAAGATCGGGTTCTCCAGCTCGGGGGTGATCAGGCCGATCAGACCCGCGCTGCGCTGCCGCAGCCGGACCGGTCGTTCGTAGCCGAGCAGATCGAGCGCGGCCAGCACGGATTCGCGGGTGGTGGCTGATACGCCGGGCTTGCCGTTGAGGACCCGGCTGACCGTTGCTTCGCTGACACCCGCCTGGGTTGCGATGTCAGCAAGCCTTGCGGTCACAGCACCGGATGTTATGGGACGGATGGTGGCCACGTCAGATCGCCCACCAAATCGTGGTGTCCGCGGGGAGGACGGCGTACGCTCCCTCCACCCCGAATCCGGCCTCGGCGAGCAGCACGCGGCCCGGGGCCGGGATCGTCACGGGCGCCGCGGAGACGTTGGCGGTGCAGACGAACGAGCCCTCCGCACTGTCCCGGCGGAAGGCCAGCACGCCCTCCGGAGCCTCCAGCCACATCACCTCGGAACCCGCGCCCAGGGCGGGGTGTTCGCGGCGGACGGCCAGCGCCGCGCGGTAGAACTCCAGCGTCGACGTCGGGTCGCCCTCCTGGGCCTCGACGCTGAGACCGGCCCAGGCGTCGGGCTGCGGCAGCCAGCTGGGGCCGCCCTCGACCGGGCCGAAGCCGTACGGCGCCGCCGTGCCCGACCACGGCAGCGGGACGCGGCAGCCGTCACGGGTGCCGTCCTGGCCGGCGTTGCGGAAGAACGCCGGGTCCTGGCGCACCTCGTCGGGCAGGTCGGTGACCTCGGGCAGGCCGAGCTCCTCGCCCTGGTACAGGTAGGCGGAGCCGGGCAGCGCCAGCATCAGCAGGGTCGCGGCCCGCGCCCGGCGCAGGCCGAGCGCCTGGTCGCCGTCGGCGAAGCGGGTCGAGTGCCGCACCACGTCGTGGTTGGACAGCACCCAGGTGGCGGGCGCGCCGACGGAACCCATCGCGGCCAGCGAGGTGTCGATGACGCGGCGCAGCGCCTCGGCGTCCCAGCCGGTCGTCAGGTACTCGAAGTTGAACGCCTGGTGCAGCTCGTCGGGGCGCAGGTACAGCGCGCTGCGCTCGACGGTCGGCGTCCAGGCCTCGGCGACGGCGATGCGGTCGCCTGCGGGCACCCCCGGCCGGAGGTCGGGGGAGTACTCGTCGAGGATCTTGCGCCAGCTACGGTAGATCTCGTGCACGCCGTCCTGGTCGAAGTACGGCATCGTCGCGGTGCCCAGCAGCTTGAGCTGCTCGTGGGAGCCGATGTCGGGCAGGCCCTCGGCCTTGACCATGCCGTGCGCGACGTCGATGCGGAAGCCGTCGATGCCCAGGTCCAGCCAGAAGCGCAGGATCGAGCGGAACTCGTCGTGCACCGCCGGGTGGTCCCAGTTGAAGTCCGGCTGCTCCGGGGCGAACAGGTGCAGGTACCACTCGCCCGGGGTGCCGTCGGCGTCGACCGTCCGCGTCCAGGCGGGGCCGCCGAAGATGGACTCCCAGTCGTTGGGCGGGAGTTCGCCGTCGGCGCCCTTGCCGGCGCGGAAGTGGAAGCGCTCGCGGATCGGGGACCCGGTGCCCTCGCGCAGCGCCTGCTTGAACCACTCGTGCTGGTCGGAGCAGTGGTTGGGGACCACGTCCACGATGACCCGCAGGTCCAGCCCGTGGGCGGCCCGCACCAGGTCGTCGGCGTCCGTCAGGGTGCCGAACATCGGGTCGACGGCCCGGTAGTCGGCCACGTCGTAGCCGCCGTCGGCCTGCGGGGAGGCGTAGAACGGCGACAGCCACACGGCGTCCACGCCGAGCGACCGCAGGTAGGGCAGCCGGGCGGTGATCCCGGGCAGGTCGCCCATCCCGTCCCCGTCGCCGTCGGCGAAGCTGCGCGGGTAGACCTGGTAGATCACGGCGTCACGCCACCAGTCTCTGCGCGCGGCGTCGGCGGCGTTGTCGGCGGCGGAGCGGGGCGCGTCGGTGAGGTGCTGGCTCATGACTTCCTTCGGGTGTGGCGGGCCTTGGTGCGCTGGGCACGACAGGAGACGGTTGCTTGCGGGCCGCGGTGCCGCTGTGGCTCGGTCAGGACTTGGCGGCGCCGGCGGTCAGGCCGGACACCAGGTGGCGCTGGACCACGAAGAAGACGAGGGCGGCCGGGATGGCGATGATCACCGCGGCGGCGGTCAGCGAACCCCAGTCCGCGCGCTGGTCGGTGGCGAGGGTGCGGATGCCCGCCGCCAGCGTGAAGTTCTCGTTGGTGCTCATGAACTGGCTCGCGTAGGCGACCTCGCCCCACGCGGTCAGGAAGCTGTAGAAGGCGGTGACGGCGAGTCCCGGGCGGGCCAGCGGCAGGATCAGCCGCCAGAACGTGCCGAACGGGGTGAGGCCGTCGATCCGGCCCGCCTCGTCGATCTCGTGCGGGATGGTGTCGAAGTACCCCTTGAGCATCCAGGCGCAGAACGGCACCGAGATCGTGCAGTAGGTGACGATCAGCCCGAGGTAGCTGTCGAGGAGCCCCAGCTCGCCGAGCAGGTTGTACAGCGGCACGATCAGCACGGCCATCGGGAACATCTGCGTCGTCAGGAAGGTCCACATCAGCTGCTTGTGGCCGGGGAACTTCATCCGCGAGATGGCGTACCCGGCGCTCGCCGACAGCATGACGCCGAGCACGGTCGTCGCCGCCGCCACGATCGCCGAGTTGAGGAACCACTTCGGGAAGTTGGTGTGCAGGATGTTCCGGTAGTTCTGCAGGCTCAGGTGGGAGAGGATCTCGCCCGGGTCGGTCCACGCGTTCTTCGGCCCGAAGGAGATGAACGCGATCCACAGCGCCGGGAAGACGGCGACCGCGCTGGCGACCATGAGCGTGGTGTGCAGGGCGAGCGAGGCGCCGCGGCTGCGTTCGCCGCGCCTGCGGCCCGTGCGGCGGGCGGGCACCGCGGCGGAACGGGACGCGTCGGCGCTCCCCGTGGTGCCGGTGTGGGCTGTTGCACTCATCGTCATGGCTCCTTACGCCTGCTCGGTCTTGGCCTGGTAGCGGCGGTAGAAGGTGGAGAAGACCAGCAGGATGGCGAGGATGACCATGCCGTAGGACGCGGCACCCGAGTAGTCGGACACCCCGGTGAACGCCTTGCGGTAGGCGTAGGTCACGAGGATGTCGGTGTCCCCGCTGTTCGTCTGCCCCAGCAGCAGGAAGATGATCGGGAACATGTTGAACGTCCAGATCACCCCGAGCAGGATCACGGTGTTGCTGACCGGCCGCAGGCCCGGGAGCGTGATGTGCAGGAACCGCTTCCAGGGGGAGGCGCCGTCCATCTCGGCGGCCTCGTAGAGCTCCGCGGGTATGGACTGCATGCCGCCGAGGAGGGCCACCATCATGAAGGGTACGCCCGCCCAGACGTTCACCATGATGACGGCGACCTTCTGCGCGAAGGGCGTGCCCAGCCAGTCCTGGGCCGGCAGTCCGACGTGCGTCAGGATCGAGTTGAAGACGCCGTACTGCGAGTTGAGCATCAGCCGCCAGGCGAAGACGCTGACGAACGCCGGGATCGCCCAGGGCAGGATCAGCGACAGGCGGTAGAAGAGCCGGAACTTCGCCGGGCGGTTGAGCAGCAGCGCCATGCCCATGCCGATGGCATAGGTGAAGGCGACGCAGGTCAGCGTCCAGATGACGGTCCAGGTGAGCCGCGGGTAGAAGTCGCCGTCCTGGCCCGAGAGGATCTTCCAGTAGTTGTCGAAGCCGACCACGTGGTAGGTCGCCGGGATGTGGACGGGCCCGATGTCCTTGGCGATGTTCGTCTCGGTGGCGTCGGTGAACGACAGGTAGATGCCGTATCCCAGCGGGTACAGCACCAGGACGCCGATCACGATGACCACCGGGGCGACCATGGCCCAGGCGTACCAGTGCTTGTCCCACGACCGCTTGAACAGGGTCACGAGGCCGGGGCGCGGGGCCTTGCCGTGCTGTTGCCCGTCAAGGGCTGCGGTGGTCATCACTCATCGGCTCTTTCCACGATTACGGATGATGGTGCTGGTGGTGTCGCGGCCCCGGAGCGCCCCTCGGAGCGGGGCGGGCGGGGTGGCTCGATCTCCGGGGCCGCGCGTTCGGCCCGGCCCGGACGGCCGGGCGCGTGGGCCCCGACCCTCCCGAGGGAGGACGGGGCCCCGGCCGACCGGACCGGAGTCTGGTGCGGTGGCGGTTACTTGCTGAAGCCCGGCAGGAGCTTGGCGAACTCGTTCGCCGCCGCGTCCAGTCCGGCCTGGACCGTGACCTGGCCCTGAAGGATCTTCACGTACTGCTGCTGCAGCGGGGTGAAGAGGCTGCCGACCTGGGGGAGCGCCACGCGGGGGCGGGCGGTGTCCATGATCCCCTTGAAGCCGGCGATCTTCGGGTCGGCGGTGACCGCCGCGGTGTACGCGGAGGTGCGCGTCGGCAGGGTGCCGGTCTTGGTCGCGATGGTGACCTGGCTGGCCGAGTTGGTCATGAACTCGGTGAACAGGTAGCTCGCGTCCAGGTTCTTGGAGCCCTGGTAGACCGCCAGGTCGTGGCCGCCGGTGGGCGCCTGCGGCTTGCCGGTGGAGCCGGCCGGGACCGGGGCGTAGCCGAGGTTCGACTCCTTGCCCTTGAAGGCCGAGCCGCTGACGTCGTCGCTGACCGACCAGGGGCCCTGGATCAACATGGCGACCTTGCCGTTCTTGAACGAGGTCTGCATGTTGTCGTAGGCGCTGGCGAAGTCCACCTTCTGCGAGGAGGTGTCGTAGATCTCCTTCGCCTTGGTGACCGCCTTGACCGCCTCCGGGGAGTTGATCGTGATCTTCTTGGCGGCGGCGTCCGCGAGGTCGGTGCCCTCGCCGAAGAGCATCGGCATCAGGAAGTAGGTGTCCGGGTTGAGGTACGTGCCCGTGACCCCGGTCTTCTCCTTGATGGTCTTCGAGACGGAGATGAACTCGTCCCAGGTGGCCGGCGGCTTGGCGATGCCGGCCTTGGCGAAGATCTCCTTGTTGTAGAGCAGGCCCAGGGTGTCGGTGACCGACGGGACCCCGTAGGTCTTGCCCTCGTACTTGGTGGTGTTGAGCGGACCCTGCGTGAAGTCCGCGGTGTCCTTCAGGGCGGCGGTGCCGTCCAGCGGGGCGATGTAGTGCAGGGACGCGTACTCCGGGATCAGGCCGACGTCGGCGCGGACCACGTCGGGCGCGCCCTTGCCGCTCTGCGCCGCCGTCTTGAACTTCTGCTCCACGTCCGCGAAGGGGACGTTGACGTACTTGACCTTGATCTTCGGGTACTTGGCCTCGAAGGTCTTGATCAGGGCCTGGTAGACGGGCGCCTCGTTCGTGGCGTCCGACGTGTCCCAGTACGTGATCTCGCCGGAGACTCCGGCCGGGTCCTTCGCCGCGTCCCCGGTGCTCTTGTCGTCGCTGCTGCCGCCACAGGCGGTGGCCCCGAGAACGATGGCCGCGGCCATCGCCACGGCGGATATGCCGCGTCGCATACCTGTCTCCTTGATGAGGGTAAAACCCGGTTCACCCTGGAGTGGGTGATGCGCACCGCTTGGTGCTGTGCGGCTGCTCGGGCTGGGCAGGAACGTAACAGCGATGTAAGACCTTGCGAAAGAGCCTGCAAGAAAGTTTCGGCCACCTCTCCCAAATGTGACGTTGCCGTTACCTGCAGATGTCCGATGCAGGCCCAGGGCCTCAGAAGTACGTTGCAAGGTCTTGCTGCAAGGGGCGGGCAGCGATAGCGTCCGCAGCGCCCGGCGGTGTCGCCGGGCAGCCGCGGGACCTCGGCGCGTAGTGCCCCCGGCACGAGCTTTTTCCGCTACGAGGAGACCCGCCCGTGTCCGTACCCGCACGCATACGACGTGTGGCAGCGACGGTGGTGTCGGCGCTGCTGCTGGCCACCGTGCCGGCCGCCGTGCCCGCCCTGGCCGCCGCGCCACCCGCCCCGCCGTCCGACGCGGCGCTCGCCGCCCAGCCGGCCCGCCACGACCTCACGCGTGAGCAGTTCTACTTCGTCCTGCCGGACCGGTTCGCCAACGGCGACACCCGCAACGACACCGGCGGCCTCACCGGCTCCCGGCTGGTCACCGGCTACGACCCCACCGACAAGGGCTTCTACCAGGGCGGCGACCTCAAGGGACTGACCGGGAAGCTCGACTACATCAAGGGGCTCGGCACCACCGCCATCTGGATGGCGCCGATCTTCAAGAACCAGCCCGTGCAGGGCACCGGCAAGGACGCCTCGGCCGGCTACCACGGCTACTGGATCACCGACTTCACCCAGGTCGACCCGCACTTCGGGACCAACGACGACCTGAGGAAGCTCATCGCGGCCGCCCACGCCAAGGGCATGAAGATCTTCTTCGACGTCATCACCAACCACACCGCCGACGTCGTCGACTACCAGGAGAAGGCGTACTCCTACCTCTCCAAGGGCGCCTTCCCGTACCTGAGCAAGGACGGGAGGCCCTTCGACGACACCGACTACTCCACGGCCGCCACCGGCAAAAACTTCCCCGCCGTCGACGCCGGCTCCTTCCCGCGGACGCCCGTCGTGGCACCGGAGAAGGAGAACGCCAAGGTCCCGGCGTGGCTCAACGACCCGACGATGTACCACAACCGCGGCGACTCCACCTACGCCGGCGAGAGCACCGACCAGGGTGACTTCTCCGGCCTCGACGACCTGTGGACCGAGCGTCCCGAGGTCGTGCGGGGGATGGAGAAGATCTACGAGAAGTGGGTCGGGGACTTCGCGATCGACGGCTTCCGGATCGACACCGTCAAACACGTCGACCTGCCGTTCTGGACCCAGTGGGCCACCGCGCTCGACCAGTACGCCGCCCGGCACGGGCGCAAGGACTTCTTCATGTTCGGCGAGGTCTACTCCGCCGACACCGCGATCACCTCGCCCTACGTCACCCAGGGCCGGCTCGACGCCACCCTGGACTTCCCCTTCCAGGACGCCGCCCGCTCCTACGCCTCCCAGGGCGGCTCCGCGGCCAAGCTCGCCGGCCTGTTCGCGCAGGACTACCGGTACACCACCGACAAGGCCAACGCCTACGAGTCGGTGACCTTCCTCGGCAACCACGACATGGGCCGCCTCGGGACCTTCCTCAAGCAGGACAACCCCGGCGCCACCGACGCGGAGCTGGTGCGGCGCGACCGGCTCGCCAACGAGCTGATGTTCCTCAGCCGCGGCAACCCCGTCGTCTACTACGGCGACGAGCAGGGCTTCACCGGCGCCGGCGGCGACAAGGACGCCCGGCAGACGATGTTCGCCTCGAAGGTCGCCGACTACCTCGACGACGACGAGCTGGGCACCGACCGCACCCACGCCAGTGACGCCTACGACACCGCGGCCCCGCTCTACCGGACGATCGCCGCGCTCTCGCAGCTGACCAAGGCCAACCCGGCGCTGCGCGACGGCGTGCAGACCGAGCGGTACGCGGCCGACGGCGCGGGCGTGTACGCCTACTCCCGCACGGACGTGAAGACGCGGACCGAGTACGTGGTCGCGGTGAACAACGCGACCACGGCGAAGACCGCGGCGGTGCCGACCGGTTCCGCCGGAGCGGACTTCGGCGCGCTCTACGGCGCCACCGGCACCGTGCGCAGCGGCGGCGACGGCACGATCACCCTGACCGTCCCCGCGCTCTCCTCCGTCGTCTACAAGGCGGGCAAGCCGCTCGGCGCCCCCGTCACCCGGCCCTCGATCGCGCTGCACGCCCCCGCGGCCGGCGCCACCGGCACCGTCGAGCTCACCGCCGCCGTGACCGGCGGGCAGCTCGACCGGGTGGTCTTCGCCGCCCAGGTCGGCAACGGCAAGTGGCAGGTGCTCGGCTCCGCCGACCACGCGCCCTACACCGTCACCCAGGTGCTCGACGCGGCCGTCCCCGCCGGTACCGCGCTGCGCTACAAGGCCGTGGTGACCGACTCCGCCGGGCACACGAGCAGCGCCATCGCCGCCACCACCAGCGGCACGCCCGCCCACGAGCCGCCGCCCAGCGCGGTCTCCCGCGACTACGCCGTCGTCCACTACCAGCGCACCGACGGCGACTACGCCGACTCGGGCCTCTACACCTGGGGCGACATCGCGGACGGCGAGGCCACCACCTGGCCGGACGGCAAGCCCTTCACCGGGCGCGACGCCTACGGCGCCTTCGCCTGGGTCAAGCTCAAGCCGGGCGCGTCCAGCGTCGGCTTCATCGCCGTCGACAAGAACGGCGTCAAGGACACCGACGCCGACCGGGCCGTCGACCTCACCCGGACCGGTGAGGTGTGGATCAAGCAGGGCGACCCTCAGGTGCTCAACGCGGCGCCCGCCGGCTCCTACCCGCCGCAGGACACCACCAAGGCCGTCCTGCACTACCAGCGCGCCGACGGCGACTACGCCCACTGGGGCCTGCACACCTGGACCGGCGCCGCCGAGCCCACCGACTGGACGAAGCCGCTCCAGCCGGCCCGGATCGACGCCTATGGTGCGGTGTACGAAGTGCCGCTCGCCCCGGGCGCCACGTCACTGAGCTACATCCTCCACAACGGCGACGCCAAGGACCTGCCCTCCGACCAGTCCCTGGACCTCGCCTCCAACGGGCATGAGGTGTGGCTGTTGGCCGCGACCCCGAAGTACCTGCTCCCGCAGCCCAAGGGCGCGGGCGGCGACCTGGACCTGACCAAGGCGCAGGCGCAGTGGATCGACCGGTACACCGTCGCCTGGCACACCGACGCGAGCGCGTCCGCCAGCCGGCAGCTCGTCTACGCCCCCGACGGCGGCATCACCGTCAAGGACGGCGCCCTGTCCGACGAGGGCCACTGGCTGCGCCTGTCGCAGGTCGCGGGCGGCCTGACCGCCGCCCAGAAGGCGAAGTACCCGCAGCTGAAGGAGTACGCGGCCTTCACCGTCGACCCGCGCGACCGCGACCGGATCGGCGCCGCGCTGCGCGGCCAGCTCATCGCCACCCAGCGCGCCGCGAACGGCGCGCTGCTGGCCGCCACCGGCGTGCAGACGCAAGGGGTGCTCGACGACCTGTACGCCGCGACGGCGCAGCGCGCGGCGCTCGGCCCGGTCTTCGACCACGGCCGGCCCACCCTGTCGGTGTGGGCGCCCACCGCGCACCGCGTGGCGCTGGAGCTCAACGGCAGGACCGTACCCATGCGGCGGGACGCCGCCAGCGGCGTCTGGTCGGTGACCGGCGGCCGCGACTGGTCCGGCAAGCCGTACCGGTACGCGGTGACCGTCTGGGCGCCGAGCGTCCAGAAGCTGGTCACGAACCTGGTGACCGACCCGTACTCGGTCGCGCTGACCGCCGACTCGGCGCGCAGCCTGCTGGTGGACCTCGCCGACCCGAAGCTCGCCCCCAAGGGCTGGCAGCGGCAGGCGAAGCCGGCGGCGGTGCCGCTGAACCAGGCGCAGATCCAGGAGCTGCACATCCGTGACTTCTCGGTCGCGGACAGCACCGTCCCGGCCGCGCAGCGCGGCAAGTACACCGCCTTCACCGCGTCCGGCTCGGCCGGCATGACGCACCTGCGCGCGCTGGCGAAGGCCGGCACGGACTACGTGCACCTGCTGCCCGCGTTCGACTTCGCGACCGTCCCGGAGAAGGCCGCCGACCAGGCGGTCCCGGCGTGCGACCTCGCGTCCTTCCCCGCCGACTCCGAGAAGCAGCAGGAGTGCGTGGCGAAGGTCGCGGCCAAGGACGCCTACAACTGGGGGTACGACCCGTACCACTACACGGTCCCCGAGGGCTCCTACGCCACCGACCCGAACGGCACCGGCCGCACCACCGAGTTCCGGCAGATGGTGCAGGGGATCAACGGGGCCGGGCTGCGGGTGGTGATGGACGTGGTCTACAACCACACCTCCGCCTCCGGCCAGGCCGACACCTCCGTCCTCGACAGGATCGTCCCCGGCTACTACCAGCGGCTGCTCGCCGACGGCAGCGTCGCCAACTCCACCTGCTGCTCCAACACCGCGCCGGAGAACGCGATGATGGGCAAGCTGGTCGTCGACTCGCTCGTCACCTGGGCGAAGCAGTACAAGGTCGACGGCTTCCGCTTCGACCTCATGGGCCACCACCCGAAGGCGAACATCCTCGCCGTGCGCAAGGCGCTGGACGCGCTGACGCCCGCCAGGGACGGCGTCGACGGCAAGAAGATCATCATGTACGGCGAGGGCTGGAACTTCGGCGAGGTCGCCGACAACGCCCGCTTCGAGCAGGCCACCCAGGCGAACATGGCCGGAACCGGCATCGCCACCTTCAGCGACCGGGCGCGGGACGCGGTACGCGGCGGCAGCCCGTTCGACGCCGACCCCGGCGTGCAGGGCTTCGCCACCGGCCTCTACACCGACCCCAACGCCTCGACCGCCAACGGCACCCCGGCCGAGCAGAAGGCCCGGCTGCTGCACTACCAGGACCTGATCAAGGTCGGGCTGTCGGGCAACCTGAGCGCGTTCACCTTCACCGACTCCACCGGCAAGGAGGTCAAGGGCTCCGGGGTCGACTACAACGGCCAGCCCGCCGGATACGCGGCGGCGCCGGGCGACGCGCTCGCGTACGTCGACGCGCACGACAACGAGGCGCTGTACGACGCGCTGGCGTTCAAGCTCCCGGCCGCCACGACGGCCGCCGACCGGGCCCGGATGCAGGTGCTCGCCGAATCGACCGCCATGCTCTCGCAGGGCCCGGCGCTCTACCAGGCGGGCAGCGATCTGCTGCGGTCCAAGTCCCTGGACCGCAACTCCTTCGACTCCGGTGACTGGTTCAACGCCATCCACTGGGACTGCGCCACCGGCAACGGCTTCGGCCGCGGCCTCCCGCCGGCCGCGGACAACCAGTCCAAGTGGCCGTTCGCCAAGCCGCTGCTGGCCTCCCCGGCCCTGCGCCCCGGCTGCGCCGAGATCACCGGCGCCTCCGCGGCCTACCAGGACCTGCTGAGGATCCGCTCCACAGAACCGGCCTTCGCCCTGACCTCCGCGGCCCAGGTCCAGGACCGGCTCTCCTTCCCGCTGTCGGGCCAGGGCGAGACCCCGGGCGTCATCACGATGCGCCTCGGCGCCCTGCTGGTGGTCTTCAACGCCACCCCCGCCACCCAGACCCAGAAGGTGCCCGCCCTGGCGGGCACGCCCTACACCCTCCACCCGATCCAGTCCGCCGGCTCCGACCCCACGGTCAAGCAGGCGTCCTACGACCGCCCCACCGGCACCTTCACAGTCCCGGCCCGCACGGTAGCCGTCTACACGACCCACTGACACCGGCCGCCCACGACAACCACCACAGGGCCCGCCCCCGACCCGGGGGGCGGGCCCTGTCTTGTTCCTGTACAGATTTCTGGACAGAAACTGGGTAGGATGGACAGATGAAGGTTCCCGAGGTCGTCACCGTCAGCGATGCCCGCGCCCACCTCTCGCAGATACTGACAGTGCTCTCGCAGGACGGAGCCGACGCCGACCCCGTCCTCATCGGCGCCCACCGCAAACCGCAGGGCGTGCTGCTCTCCGTCGCAGCGTTCGAGGCTCTGACCGGACGGCAGCAGCGCCGCGAAGCGGCCGAGTCCGCGACCGGCTCCATCGA
This sequence comes from Streptomyces sp. NPDC006733, assembly GCF_040636125.1. NCBI lineage: Bacteria > Bacillati > Actinomycetota > Actinomycetes > Kitasatosporales > Streptomycetaceae > Streptomyces > Streptomyces sp. NPDC006733. Next base: position 61,980 of record NZ_JBEYJD010000007.1, on the reverse strand, counting down.
GGCGGAAGGCCTGCGGGCCTCGGCGGAGTCCGACCGGGACGTCGAGGCGTACGTGCGGGGCGGCCTCAGCGCCGACGAGATCGTCGCCCGGGCCCTCGAGCGCTACCGCGGCACGTCGGACCGGCAAGCCGGATGAGCGACCCCTACGCGCTGCCGAACGGTGTGCTGCGCAACAACCTGGGCATCACCGATCCGACCCTCCTGGACCAGGCCGAGGCGGACATCACCCGTGCCCGGCTCATCGCACTCGCGGCCGATCCTCCGGCCGGCGCGTACGACCTCGCGCACCTCTGCCGCTTACATCGGACGATCTTCGGCGACATCTATCCGTGGGCGGGCGAACTGCGCACGGTGGACATCGCCAAGCACACCCCGTTCTGCCCGGTGATCCACCTGCGGTCGTATGCGGACGAGGTCTTCGACCGCCTGCGTTCCGCCGATCATCTGCGGGGCCTGTCCCGTGCCGACTTCGTCCCGCGACTCGCCGAGCTGTACGGGGACATCAACGCCCTGCATCCGTTCCGCGAGGGCAACGGCCGAGCGCAGCGCGCGTTCCTCGGGCAGCTCTGCGCGGCCGCCGGGCACCCGGTGTCGTGGGCGGCGATGGACCCCGCGCGCAACCAGGAGGCCTCCATCAAGAGCTTCCTGGGGGACGCGGGGCCGCTCGAGGCGATGCTGTCCGAGCTGGTCAGCTGACGAGCCGCTTCTCCAGGAGCGTCACCGCGTACCTGCTGCCCCCGCCGCCGTCCTTGTGGGGCTGTTCGCCGGTCACCGTGTAGCCGGCCGACTCGTAGTACGTGCGCAGGCGGGGGTTGGTGGAGACGCAGTCCAGGCGGCTGAGGGTGCGGCCGGTGGCGGTGATGCGGTGTTCGGCCCGGGCGAGCATCGCGCGGCCGAGGGCGCGCGGGGCGGTGGCGCGGTCGGTCATCAGGCGGTGGATGTAGCCCGCGATCGGGGGCTGCGGGCCCCAGGCGGGCTCGTCGTCCCACCACAGCTCCCAGCCGCCGACCGGGACGCCGCCGGCGTCGGCGAGCCAGACCTCGCCCTCCTTCATGCGCAGCAGGAAGTGGTCCGCGCCCTTCTGGCCGGGCACCCACTGGTCGATGCCGTGCTCCCGCATCCAGTGCGCGGCGCCGTCGTACAGGGCGACGAGGGTGGGCACGTCGGCCTCGGTGGCCTGCCGGAAGGTGATGTCGTCGCGGTGGAGATCGTTCATGGCCGCCATTGTCGCCCGCGCCCCCGGCCCGGAACCGGGCGCCCCCGCGACGGCGTCCAGGGGATCATGAACGCCACCTCCGTCACGGTCCGTGACGCCCACCCCGACGACCTGGACGACATCGCCGACGTGCACCGCAGGGCGCGTGCCACGTACTACGCGGGGCACCTGCCCGAGGAGGAGTACAACGGCCCCGACGAGCTGGCCCGCTGCCGGGCCGGCACCGGGCGGGCCATCGGGTCGGCCGACCGCCGGGTGCTCTGCGCGGTGCGCGAGGACCGGATCGTGGCCTTCGCGGTGCTCGGGTTCCGGCCCGGCGAGGAGAAGCTCTTCCAGTTCCACGTCGACCCGGACCACTGGCGGGCGGGGCTCGGCAGCGTCCTGCACGCCGCCTGCGTCACGGCCTGGCAGGAGGCAGCCGTCACCGCGGCCCGGCTGGACGTCTTCGAGCCCAACCGGCGCGCCCGCGCCTTCTACGCCCGCCAGGGCTGGGTCGAGGACGGCCGCGCGGACGACCACGTGACGATGCTCCTGCGCGTTCCCGGCGCCTGACCTCCGCCCTGCCGCTACCCCAGCGATTCCAGCGTCTTTCCGGTCGTCAGCCGGGCCGTCAGCTTGGCGTTCGCGCCGCGCTCCACGCGGACCGCGAGCAGCGGGCCGTCCGCGCTGGCGCGGACGCCGCCGGTGGCCGAGACCTTGGTGACGTCGCGGCTGCCCGCCGCGAGCAGGAACCAGTGACCGGCCGGGGACTTCCACATGACGCCGGCCAGTACGTGCTGGCCGAACCGGCTGCAGGCGTTGGTGTCCTGGGCCTCGGCGGCCACCGAGGCGAGGGCGGTCGGCGACGAGCCCGGCGGCAGGAACTGCACCATCGCGGTACCGGACCCGCGCCAGGTGTCCGTGCGCGTGCACACCCAGGACGCGGCGGCGCCGCCCTCGGGCAGCCGCTGCGCGGCGAACTCCCAGTTGTTGACGGCCCGGACGCCCTGCCCGCGCAGCGCCCCGAGCCGGCACGCGCTGTGCGCCCAGTTCAGCAGGGCCTGCGTCCCGGTGGCCTCGCGCGGCTGCCGCGCCGGGGCGGGCGAGCCGCCCGGCGGCGGGGTGTAGGTCAGGTGGACGGGGGTCAGGTCGCCCAGATCGGTCAGCAGGAACGAGTGCTGCTCCACGATCTTCGCCGAGGAGCGGAACTGGAGCACCGGCCACGCCGTCCCGCACTGGCCCGCCGGAGCGCCCGCACCAGGGGTGCGCACGGGGTCGGTGACCCCGTCGGCCGCGACGCGCAGCGGCTGTCCCGGCTGGTTGGGCCGCAGCAGGTCGCGGGTCTGCGTCTCGTCGACCCAGGGGGCGGTCAGGAAGCGGGTGTTGCCGTCGACGCGGCCGACGACGACGGCCGCGCCGGTGGTGACGTCCGCGTCGTCCACCCGCGCGAAGTCCAGCGCCGCGAAGCCCTTGCCGTCCTGCGGCTCCGCGTAGCGCACGATCCGCATCCCGTCGTAGAGCAGGACCACGGACGCCTCGCCCACGTCGCCCGCGTACAGCAGCTGCGGCGGCTGGGCGGGCAGCCCGCGCGAGGTGCCGGGGGTCGCCGAGACCTGCACGCGTTCCCCCGGGTACGACCACACGGCGAGCGCGCGGCGCAGCAGCGCGGTGTCGTCCTTCCGGTCGCCCCGGGCGGGCCAGGCGGTGAAGTCCATCCGCGACGTGTGCTCCCACAGGGCCGCGTCGGTACGCACCAGCGCGGACGTCTCCAGCGGGCTGCCGGACCCGGCGGGGGCGCCGTCGGTGTACGCACCGCCCGCGTACGACTCGGGGTCGCCGCCGCCCGTGCCGGTCAGCGGCAGCAGCAGCGCGGCGACCGCCGCCGCCGCGGCCGCGGCGCCCGCGGCCCGCAGGTGCTGGCGGCGGCGCAGCAGGTCGGTGGGGCGCGCCTGCACCGTGCACGGGTCGAACTCGCCCCCGCCCAGCAGTACCCGGACCGCCCCGGCGCCCTCGCTGCCCTCGGCGCTCGCCGCCGCGGCCTCGGCGACGGCGGCCCGCGGGTCGGCGACGCCCGCCGCGGCCAGCACCTTGCGGACCTCGCGCTCGCCGAGCCCCTCCAGCGCGCTCAGCGCGAACGCGGCCCGCGCGGGGCTGCCGAGCCCGGAGAGCGTGCGGTCCAGCGCCAGCTCGTCCGTGCCGCCCGCCTTGGGGTGCAACCGCAGGCCCCACACGTACGGCAGCGGCAGCCGGTCGCGGGCCTCGACGACCCGCCGGCGCCACCCCTCCGCCGGATCGTGCGCGACCGCCCCGCGCAGCACCTCCTGGCGCACCAGCGAGTACGCCGGATCGGGCGGACCACCGCGCGGGCCGCCCGTGTCGGCGGCGACCGGATCGGGGGTGCGCCGCCCGCGCGGCAGGGCCCGCTGGACGAGGGCGTGCGCGGTCAGCACCCTGCGGTGCTTGCCGAGGGCGGCCGGCAGCGTCAGGTACGCCAGCCGCACGAGGTGCGGGTAGTTCTCGACGATCGAGGCCTCGGCGTCCTCGACCTCCACGGGTCCGGGCTCGGGGGGCTCGGCACCCCGCGCCGGGCGGTTCGCCGGGCTCTTCACCGGCCCTCACCCCCTTGCGCAGCACGGGAGTTGGGCCCGGGACATGCCTGGGTGGTCAGGGGGTGCCCCCCGAAAGAGTGCAGAACTTTCGCTTCCGATGTGTCCACACGGCGTCAAACGAGTGATTGGTGCGATGGTCACTCAAGGCGCTGCCGCCCGCCCGGCCCTTGGCGGCCCGGGGCGGCCCGTCCGGCGGGCACCCCGGACCCCGCATTATTCCTCTCCGCCGGAGCCCGCGCGACGCACGTCGGCCCTGCGCAGGGCGGCGTGGCGCCCCTCCAGCGCGAGGTCCGATTCCCGCCGGACCCCGGCCGCTCCCCGGGCGATCGTTGACCCATGACGACCACGGAACAGATCACCCCATCGCGTACCCGGACCACCGCTTTCCGCACCCGGGCCATCGACCCGGCCCTGCTCGACCGCCTGCGTGTCACCGACGACGCGGGCCGGGCGCCCGAGCTGAGCACCGACCTGGAGGGCGGCGCCCCACTGCGCTGCTGCCTGCGGCACGCGGCGCCCGGCGACCGGATCGCGCTGCTCTCCTACGCCCCCCTGCGCCACTGGGCGGCGGAGACCGGCGCGGACCCGGGCCCGTACGTGGAGCTGGGACCGGTCTTCGTGCACGCGGACGCCGCCGGCTGCCCCGGCCCGCCGTCCGCCGCCGGCTACCCGGCGGCGATGCACGGCGCCGAACGGGTCTTCCGCGCCTACAGCGCCGACGGCCGCATCCTGGGCGGGCGGCAGGTCCGGCTCACCGACGACGAGGTGGCGGCGGGCGCCGCGGACGCGGAGCTGGCGGAGATGTTCGCCGACCCGGAGATCGCGCTGGTGCACGTCCGGGCCGTCGAGTACGGCTGCTTCATGTTCGCGGTCCGCCGGGCGGACTGACGCTCCCGGCCGCGCGGCGGTCGGCCCGGTGGCCGGTGCGGCGGTCCGTGCCCCGGCGCGCGGGGCGGACGGTCAGGAGCGGTCCAGGTAGGCGAGCACGGCCAGCACCCGGCGGTTGTCGTCGTCGGACAGCGGCAGGTCGAGCTTGGCGAAGATGTTGGACGTGTGCTTGGCGACGGCCCGCTCCGTCACCACCAGCCGCTCCGCGATCGCGACATTGGACCGGCCCTCGGCCATCAGGGCCATCACCTCGCTCTCGCGGGGCGTCAGTTGGCCCAGCGGCTCGTTGCGCACATTGCGGGCCAGCAGCTGCGAGATCACCTGCGGGTCCATCGCCGTACCGCCACCGGCCACCCGCCGCACCGCGTCGACGAACTGGTCCGCGTCGAACACCCGGTCCTTGAGCAGGTAGCCGACCCCGCCGCTGCCGTCGGCCAGCAACTCCCGCGCGTACAGCTGCTCCACATGCTGGGAGAGCACGAGCACCGGGAGGCCGGGGATCTCGCGCCGGGCGTACAGCGCCGCCTGCAGTCCCTCGTCGGTGAACGACGGCGGCAGCCGCACGTCCACCACCGCCACGTCCGGCCGCAACTCCACCAGGGCGCGCTGCAGTTCCGGCCCGTTGTCGACCGCTGCGGCGATCTCGAAGTCGTACGCCTCCAGCAGCCTGACCAGTCCGTCGCGCAGCAGGAACAAGTCTTCGGCGAGGACGACGCGCACGGTGACTCCATGGTGGGCGGGAGCGGGGTGGGGCGGTGCTGGGCCCCGCCGCGCTGTCGGCGGGGCCCTCCCGGCGCAGCCAGCGCTGATGGGATACCGCTCACCGTAGCGGCCGCCACCGACAACGGGACCTGAACGGCCGGTCTCGTCACACCGGCCTCACCAGCCCCACGCGCGACAGGCGGACGACAGTGAATCTTCATCCGGCTCTTAAGCCGGGCTCACACGCCTGTCACACCGCCGGTCCACAGTGAGGGGCATGTCCGCTCCTTCGCCCGCCTCCGACCAGAGCCCGGCCTCCGCGGCGAACGAGGCGATCCGCCGCTTCGTCCGGTCGCGGTCCGGCAGCGCCTGGACGCGGGCGGAGCTGGCCGAGCTCGACCGGCTGCGCCGCGCCTGGCGCCGGGCCAGGTGCGGCGATCTGAGCGCGGATCGCACGGCGGACCGATGCGGCGACCGGCCGGGCACCTGACCGGGCCCGGGCCCCTTCCGGAACGGTCGGTGAACCGAGCGAGCCGGGCCGGTCCCTGACCCGCCCCGGGCCGTCGCTCCCGTTCAGGCCGTCCCGGCCCTCCGCCCCTCCCCGTCCGCCGGAGCATCCGGGATCCCCGGCGCGACCGGCGCACACGGAAGTTCCATCGTCACCATCGTCGGGCCGCCCACCGGGCTGTTCACCGCCAGCACGCCGTCGAACGCGCCCAGCCGCCGTTCGACGCCCCGCAGCCCGGTGCCGCGCGCGGGGTCGGCGCCGCCGGTGCCGTCGTCGGTGACCGAGACGCGCAGCATGCCGTCCTCGTACCGCAGGTCGATCCAGACGCGCCCGGCGTCCGCGTGCTTGGCGGCGTTGGTGAGCAGCTCGGAGACGGTGAAGTAGGCCGCGGACTCCACCGGCGCCTCGAAGCGGCCCGGCAGGTCGACCTCGACGTCCGCCGGGATCACCCCGCGCAGCGCCAACGCCCGCACGGCGTCGCCGAGTCCGCGCTCCGCGAGGACCGGCGGGTGGATGCCGCGCACCAGGTCGCGCAGTTCGGTGAGGGCGTCGGCGGAGGACTGCCGGGCCTCGGAGAGGATCTTCCGGGCCTTCTCCGGGTCCTGCTCGATGAGGCGCTCGACGAGTCCGAGGTTCATGCCCATGGCGACGAGCCGGGCCTGCGCCCCGTCGTGCAGGTCCCGTTCGATGCGCCGCAGCTCGGCGGCGGAGCTGTCGACCGCGTCGGAACGGGTCTCCGCCAGCCGGGCCACCCGCCGCTTCAGCGCCTCCTCCGCCGCCGCCGGGGTGGGAGCGAGGAACACCCGGGTGAGCAGGGCGTGCCGGTGCAGCAGCGCCGGGGCGTAGCGCACTCCGAGCAGGATCCAGACGGTGCCGAGGAGGGCCGCCAGCACGGCCGTCGTCTGGTTGTGCACCGGGATGAACGCGTACCAGTACGTGCCGCCCGCCGACACGATCGGCCGCCACAGGGAAGCGGCGAGCAACCAGCCGAAGACGCCCTCCGTGAACAGTCCGGCGATGAGGAACGCGAGGATCGTGCCCGCCGTCATGTCGACCAGCAGCCATTGCAGGTCACGCCAGGTGGCGGGGTCCTTGAGGAGCCACTGCAGGCGCTGCACCCGGCCGGCTGGCCCGGGCACGAACTTCGGCGCGGGGCGGTAGGGCCGGGCTATCTCGACGCCGGACCAGCGCAGCGCCAGCCCCCGGCGGTGGTCGGCCGCGGCCCGCACCCCGCCGAGCACCAGCGGCGTGGTGAAGATCCCGATGCCGAGCACGACGAAGGCGATCGACAGTACGGAGAACACGAACAGGACGATCGACTCGGCCAGGCCCAGCACCGCCAGGGCGAGCGCCCTCACCCCTGCGAGTCCCGCGTTGCGGATGTTCATGCCCGCCCCTCCCCGTTCGGTCGCCGCCAGGCGTCGCCGTATGCGTCGCCATCCTGGCACCACCCAGTCTGCCGACGACGTCCGCGCAGGTCACTGGGGGTGACCCCCCGGCATGGTGTACCTGGCACCACCATCCGGGCCGGGGGTCTGGACGGCTGGGGCCGGCGGCCGCGGATTCCTACCTTCAGGGGGTCGGAGAAACCTACGGGAACCTTGGGGGAGTGACGGGATGAAGGACAGCCTCGCGGCACGGCTCGGCGCGTGGAGCGCGGGCCACCGCAGAACGGCGATCATCGGCTGGCTGCTGTTCGTGGTGGTGGCCTCGGCCATCGGCGGCATGGTCGGTACGACGGAGATGAAGACGTACGAGAACGGCGCGGGCGACTCGGCCGCCGCGGACCGGATCCTGTCCGAGCACGGACTCGAACACCCGGCCGGCGAGATGGTCCTGGTCCGCTCCCAGGGGCCGGGGCAGTGGAAGGCGGCGGCGAAGGCGGTCGCCGAGGGCGTCGGCGCCACCGGCGAGGTCGGCGCCGTGCAGGCCGCGCTGCCCTCGCGGGACAACCGCTCCGCGCTGATCCGCTTCGAGATGAAGGGCAGGGCGGAGGACGCGGGTGACCGCGTCCAGCCGGTGCTCGACGCGGTGCAGAAGGTGCGCGACGGCCACCAGGACGTGCTGATCGACGAGTTCGGGGACGCCAGCGCCGGCAAGTGGCTCGGCGACATGATCACTAAGGACTTCGCGAAGGCCGAGTGGACGGCCGTGCCGCTGGCGCTGGGCATTCTCCTGATCGCCTTCGGCGCCCTGGTCGCCGCCCTGCTCCCGGTCGGACTCGCCGTCACCGCGTTCATCGGGGCGAGCGGCCTGCTGGCGCTCGGCAGCCACAAACTGCACATCTTCGAGTCCACCGGCTCCGTCATGCTGCTGATGGGCCTGGCCGTCGGCGTCGACTACTGCCTGTTCTACCTGCGCCGCGAGCGGGACGAGCGGGCTGCCGGGCACGACGCGGAGACCGCGCTGCGGATCGCCGCGGCCACCAGCGGCCGGGCGGTACTCGTCTCGGGGCTGACGGTCATGGTCGCGATGGCGGGCATGTTCCTGTCCGGCCTGCTGCTCTTCAAGGGCTTCGCGATGGCGACGATCCTCGTCGTGCTCACCGCGATGCTCGGCTCGGTCACGGTCCTGCCCGCCCTGCTGTCGCTCCTCGGTGACCGGGTGGACCGCGGCCGGCTGCCGCGCTTCGGCCGCGGCAAGCGCGCCCGCCGCCCGGCGGGCCGCGTCTCCGGCGCCGTGCTGAGGCCGGTCATCGCCGCTCCCAGGACCTTCGCGGTGCTGGGCGCCGGGGTGCTGCTGGCGCTGGCCGTCCCCGCGCTGGGCATGCACACCGAGTCGCTCGGAATGGACAGGCAGGTCCCGGCGGACGCCCCGCTGCGCACCGCGTTCGAGCAGATCACCACGGCCTTCCCCGGCGGTCCCGCGCCGGCTCGGATCGTCGTGCAGGCCCAGGACATCGAGGCGCCCGGCGTCCGGGCCGCGATCGCCGGCTTCACGGCGAGGGCCGCCGCGTCGGACGAGTTCGGCAAGGGCGTCACCACGGCGGTCCACGCGGCGCAGGACATCGCCGTGATCGAGGTGCCGCTCGCGGGGAACGGCAGCGACGCCGCCTCGAAGCACGCCCTGGCCACCCTGCGCGACGACCTGGTGCCGAGCACGCTCGGCCCGGTCGCCGAACACGCCTACGTCACCGGCGAGCTGGCCGGCTCCGTCGACTTCAACGCCCAGCTGAAGCGCGGCATCGTCCCGGTCTTCGCCTTCATCACGGCCGTGACGTTCCTGCTGATGCTGTTCAGCTTCCGCTCGGTGACGGTCGCGGTCACCTCCATCCTCCTCAACCTGCTCTCCGTGGGCGCCGCGTTCGGTGTCATGACCGCGGTCTTCCAGCACGGCTGGGGCGCGTCCCTGGTCGGCACGGAGTCGGTCGGCGCGATCGAGGGGTGGATGCCGCTGTTCGTCCTGGTGGTCCTGTTCGGCCTGTCGATGGACTACCACGTGTTCGTCGTGTCGCGGATCCAGGAGGCGCGGGAGCGGGGGAGGAGCACCACCGAGGCGGTGCGCGAGGGGGTGCGCTCCACGGCGGGCGCGGTCACCAGCGCCGCCGCGATCATGGTCGCCGTCTTCGCGGTCTTCGCCACCCTGTCGATGCAGGACATGAAGCAGATGGGCGTCGGCCTGGCCGTGGCGGTCTTCCTGGACGCGACCGTGGTGCGGGTCCTGCTGCTCCCGTCGGTGATGGTCCTGCTCGGCGAGCGCAACTGGTACCTGCCGCGCTGGCTGCGCTGGCTGCCGAAGGTCTCGCACGGCGAGGGCGCGGTCCCGGCCCCACCCGCCGCCCGGGACGCGTACGCGTCGGAAACGGTCTTCACCATCCGCTGACAGCGCGTCCGCCGACCTGCGGCGGCAACGCCCGAGGGGCCCGTCGACTCGACGGGCCCCTCAGCCGTTCACCGCTGGGTCCTGCTGGTTGCCGCGTGCGGATCAGACCTGTCCGGCCTTCTCCAGGGCGGTGCAGCAGGTCTCGACGATCAGGCGGGTCACGACGTACGGGTCGACGTTCGCGTTCGGACGCCGGTCCTCGATGTAGCCCTTCTGCTCGACCTCGACCTGCCACGGGATGCGGACCGAGGCGCCGCGGTCGGAGACGCCGTAGCTGTACTCGTTCCACGGGGCGGTCTCGTGCAGACCGGTCAGGCGCTCGTCGATGCCGGCGCCGTAGTTCTTGACGTGGTCGAGCGGCTTGCTGCCCTCGCCCAGGGACTCGCACGCGGTGATGATCGCGTCGTAGCCCTCGCGCATGGCCTTGGTGGAGAAGTTGGTGTGCGCGCCCGCGCCGTTCCAGTCGCCCTTGACCGGCTTCGGGTCGAGGGTGGCGGAGACGTTGAAGTCCTCGGCGGTGCGGTACAGCAGCCAGCGCGCGATCCACAGCTGGTCGGAGACCTCAAGCGGCGAGACCGGGCCGACCTGGAACTCCCACTGGCCGGGCATGACCTCGGCGTTGATGCCGGAGATCGCGAGGCCCGCGGCGAGGCAGTTCTCCAGGTGCTTCTCGACGATGTCGCGGCCGAAGATCTCGTCCGAGCCGACGCCGCAGTAGTAGCCGCCCTGCGCGGCCGGGAACCCGCCCACGGGGAAGCCGAGCGGCCGGGAGCCGTCGAAGAAGGTGTACTCCTGCTCGATGCCGAAGATCGACTCCTGAGCGGCGAACTGCTCGGCGATCGGGCGGAGCAGCGCACGGGTGTTGGTCTCGTGCGGCGTCATGTCGGTGTTGAGCACCTCGCACATGACGAGTACATCGCCGCCGCCGCGGATCGGGTCCGGGCAGGAGAACACCGGCTTGAGCACGCGGTCCGACGCGTGACCCACGGCCTGGTTGGTGCTGGAACCGTCGAAGCCCCAGGTGGGGAGCTCGGCGCCGTCGGCCAGGATCCTCGTCTTGGAGCGAAGCTTGGCGGTCGGCGAGGTGCCGTCGATCCAGATGTACTCAGCCTTGTAGGTCACGGGGCGCCATCCTTAACAAGCCACTGTCTTCGCGGGTGCGGTAGTGCACTGAACGAGGGGTCTTGGCCGAGCGCCGTTGATCGAGCCGCTGGCAGCATGGCAAGAACGTTTTTCCCGGCTGTGTCCCTTGTGTTAACCCCGTGTGAACGCACCGCCGTGACCTGCGCCCAGACCGAGCAGCAGAGCCGCCAGATGTCCGGCGTCCGTGAACGTGCGCCCCTTGCGCACCAGGGGTGGCACGGCGAGCGCCAGCACGGCCGCCGCGGCCACTGCCCGTGCGGTGCGGTTCGGGAGCGAGATCGCGGCGGCCCCGACCACCGCGTTCAGGCCGTAGCTGGCGCCGACGTCCACCGCTGACCTGGTCTCCTCCGCGGGGTCCGCCGCGCGCAGCCCGCCGTATACCAACAGGCTCGCCCCGAGATGGCCGAATGCGAACACCGCGGCCGTCCGGCGCGGCCCCCAGACGGTCTCGGCGCTGCCGAGAATGCCGAGCAGTATCGCCCCATACGCCGGATCTATCGGCCGATCGACCAGAAAAGCACTGGTCAGGAGGGTGTGCCAGCGACCGGCCCGCAGGTTGTCGACATTGGTGGAGTGCGCGCGCAGCACCGCCTCGCGGTCCGGCTCCGGCAACGGGCGCAGCGCGTACGCCCCGGACTGCACGGCGGTGACATAGGCCGAGGCCGCCCAGGGCGTCCTGCGCACGGCTCCGGGTCCGCGTCGGAGGAGATCGGCGGAGCGATCGAAGAGGGGCATCGGTCCATCATCACTGAGTACGCTGCGGACATGCCGCACATAGCCGTGGACTACTCCGCCACCCTCACCGACACCTTCGACCGCCAGGGCTTCGCACAGGCCCTGCACCCCCTCGTCGCCAAGATCGCGGACGCGCAGGTGTCCGGCTGCAAGACCCGGTTCCGTCCACTGGACGAGATCGTCATCTCGGACGGCGGGCCCGGCGAGGCGATGATCCACATCCAGGTGGCGCTGCTGGACGGCCGCACGCCGGAGACCAAGCAGGAGCTGAGCTCCGGCGTCCTCGCGCTCGCCCGCGAGCACACCGCCGAGACGCCCGGCCTGACCGTCCACACCTCCGTCGAGATCCGTGACCTCGACCGCGCCAGCTACGTGCGGCACACCTCATGACGTTCCGCGTAGGACTGCTGGGCACCGGCCCCTGGGCCGAGATCGCCCACGCGCCCGCCCTGAGCGGCCACCCCGACGTCGAGTTCACCGGCGTGTGGGGCCGCAGGCCCGAGGCGGCGGCCGCACTCGCGGCCCGCTTCGGCACCCGCGCCTACGACGACGTGGACGCCCTGATCGCGGACGTGGACGCGGTGGCGATCGCGCTGCCGCCGGACGTCCAGGCGCCGCTGGCCGCCCGCGCCGCCGCGGCCGGCCGCCACCTGCTGCTCGACAAGCCGCTCGCGGCGACCGTCGGCGAGGCCCGCGCGGTCGTCGAGGCCGCGGAGGCGGCCGGGGTCGCGTCGGTCGTCTTCTTCACCACCCGCTTCGACCGGACGACGGGGAAGTGGATCGACGAGCAAGCCGCCGCGGGCGGCTGGTTCACCGGCCGCGCCGACTGGCTCGGCTCGGTCTTCGCCGGCGGCGACAGCCCGTTCGCGGCCTCCCCGTGGCGCCGCGAGAAGGGCGGCCTGTGGGACGTGGGGCCGCACGCCCTGTCGGTGCTCCTGCCGGTATTCGGCGACGTCACCGACGTCGCGGCCGTCCGCGGCAGCGGCGACACGGTCCACGTGGTGCTGCGCCACGCGGGCGGGGCGGCCAGCACCGCCACCCTCAGCCTGACGGCACCGGAACCGGCCGCCGGAGTCACCGTCGAACTGCGCGGCGAGCGCGGTGTGGTGACGGCTCCGGAAGCCGGCGAGGGCGCGGTGGAGGCGCTGCGGAATGCCGTCGACGCCCTGATCACCGCGGCCCGCACCGGGGAACCCCACGCCTGCGACGCGCGCTTCGCGCTGCGCGTCACGCAGACGCTGGCCTCGGTGGAGGACGCGCTCGGCAAGAGCTGAGCCGGGCGGGGGCGCCGGACGGGTTGTTCCGACCCGCCCGGCCCCCCGCCGACCCCACCCCGGCACCCGCCCGGCCCTAGCCCTCCGTCTCCCGCGTGTCTATCGTCGGAGCATGGCTGCGGACTGGTGGTCGATCGAGATCCTCAACGCCAGGAACACCGCCGCGCGGTGGCGCGACGCCCACGCGGAGTCGCTCATCGAATCGGCGGTCACCAACGGCGCGTTGAGCTGGGAGTGGTACGCCCACTCCTGGGGCGTCGTGTTCGAGGTCCGCTTCCGCGAGGAACACCAGTGGGAGTCCTGGCGCGCGCTGCCCGGCACGGTGGCCGCGCTCGACGCCGCACCCGACCCCGTCCATGGACTGCTGATCCACCGCGGGCACGGCGGCGCGGCCGGCGACCGCTCGCCGCGGCGGCCCCGCATCACCCCGGGCGCGGGAGCCGTCGGCCTGCCGGAGCCCGGGGCCGACGACCTCGCGGTGGTGCTCCCGTAGCCGGCGCGCGGCGGGCACCGGTACCGGCAGCCGTCAGACCAGCCCGTTCCAGCCCCACTGCGGCACCGGGCCCGGGCTGCCCGGTTCGACGCCCGGCTGCGAGACCGACCGCGCGATCCGCGTCCCCCACTCGATGTACTCGGCGAAGCGCCGCTGCAGCAGCTCGTCGTCGGGCAGTTCCTTCGCGGCCGTGGCGATCATCAACTCGGCCCAGCGCGCCCGCTGTTCCTCCGTGATGGACAGCCCCAGATGGTTGCGGATCAGCCCGGGGTGGCCGCCCAGTTCGGCGGTGTAGCCGGCGGGCCCGCCGAAGACCTCGGACATCCACACCGCGACGTGCTCCACGTGCGTCGGGGTGAAGCGCGCGAAGACCGGCGCGAGCAGCGGGTCGGCGCGGACCACCACGTAGAAGGACTCGGTCAGCCGGCGCAGGCCGTCGATCCCGCCCACCGCCTCATAGAAACTGCCGCGCTCCGCCGCCTCGTCCGGGCCGCCCGGTGCGGCCGTGCCGGCGCTCATGCCCGGTCCCCGGAGACCACGGAGGTGCGCTCGTAGTGCTTCATCTCCTCGATGTCGCCGATGTACGGGCGGATCGCGGCCAGGAACGGCGGGAACTGCGGCCCGCCGCGGAAGCCCTGCTCGTGCTCCTCCACCGACGTCCAGTCGATGCGCAGGATGTAGCGGTCCGGCTCCTCGACGCCGTGCGTGAGCTCGTAGCCCAGACACTGCGGCGCGAGCTCCAACTGCTCGGCGGCGGTCGCGTAGGCCTTCTCGAATTCGGGACGGCGCCCGGGATCGGTGATGCGGTAGCGGATGTATTCGACGGTCATCGTGCATCCTTCTTCGCTCTTCGCTCGGTTCCCAGCGACCCCTCGACGGGATCGGAACGGGATCGGGATCGCCCCGCAGGATCGTCCCGCCGGGATCGCCTCGACGGGATCTTCCTGACGGGATCTTCGGCCAGGATCACTCGCCGGGGCCCGGAAACCCCGGCCGTTCGCGGTCGGCGGATCAAGCGGATGGCCGGAATCCGCCCCCGGCGGCCGGGTCTCGGCCGGGTCGCGGGAAGAAGCCGCAGGCCCCGTGACTTGTACCGGGGTATGACGGCAATGAAGGCAATCGTTCACACCACCACCGGCGGCCCGGACGTCCTGTCCCTGACCGAGCGGCCGATCCCGGCGCCCGGACCGGGGGAGGTCCGGGTCAGGGTGCACGTCTCGGGCGTCAACCCCACGGACTGGAAGTCGCGCCAGGGCGCCACCGGAGGCCCGGGCGGCGGCGCCGAGCAGGTGCCGAACCAGGACGGCGCGGGGGTGATCGACGCGGTCGGCGAGGGCGTCGCGCCCGAGCGCGTCGGGCAGCGGGTGTGGATCTGGGAGGCGGCCTGGCAGCGCGCCGACGGCACCGCCCAGGAGTACGTGGTGCTCCCCGAACGGCAGGCGGTGCCGCTGCCCGACGAGGCGTCGTTCGACCTCGGTGCGAGCCTCGGCATCCCGGCGCTGACCGCGCACCGCACCCTCACGGTCGCGGACGGCGGCCCCGACCGCCTCGCCCCCGGCTCCCTCGACGGCCGCACGGTGCTGGTCGCGGGCGGCGCGGGCGCGGTCGGCAACGCGGCGATCCAGCTGGCGCGCTGGGCCGGCGCCACGGTGGTGACGACGGTCAGCAGCCCGGAGAAGGCCGGACTCGCCCGCGCCGCGGGCGCGCACCACGTCGTCGACTACCGCGCCCAGGACGCCGCGGCGACGATCCGGTCCCTGGTGCCGGAGGGCGTCGACATCATCGTCGAGGTCGCCCCCGCCGTGAACGCCCCCATCGACCACGCCGTCGCCGCGCCGAACGCGGTCGTCGCGTTCTACGCCAACAACGGCGGCGACGAGATCACCGTCCCGATCCGCCAGGCGATGGTGCCCAACCTGCGCTGGCAGGGCGTCCTCGTCTACACCGTCCCCGAGCGGGCGAAGGCGAACGCCGTCGCCGACGTGTCGGCCGCCGTCGCCGCCGGCGCGCTGCGCGTCGGCGAGGCCGCAGGACTGCCGCTGCACCGCTTCCCGCTGGAGAAGACGGGCGACGCCCACGCGGCGGTGGAGCACAACGCGGTCGGCAAGGTTCTCATCGACGTGATCGCGGACTGAGCGGCAGGCCTGCCGCCGGGACGCGGCCGGGGCTCCGACAGCACCGGTGGCACCGGTAGCGCCCACGGCTCAGCGGCCGGACGCGGTGGCGGCGGGGCGGAGGTGCGGGGACGTGCCGCCGCCCCCCGGCGCCGCCGCCCCGCTCGGCGTGCCCCGCCGCCCCACGGCCACGCCGAGCAGCACGACGAGCGCCCCCACCGGCTGGTTCCACGTCATGCCCTCACCGAGCAGCACCGCCCCGGCCACCACCGCGACCAGCGGCATCAGGTACGTGACGGTGGACGCGGCCACCGCTCCCGCGCGGCGGATGACGCGGTAGTTGAGCAGGTACGCCACGCCCGTGCCCAGCACGCCGAGCAGCAGCAGGGCGACGACGGCGGACGGCGACCATCCGTCGGGGCCGGTGGACGGCAGCCCGCCGGAGACGAGCGGCGCCAGGACGGCGGCCTCCGCCGTCGCCACCACGACCTGGGCGGCGGAGAGCGAGACGGTGGACTCGGGGCGCCCGGCCAGGAAGCGCTGCGCGTAGGGGAAGCCCACGGCGTAGCAGCCGGCCGCCGCGAGGCAGGCCAGCTGGCCCGCCAGGTCCGAACCGTCGGCGCCGCGCCACACCCCGAGGACCACCAGGACGCCCGCGAAGCCGATCGGCATCCCCAGCAGCCGGCGCGCCCCCGGCCGTTCCCCGGGCAGGGCCACGGAGACCACCACCATCGTCAGCAGCGGCGTCGCGGCGTTGAAGATCCCGGCGACGACCGAGGAGACCCGCTGCTCGCCCCAGGCGAAGAGCGTGAACGGCGCGACGTTCACCAGCGCCCCGGTGACCGCCAGGTGGCCCCACACCCTGGCGCCGCGCGGCAGCCGGGCCCCGGTGGCCCGCAGCCACACCAGCAGCGTCACGGCGCCGACGGCCAGCCGCACCAGCGTCACGTAGGCGGGCGGCAGGACGCCCACGCCCACCTTCATCAGCAGGAAGCTGCTGCCCCAGATGACGGCGAGCAGCACGAGCGCGTCCCACCACCGCTGCCCGCCCCCGAGCTGTCCCCGGCCCTGTCCCCGTCGCGCTTTCATGATGTCCATGCCGGAAAAGTAGGGGCCGGACACTTCGGTGCCCGCCGAAGTGTCGCGGGGCGATGATGGGCCCCATGACCGGTCCGCGCACACCCACCACCCTGGCGGCCCTGGCCGCGCTGCTCGCCGACGAGACCCGCGCCTCCGTCTGCCTGGCCTTGCTCGACCGCCGCGCCTGGACGTCCGGCGAACTCGCCCGGCACTGCGGGGTCGCGCCGTCGACCATCAGCGAGCACCTCACCCGGCTCGTCGACGGCGGCCTGCTGGTGCGGGAGCGGCAGGGCAGGCACCGCTACGTCCGGCTCGCCGACCCCGACACCGCGCGCATGATCGAGGACCTGGCGGCCCACGTCGCCCCGGCGAAGCCGGCCGGCGGCGGGCTGCGCGCCCACTCCGCGGGCCAGGCGCTGGCCAGGGGCCGCACCTGCTACGACCACCTGGCCGGACGGCTCGGGGTCGCGATCACCGACGCGATGACCGGGCGCGGGCTGCTGAGCCAGGACGCGGGCTTCGCCCTCACCGCGCCCGGCCTGGAGTGGCTCACCGGCCTCGGCGCCGACCTCTCGGGATACGACCTGTCCGGCTCCGGCTCCGGCTCCGGCTCGGGCTCCGGTTCCGGCTCGGGCTCTGGCTCCGGTTCCGGTTCTAGCTCCGGCTCCGGCGTCGGCTCCGGTTCCCGCGGGGCTGCCGCGTCCTCCCGCCGGCCCCTCGCCCGGTCCTGCCTGGACTGGACGGAACGGCGCCCGCACCTGGCGGGCACGGCAGGGGCCGAGCTGTGCCGGCTCGTCCTCGACCGGGGCTGGGCCACCCGCATCGGCACCCGCCGTGCCGTCCGCGTCACCCCGCTGGGCCTGGACGAGCTGCACCGGACGCTGGGCATCGCGCCTGACCTGCTGGAAGCCGCGTAGGCGCTGGAAAGGGCCTGAGGCGCGGCACGGGGAGGCCCCTGCCGGGGCCGCGTGACCACCGGCACATCCGTGCGCCGGGCCCGCGCGACGAGGCTGTCGGACAATAGACCTGGGCCACCGGGATCCCCGACGGGATCCAGGGCCCGATCCGTCCCCGCCCCGTCCCCGATCCGCCGCAGGGAGAGACTTGGCCGCCGTCCGCACCGTGCTCGCCCTGCTGGGGACGGGCGCCGCCGTGCTGATGACCGGATGCTCCGCGACGAACGACGCCGAGAGCGCCGGGCCGACGCCCATGGCGTCCGCGCCCGCCAAGCTCTGGCCCAACCGGCCGCCCGCCACCGAGGAGCCCGGGGAGCCGGAGAACGAACGGGCCGTGCCGGTGCCCGGCATACCCAAGGTGGTCTCGGGGGACATCAGGAAGGTGGACCCGGTCGCCGTCATCCAGGCCGAGATGGCCGCCGCCCCGGACGCGCGCACCGGAACGGACGCGCTCGACCAGGAGACCGCCGCGAAGGCCGCCGCCTGCCCGGAGGGTGCCGCCGGGCGCTCCGGGTGCCCGATCCGCAGGCCCGAGTACTACGACCTGACGGGCGACGGGAAGGCCGAGGCCGTCCTCGGCGTCGACATGGTCGACGGCTTCCTCGCGCTGCGCTGCTACACGCTGAACGACGGGGTGCTGACCCGCGTCCTGGCGACCGTCACGAAACCCATGTCCGTGCAGGTGGCGGGCGGTGACCTCATCGTCCAGGAGCCGACCCCGTCCGAGGGGTACGAGCAGCGCACGGTCTACGCCTGGGACCCGCAGGCGCGGGCCATGGCCATCCAGAGCGACGACTACCGGCGCGCCACCCCGCCGCCCGGCCACGGCCGGCGCCACGGCTACGGATTCGACGGCGGCGACGCCGACTCCTCGTGGAAGCGGTCCCGGTGAGGCGGCGCGGGCGGCTGCCGGCCTGGACGGCGACGCTCTACTGGAAGGCCGCCGTCTTCATCACGGCGATGTGCTGCGTCGTCGCGGTGGTGCTCGGCACGCTCGTGCACGTCATGGTCACCCGGCAGACCGTCCACCAGGCCCGTACCGCCGCCCTGAGCAGGCTGGACACCGCGACCCAGGCGTACATCGCGGGCGACCCGCTGCGCCGTGGCACGGCGCTGAACCCACCGGACCTCCCCGACCGGCTGCGGGAGCTGGCGCTGCGCGGGGAGCGCGGCACGATGTTCGGTGACTTCAACGGCCGCCGCACGATGTGGGCGGCCGGCCCCGCGGGCGGCAAGGCGCTGGCCGTGCCGCTCGACTACACCCGCAGCGCGGAGAGCATCAGGGGGCTGGACCGGGCGATCATCCTGTCGTCCGCCCTGGCCATCGGCGGCACCCTGCTGATCGGCGTCTTCGCCGTCTCCCGGGTCACGCGGCGGCTGCACAGGACCGCGGCCGTCGCCCGCCGGATCAGCGCGGGCGACCTCGACGCCCGGGTGGCCGATCCCCGCACCACCGGCCCGGCCAGCGCCCAGGACGAGGTCGCCGCCGTCTCGGCGGCCCTGGACGCCATGGCCGCGTCCCTCCAGCGCCGGCTGCAGAGCGAGCAGCGCTTCACCGCCGACGTCGCCCACGAGCTGCGCACGCCGCTGGCCGGGCTGCACGCGTCGGCCGAGCTGCTGCCGCCCGGCCGTCCCACCGAGCTGGTCCAGGACCGGGTCCAGGCGCTGCGCCGGCTCACCGAGGACCTGCTGGAGATCTCCCGGCTCGACTCCCGCACCGAGCGGGTCGAGCCGGACGCCCACTTCCTGGGGCTGCTGGCCGAGCGGGCGGTCGCCGCGTCGGGGCTGGCGGCCGAGGTCCGCGTCGTCCGCGACGTCTGCCTCGTCACCGACCAGCGGCGTCTCGAACGCGTCCTCGGCAACCTGATCGGCAACGCCCACCGGCACGGCCGCCCCCCGGTGGTCCTGACCGTCGACGGCCCCGCCATCACCGTCCGGGACCACGGCGACGGCTACCCCGGCTACCTGCTCGACCACGGCCCGCAGCGGTTCCGCACCGAGCCCACCAGCAACGGCAACAAGGGCCACGGCCTGGGCCTGACGATCGCCGTCGGCCAGGCCCGCACGATCGGGGCCGAGCTGCGCTTCACCAACGCGGCGGACGGCGGCGCGCTCTCCACGCTCGTCCTCCCGACGCCGGAGGAGCCCGCGGAGCCGGGCGCGGGCCCGCTGTCCTGAGGGCTCATCCGGTCTCGGCGGCCTCCGCAGGCACCGGCCGTGCGCCGGGGACCCCCCGCGCCAGATAGCCCGCCATGCACAGCGACGCGATCCCGGCGCACGAGATGGCCGCCCCCACGGACACCACCTCGGCCGCCGCCCCGAAGAGCGCGGGACCCACTCCCTGAACGGTCATCATCCCGGACGTGAGCAGCCCGAACGCCTGCCCGCGGCTGGCCTCCGGGAGCGCGTCGAGGAACGAGCGCTGCAACCCCAGGCTGTACGCGAACCCGGTGCCCGTCACCAGCAGCAGGACCGCGCAGAGCGGCCACGGCGGGCCGAGCGCGAAGCCGAGCAGCGGCAGACCCAGGACGGCGACGAGCACGGCGACCAGGCGCTCGCGGGTCGCGGGCCGCACGAAGCGTCCGACGACCAGGTTGCCGACGAGCATGCCGACCGGCAGGCAGGCGAGCAGCAGTCCGGCGGTCCCGTCGGGGAACCCGCGCCGCCCGGCGTACGGCACGACCAGGCTCTCGGCGCTGGCCGCGAAGGCGGACGGCAGCCACTGTGCGAGCAGCAGCTTGCGCACCCGGCTGTCGGCGAACAGCGCCCGGTTGCCCGCCCAGCTGTGCCGCATCAGCGACCCGGACTCCGCCTTCCGCTGGGGGGCGGGCAGGTCGGGCAGCCGCAGCCGTACGGCGACCGCCGCGACGAGGTACGCGCCCGCGCTCAGCAGCAGCGCGTGCCGCGAGCCCAGGAACGTCACGGCGATGCCGCCGCCCGCCAGCCCGAGCAACTGGGCGGCGGACGACGACATGCTGGACAGCGACCGCCCCAGCACGTACGCGTCGCCGGTCAGCGTCTCGGCGACGAGGCGGTTGGAGGCGCCCTGGAAGACGGGTGTCAGGAAGGCCACGACGGCGACGAGCACCAGGATGCAGACGACCGGCAGGTGCGCGAGCGCCATCGCGACGGCCGCGGCGAACTCCAGCAGGTACCCCGCGGCGATGAGCCGCCGCGGCCGGACCCGGTCGGCGAGCGAGCCGAGCAGCATCGAGCCGGCGAGCTGCGGCAGGAACCCGATGCCGAACGTGAGGGCGCCCATGAGCGGGGAGCCGGTGGTCGCGAAGATCAGCACCGACAGGGTCAGGATCCGCAGCGAGTCGGCGGTGATCGTGATCGCCCGGGTGCCGAAGAGCAGCCGGAAGCGCTGGTCGGACAGCACTTCCCGGTAGGTGGTCCGCCGGGGCGGAGCAGCGTGGAACGTCATGGGCACGAGCCTGTTCCCCGGTCCCCTCCCGGACGACTCCTACGTCCAGGGACGTAAGCTGCGCCCATGCGGCGATTCGAGTTCGGCACCGACGACCTGCTGCGCAGCCGGTTCGCGCTCTCCCCGGCCTTCGAGCTGTGCAACCTCCTCGGCCACCTGGAGGGCCGCACCCGCCAGCGGCTGCCGCCCGCCTGGTCGGCCCGGCTGA
Source organism: Streptomyces sp. NPDC006733 (assembly GCF_040636125.1). Classification (NCBI taxonomy): domain Bacteria; kingdom Bacillati; phylum Actinomycetota; class Actinomycetes; order Kitasatosporales; family Streptomycetaceae; genus Streptomyces; species Streptomyces sp. NPDC006733. The sequence continues at coordinate 40,826 of NZ_JBEYJD010000007.1, read as the reverse complement.
TGCCGGTCTTCCAGCGGCTGCGCCGCGAGACCGACCTGGACGTGGCACTCGCCCTCCACACCCGCACCTTCGGCGCCAACTTCGTCGCGCTGCCGCCCCGCGGCCTCGACCAGACCTGGGACGACGACATCGCGGCGATCCGCGCCACGAGCCTGTCCCAGGCCCACGAGGAGGCCGAACAGTGCCTCGCCGCCCGCCCGTCCCGCGACCCGCGCGTGCTGGCGGCGCTGCGCGGCGACCACGTCGTCGAGCGGGTCGCCGACGCCCTGGACCAGGCCTGGCACGAACTGCTCGCCCGCGACTGGCCGCAACTGCGCGCCATCTGCGAGCGCGACGTCGTCCACCGGGTCGGCCGCCTCGGCCGCTCGGGCTGGGCGGCCACCCTCGAAGACCTCCACCCGGACCTGCGCTGGCGCGCCGACGGCATCGACATCCGCAGCAGGACCTTGGCGAGGGACAGCGTCACCACCCTCGCGGGCGAGGGACTGCTGCTCATCCCGTCGGTCTTCGTCTGGCCCCACCTGGCCACCTACCTCGACGACCCCTGGCCGAAGGCGGTCATCTACCCCGCCCGCGGCACGGCCGCCCTGTGGGAGACCCCCGACGCCGTCGAACCGGACGCCCTCGCCGACCTCCTCGGCCGCTCCCGCTCCCGCCTGCTGGCCGCCCTGGACCAGCCCGCGAGCACCACCCAGCTCGCCCAGAGCCTCCGCCTCGCCCCCGGAGCGGTCGGCGACCACCTGACCGTCCTCCGCAAGGCCGGCCTCCTGCACCGGGCCCGCTCGGGCCGCTCGGTCCTCTACTACCGAACCCCCCTGGGCGAAGCCCTCACCGCCACCACCCCCACCGACGACTGAGCCCGGGTGCCCTCCGTGAGGAGGGCACCCGGGCTCAGGTACGCGGACCGGACCGTTTAGAGGTCGAAGTACATCTCGAACTCGTGCGGGTGCGGGCGCAGGGCGATCGGGGCGATCTCCTGGGTGCGCTTGTAGTCGATCCAGGTCTCGATCAGGTCGCTGGTGAAGACACCGCCGGCCTGCAGGTACTCGTGGTCGTTCTCGAGGGCCTCGAGGACGGCCGGGAGCGAGGTCGGGACCTGGGGGACGCCCGCGTGCTCTTCGGGGGCGAGCTCGTAGAGGTCCTTGTCGACCGGCTCGGCCGGCTCGATCTTGTTCTTGATGCCGTCCAGGCCGGCCATCAGGAGCGCCGAGAACGCCAGGTACGGGTTGGACGACGGGTCCGGCGCGCGGAACTCGATGCGCTTGGCCTTCGGGTTGGCGCCCGTGATCGGGATGCGGATCGCGGCGGACCGGTTGCGCTGGGAGTAGACCAGGTTGACCGGGGCCTCGAAGCCGGGCACCAGGCGGTGGTACGAGTTCACCGTCGGGTTGGTGAAGGCGAGCAGCGACGGGGCGTGCTTGAGGATGCCGCCGATGTAGTACCGGGCGGTGTCCGAGAGGCCCGCGTAGCCCTGCTCGTCGTAGAACAGCGGCACGCCCTCGGTCCACAGGGACTGGTGGACGTGCATGCCCGAGCCGTTGTCACCGAAGATCGGCTTCGGCATGAAGGTCGCGGTCTTGCCGTTGCGCCAGGCGACGTTCTTCACGATGTACTTGAAGAGCATGAGGTCGTCGGCCGCGGCGAGCAGCGTGTTGAACTTGTAGTTGATCTCGGCCTGGCCGGCCGTGCCCACCTCGTGGTGCTGGCGCTCGACCTGCAGGCCGGACGCTTCCAGCTCCAGGGAGATCTCGGCACGGAGGTCGGCGAAGTGGTCGACCGGCGGGATCGGGAAGTACCCGCCCTTGTAGCGGACCTTGTAGCCGCGGTTGTTGTCCTCGGAGCCGGTGTTCCAGGCGCCGGCCTCGGAGTCGATGTGGTAGTACGACTCGTTGGCGGTGGTCGCGAAGCGCACGCTGTCGAAGACGTAGAACTCGGCCTCGGGGCCGAAGTACGCGGTGTCGGCGATGCCGGACGACGCGAGGTACGCCTCGGCCTTCTTCGCCACGTTCCGCGGGTCACGGCTGTACTGCTCGCCGGTGATCGGGTCGTGGATGAAGAAGTTGATGTTGAGCGTCTTGTCCTTGCGGAACGCGTCCAGGCGCGACGTGGTGAGGTCGGGGACGAGCGCCATGTCGGACTCGTGGATGGCCTGGAAGCCGCGGATCGACGACCCGTCGAACATCAGCGTCTCGGTCGGGTCGAAGGTGCTGACCGGGACCGTGAAGTGCTGCATGACTCCGGGCAGGTCGCAGAAGCGGACGTCGATGAACTTGACGTCCTCGTCTGCGATGAACTTCTTGACGTCGTCGGCGTTCTGGAACATCCAACTCCTCCTAGACCCGGCTCGAAGAGTCCGGGATGGCAACACGAGGCGCGGCCAGTGCGATGGCGCACGCTGGCCCCGACCATAGGGATCGGGGATTTCCCAAGCATGACCCATTTGTTTCGTCGAGGTTAACCGGTAGGTCGTGGGCGCCGCGCGGCGGAGCCGAAGGGACCGTACGGGTGAGCCGGGACGGCACAGTACGGTGGACGGGTGGACAACAGGGATGCACTCGGGTCGTGGCTCTCCGGACCGCGCGCGGCGGCCGAGCAGATGGGCACGGATTTCGGCTACCGGGGCGAACGCCTGGGGCTGCCGAAGGAAGGGCCGGGTTCGCTGGGCGGCGTCGGCCGGCGGTTCGTCGCGGTCTTCGTCGACTGGATGCTGTGCCTGGTGATCGCATACGGCCTGATCGCCCACCGTGACGTCCACGCGTCCAATCCCTGGACGCTGGCGCTCTTCGGCGTCCTGAGCGTCCTGACCCTCGCCACCGTCGGCAGCACCCCCGGCAAGCGGCTGCTCGGCCTGCGGGTCGTCACGCTGGGCGGCGGACGGCTCCGCATCGGCCCCGTGGTGCTCCGTACGGTCCTGCTCCTGCTGGTGGTCCCGGCCCTGATCTGGGACCGCGACGGCCGCGGGCTGCACGACAAGGCCGCCCGGTCGGTCGAGGTCCGGATCTAGCGCGAGGTCCGGATCCGGCGACCGGATCCGGCACGAGGGCCCGGTCCAGTGCCGCGGGAACGAATAACGCCCTCGCGAACCGGCTTCCCGGCCCGCGAGGGCGTTGCGATCAGTGGTGGTGCGGACGTCAGCGGCCCTTCGGCATCCGCATGCCCTTCGGCATCGGACCCTTCGGGATCGGCATGTTGCTCATCAGCGTGCCGAGCGACCGCAGCCGGTCGTTGACCTCGGTGACCTTCGGCCCGGCCAGCACGCGCGGCAGCTTGAGCAGCGTCGTGCGCACCTTCTTGAGCGGGACCTGGCCCTCTTCGTTGCCGACGATGATGTCGGTGATCGGCACGTCGAACACGACGCGCGCCACCTTCTTCTTCTCGGCGCCGAGCAGGGCCTTCACCCGGTTCGGGTTGCCCTCGCCGACCAGCACCACGCCGGCCTTGCCCACCGCGCGGTGCACCACGTCCTGGCTCTTGTTCATCGCGACCGCCGGGGTCACGGTCCAGCCGCGGCCCACGTTGTCCAGCACCGCCGCGGCGGCACCCACCTGGCCCTCCAGCTGCCCGAAGGCTGCCTTCTCGGCGCGGCGGCCGAAGACGATGGCCATCGCGAGGAACGCGAACAGCAAGCCCAGGATGCCCGCGTAGATGGGGTGGTCGATCAAGAAGCCGAGGGCGAGGATGACACCGAAGGTGACGATTCCCACAGCCGCAACGACGAGCCCGACCTTGGAGTCGGCCCGCCTGGTCATCTTGTAGGTCTGAACGATCTGTGAAAGACGCCCAGGGTTCTCGGATGTTTCCTTCCTCGCCATGCGGCACAGGATACGTGGCCCGCGCGCCGGTGGGCGCATCGGTGGCCCCCAAGGGGCCGACCGGGCCGTCAGAAGGAATCCGGCCCCATGTGGCGGCCGGTGGCGGGCGCGCTCAGCGCCTCGATCACGTGCTGCACCTCGCGCCGATCCTTGGCCCGGCGGCGGTCCTCGACCACGGCCGACCAGGCGTTGCGGCGGGCGGTCTGCTGCCCTCCGCCGAGCAGCAGCGCCTCCATGGCACGCAGGGCTCCGGTGACGGTGACGGTCGGGTGGAGGGTGCTCTGCCGGCGCTGTGCGGACTCGACCTGCATGGGTCCCCCTCAGGACTCAGTACGGCTCGGAATCGCATGGATGTGCGTGAACCAGGCTCGCCACACTGTGTTACCAGCCTGTGACCGCACGGTCAATCTCGCATGAAACCTCGGAACCGCCCCTGATTCCGGTTCGCCGCGCCGCACGCCTGGTGAGGGCCGGTGACGCGGCGCGCGAGCGCCCCGCGTCACCGTGAGGGGTTTCACATGGCCCGACAGGTTTCCCACCGCCGGGCAGCAGCGTCAGACGGCCTGTGCCGCCACCGAGTGCTCACCCGTTTCGCGGCGGCGGTCCATCGCCTGCTGGAAGAGCCGGCCCGCGCGGTACGACGAACGGACCAGCGGCCCGGACATGACACCGGCGTAGCCGATCTGGTCGGCCTCGTCCTTGAGCTCCACGAACTCGTGCGGCTTCACCCAGCGCTCGACGGGGTGGTGCCGCGGCGAGGGCCGCAGGTACTGGGTGATGGTGATCAGCTCGCAGCCGGCGTCGTGCAGGTCGCGCAGCGCCTGGCTGACCTCGGAACGCTCCTCGCCCATGCCCAGGATCAGGTTGGACTTGGTGACCAGCCCGGCCTCGCGGGCCTTGGTGATCACTTCGAGGGAGCGCTCGTAGCGGAAGCCCGGGCGGATCCGCTTGAAGATGCGCGGCACCGTCTCGACGTTGTGCGCGAGCACCTCGGGCCGGGACGAGAAGACCTCGGCGAGCTGCTCGGGGACCGCGTTGAAGTCCGGGATCAGCAGCTCGACCTTGGTGTGGCCCTCGGCCCGCTCGGCGGTCTGCGCGTGGATCTGGCGCACGGTCTCCGCGTAGAGCCAGGCTCCGCCGTCCTCCAGGTCGTCGCGCGCGACGCCGGTGATGGTGGCGTAGTTCAGGTTCATCGTCACGACGGACTCGCCGACGCGGCGCGGCTCGTCGCGGTCCAGCGCGGCCGGCTTGCCGGTGTCGATCTGGCAGAAGTCACAGCGCCGGGTGCACTGGTCGCCGCCGATGAGGAAGGTGGCCTCGCGGTCCTCCCAGCATTCGTAGATGTTGGGACAGCCGGCCTCCTGGCACACGGTGTGCAGGCCTTCGCTCTTCACGAGCGCCTGCATCTTCGTGTACTCGGGGCCCATCTTCGCCCGGGTCTTGATCCACTCGGGTTTGCGCTCGATGGGGGTCTGAGCGTTCCGGACTTCCAGGCGCAGCATCTTGCGTCCGTCGGGTGCGACAGCGGACATCGTCCGGTACTCCCCTTCCACCAGCAGCGTGTCTTCGAATCTTCGGCGAACCCCAGGGTACGCCCGTTGTTTGTACCTGTACGAACAGAGCCAACCATCGGCCTCATGGGGGCATTCCCCCAAGGGGGTGACGGCCCGCGGCCCGTTCCCTACACGGCCCGCGGCAGCGGCGCCGCGGATTCCAGCACCGCCCGCAGGTGCTTCTCGACCACCGGCACGACGTCGGTGACGGAGATGTCGCGGCCCAGCTCGTTGGAGAGCGAGGTCACCCCGGCGTCGCGGATGCCGCAGGGCACGATGCGGTCGAACCAGGTGTTGTCGGGGTCGCAGTTGATCGCGAAGCCGTGCATCGTCACGCCCTTGGCGACGCGGATGCCGATGGCCGCGAGCTTCCGGTCCTCCCGGCGCTGGCCGGCGTTGGACGGGGCGTACTCGGGCCCGTTCAGCCGGGCGTCGAACTCCTCGTCGCCCAAGCGCGGGTCGAAGTCGAGCGTCAGGCCGCCCGTCGGGCGCTGCTCGACAGGGTCGCCCAGCACCCAGACGCCGCTGCGGCCCTCGATGCGGGTGGTCTCCAGGCCGAACTCGGCGCAGGTCGCGATCAGCGCGTCCTCCAGCCGGCGCACGTGCGCGACGACGTCGACCGGGCGCGGCAGCTTGAGGATGGGGTAGCCGACGAGCTGCCCCGGGCCATGCCAGGTGATCTTGCCGCCGCGGTCGACGTCGACGACCGGCGTGCCGTCCAGCGGGCGCTCGTTGTCGGCGGTGCGGCGGCCCGCGGTGTAGACCGGCGGGTGCTCCAGCAGAAGGCAGGTGTCGGGGATCTCGTCCTCGAAGCGCGCGGCGTGCACCCGGCGCTGCTCCTGCCACGCCTCCTGGTACTCGACGGCGTCCGCCCCGAAGCCCAGGTGGACGAAGTGCAGGTCAGTCACGTCAGCTCCTCGTAGTCGCCTCGTTGGCGCCCCTGCAACTGTACGACCGGGCCGGGGGAGGGACGGAGCCGGGACGGCAGCGGGAGTCGAGCCGGGACGGCAGCGGGGGTCGAGCCGGGGCAGGGCTCGGACGGCGGCAGCCCTCGGCGGGGCCGGGTCGATACCACGGTCGGCGACCGGAAGGCAGGCGTTTACCCGTCAATGGGACGGACTGTCACCCATTCGGGGGAACCTGCGGCTCAGGCGGTGAGCGCGGCACTACAGGTCGTTACATTCACGCATTTCCGTTCCTCCAAGGAAGTGGACCGCACCGCCGATGACGGACCGATCCCCGCAGCGTTCCCCCAACCGCCAGCTCGCCACCCTGATCTCGGAGGCCGGCTTCTCCAACGCGGGGCTCGCCCGCCGGGTCGATCAGCTCGGTATCGAGCACGGCCTGGACCTGCGCTACGACAAGACCTCCGTGACGCGCTGGCTGCGCGGCCAGCAGCCACGCGGCACCACGCCCGCGCTCATCGCCGAGGTCTTCACCCGGCGGCTGGGGCGCCGGCTCTCCGCCCAGGACATCGGACTCGACGCCTGCGCGCCGGTCTACGCGGGCCTGGAGTTCGCCGCGGGGCCTGAGGAGGCGATCGACATCATCAGCGGGCTGTGGCGCAAGGACACCGGCAGCCAGGCCGAGCTGCGCAAGATCGCGTTCACGCCGGCCGGGCTGGTGGTGCCCAGCCGCGACTGGCTCATCGGGCGCCCCGACGAACGCGTGGCGCACGGGGGAGGCGCGCACGCGGCAGGCACGCACGGGGGAGGGCCGCACGGGGGAGGGGCGGCGACCGGCGCCGGAACGGCGGCGTCCGAACCCGAGCGCGCGGCCCGGCCGGCCCGGATCCCCGCGCAGACGCGCGGCCACGGGCCGGGCCGCGCCGCCGTCCCCCGCCAGCGCGTCACCATGGGCGACATCGCCGCGCTGCGCTCGGTCGGGGACCTCTTCCGCTCCCTCGACAACACCTACGGCGGCGGCCACGCCCGCCAGGCGCTCGTCCGCTACCTGGAGCACGAGGCCGAGCCGATGCTGCGCGGCACGTACGGCGAGGTCCTCGGCCGACGGCTGTTCGGCGCCGTCGCCGACCTGACGCGGCTGGCCGGCTGGACCTCCTACGACATCGGCGCCCACGGCCTCGCCCAGCGCTACTTCGTCCAGGCCCTGCGCCTCGCCCAGGCGTCGGGCGACCGCGTCTACGGCGGCTACGTCCTCGTCACGATGAGCCGCCAGGCCGTGTACCTCGCGCACGGACGCGAGGCGGTCCAGCTGGCGCGGGTCGCGCAGCAGGGGGTCGGCACGAGCGCGCCCCCCGTCGTGCAGGCCCTGCTGCACGCCGCGGAGGCGCGCGGGCACGGCCTGCTCGGCGAGATGCGGGCCTGCTCGGCGGCGCTCGCGCGCGCGGAGCGCTCGCTGGAGGCGGCCCGGGCGGGGGACGAGGTCCCGCACTGGGCACGGTTCTTCGACGAGGCGCAGCTCGCGGACGAGTTCGGCCACTGCCACCGGGACCTGCAGCAGTACCGGGCCTCGGCGCAGTACGCCGAGCGCTCGCTCCAACTGCGAGGGCCGGCGTACGCGCGCAGCCGGGTGTTCTGCCGCACGGTGCTGGCGACGGCGCGGCTGGGGCTGGGGGAGGTGGACCTGGCGTGCGTGCTGGCGGGCGAGGCGATGCAGCAGGCGACCGAGATGCGCTCCCTGCGGGCGGTGGAGTACGTACGGGACTTCGCGAGACGACTGGAGCCGTTCCGGGAGAGCGGGCCCGGGCGCGGGTTCTTCGAGCGGGCGGCGGCGCTGGGGCTGGCCGTCGGCTGAACTCCCGCGCGGAACTCGCGCGCACCAACTCACCTGCTGAACAACGGAGTTCATGCCCCGGACCCTGGTTCCCGGGGCAGGAACTCCCGGGGCAGGAACTCCCGTGCACCCGGCGTCAGGCCGCGTCCTCCTCCTGCTGGGGGATGACGGTTGCCGCCGGGCGGTAGCCGAAGTCCGCCAGGAGGTGGCCGGCGGCGCGGCGGCCGGAGACGAGCGCGCCCTGGACGGTGCTGGTGTCGCGGTGGTCGCCGCAGACGTAGAGGCCGCTCAGCAGCCGCACCGGGCGCCGTACGTCGTGCGGGGCGGTCATCACCGGGACCGCCTCGGGGTCGTGGTGGGCCGCCAGCGGCTCCCAGTCGTCCGTCGAGGTCTCGTACAGCTCCGCCAGGTGCTTGCGGACGGCGATGTCGTCGGCGCCGCCGTTCTCCTGGGGGCCGAGGAGGACGGACGTCACGAGGGCGCGGCCCGACGGGGCGCGGGAGGGGTCGAGTTCGCTGGCCGGCAGCGTGTGCGAGACGGGCCCGTGCCGGTCGGCGTCCAGGACCAGGAGGGGCTCGCGCAGCGGCGACCGGGGCGCGGCGTGGTGGACGACCGTGACGGGGTGGAAGGCGGGCACCCGCAGCCCCGGCAGGAGTTCGCCCGCGGCGCGGGCGCCGGTGGCCACCACCACCGCCCGGCACGGCAGTTGGCCCTCCCTGCCCCCGCTCCCGCCCCCGAGGCGGTCAGCGCCGTCGGCGCCTTCCGCGGCGACGGTGGCGACGGCGTTGACGGAGACGGCGGTGGCCCGGACACCGAGCCGCACGGTGTCCGGCGGCAGTGCGGCGGCGAGGCGTTGCGGGACGGTGGCGGCGCCGGCGGCGGGCAGACAGGTGCCGCCGCGGGCGAAGCCGCGCAGCACGAGGTCGGCGCAGCGGCTGGAGGTGGTGAGGTCCGGGTCGCAGAGCAGGGCCTCGAGCAGCGGGCGCAGGAAGCCGTCGACCAGGCGCGGCGCGAAGCCGCGCGCGGCGAGGGCGGCGTCCGCGGTGGTCTCGGGGCGGGCGAGCAGGCGCGCGGCGGACGTGGCGGCCAGCCGGTTGAGCGCGGTGCCGAGGCCCGCCCGGTCGAGGGTGTCGCCCAGCGGGGTGCGCGCCGCGGAGAACACCGCGCGGGCCCGTGTGCCGCGACTGTCACCGACGCGGTAGCCGCGGCCGCCGGCCCGCACGAGGGCGCCGGGGGCGAACGGCCGCAGCTGCAGTCCCTGGAGCCCCGGGGTGTGCCGGAGGTCGGGATTGGACATGTTGAGCAGCTGCGGCCCGTGGTCGAGCCGGAAGCCGTCCACGGTGTCGGTGGCCATTCGGCCACCCACCCGTGACCCCGCCTCCAGCACCGTCACGGTGAGCCCCGCGCTGGTCAGATGGTGTGCCGCTGCGAGACCTGCGAGTCCGGCCCCGATCACGACGACGTCCGCTTGCCGTGCTGTTGAGAGCACGATGCCCCTCCGGAGGTTGGCTTCGTTCCCCGCTCGCGTCAGCTGGCGCTGGTAGGGGTCATGCCCTCATCACCGGTGGCTGATGCACTGGGTGCAGGGTGCGATTCAGCCTTTCGGCACTGAGTGCCCGCGAAGCGGCCGATAAGCGCCCCCGCGGCCCCACGGCTGCGCGGGCTCCTCCGGTGCCCCGCGCGGCCGTTCAGCGCCCGCGCGCCGCCCTGATGCTCTCCTCGATGCCCGGGAAGGCGAACGTGAAGCCCGAGTCGAGCAGCCGCCGCGGCAGCACGCGCTGGCTCATCAGCACGTCCTCGGCGAACTCGCCGAGCGCGATGCGCAGGGCGAACGCGGGGGCGGTGGCGAGGGTCGGGCGGCGCATGACGCGGCCCATCGCCGCGGTCACCTCACGGTTGGTGAGGGGCTCGGGCGCCGTCAGGTTCACCGGTCCCGAGAGGGTCTCGGTGTCGATGATGTGGCGGAACGCGGCGATCTCGTCGTGCAGGGAGATGAAGCTCCAGTACTGCCGCCCGTCGCCCAGCCGGCCGCCGAGACCGGCGTTGAAGAGCGGGAACAGCCGCCCCCAGGCGCCGCCCTTGCTGGAGACGACGAGCCCGGTGCGGGCGAACGCGGTCCGGACGCCGGCCGCCGCCGCGGGCTCCGCGGCGGCCTCCCAGTCCCGGACCACCCCGGCGAGGAAGTTGTCGCCGCCCGGCGCGTCCTCGTCCACCGCCCGGTCGCCGGTGTCGCCGTAGTACCCGATCGCGGTGCCGCAGACGAGGACCTTGGGCGGGGTGTCGAGGGACGCCACGGCCCGGGCGATCGCGGTGGTGCCGAGGACGCGGCTGTCGTGGATCTCCTTCTTGTACGCGGCGGTCCAGCGGTGGTCGCCGACACCCGCCCCGGCGAGGTGGACGACCGCGTCGCAGCCCGTCAGCCCCTTGGTGTCGACGAACTCGCGCGCGGGGTCCCAGCGCACCTCGTCCGGGCCGGCGGGTTCGCGCCGGACCAGGCGGACGATGTCGTGGCCGTCGGTGCGGAGGGAACGGGAGAGGGCGGAGCCGATGAGACCAGACGCGCCGGTGACTGCGATACGCATGCCCCCCATTCTGCCTGCGGAGGAACCTGACGGGGGGCAGGTGGGCCGGGAGGCGTACGTGGCAGAGTTGCCGGTATGTCAGATGTGATAGTCCGTTCGGCGAGCTACGCCGACGAGGCGGACCTCGTCGGGATCGATATCCGCACCTGGTCCTTCCTGCACGCGGTGCTGCCGCGGCCCGACGCCGACAAGCCGTTCTTCGACGAGCGGCACACCCCCGAGGGGATCCTGGTCGCCCAGGTCGACGGGCGGTTGGCGGGCTACGTGCGGATCGTGTCGCCCACCCCGCTGCCGTGCAACGCGCACGTCCGCCAGATCCAGGGGCTCGCCGTGGACACCTGGGCCCGCGGCCGGGGTGTCGCCCGCCGGCTGATGGACGAGGCGCTGCGGGAGGCGGGCCGGCAGGGCGCGACCCGCATGACCCTGCGGGTGCTCGGCCACAACGCCCCGGCGCGGCGGCTCTACGAGTCGATGGGGTTCACCGTCGAGGGCGTGCTGCCGGGCGAGTTCCTGCTGGAGGGCACGTACGTGGACGACGTGCTGATGGGCCGGCCGCTGGACCTCGCCGCAGCGTGAGCACGCGTCAGCCCGCGTGAGCCGCGTGCTCACGTGTCAGCCGCGCCGGGCGCGCCCGGCCGGTCCGACCGACCGGTCAGGCACGCCGGCCCGGTCAGTCGGACCGTCACGCCGGCCCGGCCGGGCGCCTCAGGCGAAGCGGGCCCACAGCTTGGGGAAACGGTCCGCCAGGAGATCCGTGTCGTCCATGTCGATCTGCTCGCCCTCCGGGTCCCCGGGCCGCGGCAGCTCCAGGTCGGGCAGCCGCACCCCGGTGAGCTGCTCGTACGCCTCGTCCGCCGCGTAACCCAGCTCCTCGGCGTCGCCGTCGACCTCCGGGTCGAAGTCCGCGACGAGGAAGGCCAGGTCGTCGGGGCTGTGCAGGGCGCCCTCGAAGACGTGCCGGCCCTGGCCGATCAGCCAGCAGCGGAAGAAGTCGAACGCCTCGTCGTCCGCGCCGCCCAGCATGATGTCCGCGGCGCTCCACACGTCCCAGCGGAAGGCCCGCGCGAAGCGGGTCTCGAAATGCCGCGCGAAGTCCGTCACCGAGTCCGGATCGAGCAGCGCGAGCCGCTCGATCAGCAGATCGGCCTGTTCCTCCGGATCACCGTCCGCGGCCGCGCGGGTGCTGTCGATGATCTCCCAGAACTCCGTCTCGTCCATCACGCGTCCAGCTTCCCGGTTGCCGGGGCCGGACGCACGCGGAGTGCCCCGTATGCGCCCGTGTCGTTACGCACGTTTGGCCTCATTGGCCGGATGACGTCGCAGAGCGTCCCCCAAGCGGTCGCGGAACGCGACGGAAGGACTTATTCCGTCAGGCTCAGCTGGTACTCCACGGTCTGCCGCACCGGCACGAAACCGAGCCCCGCGTTGATCGCGACCATGTGCCGGTTGTCGTCGGCGTTGTCGGTCTCGATCTCCGTCACCGCGGGCTGCCCGGCCGCGACCCGCTGGATCATCGACGCCTTCATCCAGCGCCCGAGGCCGTGCCCGCGGTGGCGCGGGACGACGGCCGTGTCGTGCTGCAGCGCCCGCCCGCCGCTGTCGGCCGGCACGACCAGCTCGGTGTAACCGGCCACTGAACCGTCCGCCTCGCTGATGGCGGCCACGGTGATCAGCTGTTCGCCGCGCTTGGCGAAGACCTCGGCGACGGACCGGACCCGCTCGGCGGTCCACGGCACGTGGCCGAGGTCCATCCCGCCGGTCGGCATGTCGTCCATGGACTGCCTGGCCAGCGCGAAGGCATCGACCAGGGCGTCCGGGGCGACGCCCTCCCAACTCTCCAGCCGGTAGCCCGGGTGCGGCTCGGCGGCGGCCGCGCCGATCGCGGCGGCGTCCATGCTGTCGAAGCGCAGCCGCCGCCAGGTGAGCTTCAGCACCGGGGTGAAGGCTCGGGTGGCGAGGAAGCGGTCCCCGGGGGTGCCGACCGTGGTCCTGGTGATCAGGCTGCGCCGCCCGTCGTCCCGCGCCGCCCCCACGGCGGTGCCCAGCAGCCGGGAGCCGGCGCCGAGCCGGCGGTGGGCGGGGTGCGAGTACAGCTCCAGGGAGGCGAGGTGGGTGCGCCCCGGCTCGTCGAACAGCCGCAGCGCGGCGGTTCCCACCGGCGCTCCCGCCGTGTTCCGCGCCAGCCACAGCAGCTTGCGGCTGTACGCGCTCGGCGTCGCGAGCTGCGCGTACACGTCCTCGGGCGAGGGCACCGGATCGCCGGGCAGGTCGTGGCCGAGGGCCGCGGCCAGCACCTGGTACCAGTCGTGCAGCTGCGCGCCGGTGGGGTCGGTCAGCAGGTCTATGTGGAGCGGCAAGATGCCTCCGGAGGAAACCTGACACAGGGTGTCGGGTATGGCTGCGACGGTCGTGCAGTACGTACCACTACAGGAGGTCCGGCATGGCCGACAAGCAGAATGACGATGACGGGTTCGGGGGCTCTCCGACGGGCGGGCTCCCCGGCGCGCCCGAGGGCAGGCTCGACGGCAAGGTCGTCCTCGTCGCCGGAGCCACCCGAGGCGCCGGGAGGGCCATGGCCGTCGAACTCGGCCGGGCGGGCGCCGTGGTCTACGCGACCGGCCGCACGACGCGCGAGCGCCGCAGCGAGGTGAACCGCCCCGAGACCATCGAGGAGACCGCGGAGCTGATCGACGCGGCCGGCGGCACCGGCATCGCGGTGCCGACCGACCACCTGGACCCCGAGCAGGTCCGCGCGCTCGTCGACCGGATCGACCGCGACCACGGGCGGCTCGACGTCCTGGTGAACGACACCTGGGGCGGCGAGGCCTACATCGACTTCGACACCAAGATGTGGGACATCGACCTGGCGAAGGGCCTGCGGATGCTGCGCCTCGGCGTCGACAGCCACCTGATCACCAGCCACTGCGCGCTGCCGCTGCTGATCCGCAACCGCGGCGGCCTGGTGGTGGAGATCACCGACGGCACGGCCGAGACCAACAAGGAGTACCGCAACAGCCTGTTCTTCGACGTCACCAAGAACGTCCCGATCCGCATCGCGTTCGGACTGGGGAAGGAGCTGGAGGAGTACGGCTGCACCGCCGTCTCCCTCACCCCGGGCTTCCTGCGCTCCGAGCAGATGCTCGACACGTTCGGGGTGACCGAGGAGAACTGGCGCGACGGGGCGAAGGTCAGCCCGCACTTCGTCATCGCGGAGTCCCCGGCCTTCATCGGCCGGGCTGTCACGGCGCTGGCCACGGACCCGGACGTGGCGCGCTGGAACGGCCAGTCGCTGTCGAGTGGCCAGCTCGCCCAGGTGTACGGGTTCACGGACACGGACGGCTCGCGCCCGGACGCCTGGCGCTACCTGGCGGAGGTGGCGTCCGGCGCGAAGGACGCGCCGGTGGAGGAGTACCGGTAGGAGGCGCGCGGGAGGTGGGCGCCCGGGAGGTGGGCGCCCGGTAGGAGGGCGTTCGTCAGGGCCCCTGCGGATCGCCGTCGTCCGGCGTATCACCGTCGTCCGGCGGCTCCCGCTCGGCGTACCGCGCCGCCATCGTCCGGGCCGCCTCCGCGAAGCGCTCGCGCAGCCCGTCCGGCGCGAGGACCTCCGCCTCGGGGCCGAGTGCGAGCAGCTGTGTGAAGGCGACGTCGAGTGACTCCACCGGGAGGGTGACGGTGACGCCGGTCCGCCCGTCGGGCGGGCCGGCCGCGTCCAGCGCCGCCTGCGCGGCGGCCCGGTCGACCACGGCCGGCAGCCGCCGCGCGCCCGCCTCCGTGAGCCGTACGACCACCTCGTCGCGCAGGATCGCGCGGGCGAACTCGGCGGCGCGCCGTGCCCAGAACCCGGGCAGGTCGAAGCCGGGGTCGCGCTCGAAGCGGCCACCGGGGGAGCCGGACTCCGCCGACCCCGCCCCCGCCCCGGACCCCGCCCCCCACCCCGGCTCCGTCGACCCCGGCTCCGTCGACCCCGGCTCCACAGCCGTGAAGCGGTCCACGCGGTAGACCCGGTACTGCCCGGCCGGTCGCGTCCGCGCCGCCAGGTACCAGATGCCGCCTTTCAGGACCAGGCCGTACGGTTCCAGCTCCCGCTCCACCTCCCGCTCGCCCCGCCGGTAGCGGGCGGACACGACGCGGTCGTCCCAGACGGCGTCGGCGAGGGCGGGCAGCAGCGGGGGCGTCTCCGGCTCCTGGTACCAGCCGGGCGCGTCCAGGTGGAAGCGCTGGGCGGCGGAGTGCGAGGCGTCCCGCAGCTCGGGCAGCAGGGCCGCCGTGACTTTGAGCCGGGCGGCGGACCCGGTGTCCTCCAGCCCCATGTCGCGCAGCGCCCCCGGCACCCCGGACAGGAACAGCGCCTCCGCCTCGTTCCGTCCCAGCCCCGTCAGGCGCGTCCGGTACCCGCCGACGAGCCGGTAGCCGCCGGCCCTGCCGCGCTCGGCGTACACCGGCACGCCCGCCTCCGACAGGGCCAGCACGTCCCGGGCGACGGTGCGCTCCGAGACCTCCAGCGCCTCCGCCAGCTCGGCGGCCCGCATCGAGCCGCGGTTCTGGAGCAGCAGCACGAGGTGGATCAGCCGCGCGGCCCGCATGTGGTGCCTCCCGTCCTGTACAGCCCATCGCGTACAACCCCGTACGACCCGCCCCGCGCAACGCCGACGCCCCCGGCCCGGAGAACCGGGACGGGGGCGTCGCACTGCGATGGCCCTACCGCGTCAGGGACGCGGTCGAAGGCGGCCGGAGTCTCAGAGGCCGATCTCGGTCTCGAACTCGGCAGCCTCCAGGATCTCCTTGACGGCCGTCAGGTAACGGGCCGCGTCGGCGCCGTCCACCAGGCGGTGGTCGTAGGAGAGCGCCAGGTACGTCATGTCGCGGACGCCGATGACGGTGCCCTCGGCGGTCTCGATGACCACCGGACGCTTGACGGTCGCGCCGATGCCCAGGATGGCGGCCTGGTTCGGGGGCACGATCACCGTGTCGAACAGCGCACCGCGCGAGCCGGTGTTGCTGATCGTGAACGTGGCGCCGGACAGCTCGTCCGGGCTGATCTTGCTCGCCCGGACCTTGCCGGCCAGCTCCGCGGTCCGCTTCGAGATCCCCGCGATGTTGAGGTCGCCCGCACCCTTGATGACCGGAGTCATCAGACCCTTCTCGGAGTCCACCGCGATCCCGATGTTCTCGGAGTCGAAGTAGGTGATGGTGCCCTCGTCCTCGTTGATCCGGGCGTTGACGACCGGGTGGGCCTTCAGCGCCTGGGCCGCGGCCTTGACGAAGAACGGCATCGGCGAGAGCTTGACGCCCTCGCGCTGCGCGAACGCGTCCTTGGCCTTGTTGCGCATCTGCATGATCTTGGTGATGTCCACCTCGACCACGCTGGTGAGCTGCGCCTGGCTGTGCAGCGCCTTCATCATGTTGTCGCCGATGACCTTGCGCATGCGGGTCATCTTGACCGTCTGGCCGCGCAGCGGGGACGCCACGGGGGCGGCCTTCGGAGCGGACGCGGCGGCGGCGGGGGCGGCGGCGCTCGCTGCGGCGGCCTTGGCGGCCTCCGCGGCGGCGATGACGTCCTGCTTGCGGATGCGGCCACCGACGCCGGTGCCCTTGACCGAGGACAGGTCCACGCTGTTCTCGGAGGCGAGCTTGCGGACCAGCGGGGTCACGTACGCGCCGTCGTCACCCGAGGTGGCCGGTGCCGGAGCGGCGGCCGGGGCCTGGGCGGGAGCGGCGGGTGCCGGAGCCGGGGCGGCGGGCGCGGCCGGAGCCGGTGCCTGGGCCTGCGGGGCCGGGGCGGCCGGAGCCGGGGCCGCGGCCGGCGCGGCGGGGGCCGGAGCCGGTGCCGGGGCGGCGGGGGCCGGAGCGGCGGCCGGAGCCGGGGCGGCGGCGGCCGGGGCAGCGGCCGGAGCGGAGCCGGCGGCGCCGATGACGGCGAGCTTGGTGCCGACCTCGGCGGTCTCGTCCTCGTTGATGAGGATCTCCAGGAGGACACCACCGGTCGGGGCCGGGATCTCGGTGTCGACCTTGTCGGTGGAGACCTCGAGCAGCGGCTCATCGGCCTCGACGGTCTCGCCGACCGCCTTGAGCCAACGGGTGACGGTGCCCTCGGTGACCGACTCGCCCAGTGCGGGCAGCAGGACCGGGGTGCCCTCGGACGAACCCGAGGCGGCGGCGGGGGCTTCGGCGGCAGGCGCCTCGGCAGCGGGAGCCTCGGCGGCAGGGGCCTCGGCGACCGGTGCCGGTGCGGGGGCCTCGGCCGGGCTGGACGCCTCGGTGGAGGGGACCTCGGCGGGGGCCTGGGCCGGCGCCTCGGCGGCAGCGGGCGCGCCCGAGCCGTCGTCGATGATGGCCAGCTCTGCGCCGACCTCGACCGTCTCGTCCTCGGCCACCTTGATGGAGGCCAGAATGCCGGAGGCGGGCGACGGGATCTCGGTGTCGACCTTGTCGGTCGACACCTCGAGCAGCGGCTCGTCGGCCTCGACGCGCTCACCCTCGGCCTTGAGCCAACGGGTGACGGTGCCCTCGGTCACGCTCTCGCCGAGCGCCGGAAGGGTTACGGAAACCGCCATGTTGCGGTTGCTCCTAACGATCTGTGCGGATGGGTGCGTGCTGAGGGGCTTAGTCGTGCGAGTGCAGCGGCTTGCCCGCGAGGGCCAGGTGGGCCTCGCCGAGCGCCTCGCTCTGCGTCGGGTGCGCGTGGATGAGCTGGGCCACCTCGGCCGGCAGCGCTTCCCAGTTGTAGATCAGCTGGGCTTCGCCGACCTGCTCGCCCATACGGTCACCGACCATGTGGACGCCGACGACGGCGCCATCCCTGACCTGGACGAGCTTGATCTCGCCCGCGGTCTTGAGGATCTTGCTCTTGCCGTTGCCCGCGAGGTTGTACTTCAGCGTGACGACCTTGTCGGCGCCGTACAGCTCCTTGGCCTTCGCCTCGGTGATACCGACGGAGGCGACCTCCGGGTGGCAGTACGTGACGCGCGGAACGCCGTCGTAGTCGATCGGCACGGCCTTGAGGCCGGCCAGCCGCTCTGCTACCAGGATGCCCTCGGCGAAGCCGACGTGCGCGAGCTGGAGGGTCGGGACGAGGTCACCGACGGCCGAGATCGTGGGCACGTTGGTCTGCATGTACTCGTCGACGGTGACGTAGCCGCGGTCGATCGCGACACCCGCCTCCTCGTAGCCCAGGCCCTGCGAGACGGGGCCGCGGCCGACGGCCACGAGCAGGATCTCGGCCTCGAACTGCTTGCCGTCGGCGAGGGTCACCTTCACACCGTCGGCCGTGTACTCGGCCTTGTCGAAGAAGGTGCCGAGGTTGAACTTGATGCCGCGCTTGCGGAAGGCGCGCTCGAGCAGCTTGGAGCTGTTCTCGTCCTCCAGCGGGGCCAGGTGCGGCAGGCCCTCGATGATCGTGATGTCCGCGCCGAAGGACTTCCACGCGGAGGCGAACTCGACGCCGATGACGCCGCCGCCCAGCACGATCGCGGACTTCGGGACGCGGTCCAGGACCAGCGCGTGGTCCGAGGAGATGATGCGGTCGCCGTCGATGTTCAGGCCCGGCAGCGACTTCGGCACGGAGCCGGTCGCCAGCAGGAGGTGGCGGCCGGTGTAGCGCTCGCCGTTCACATCGACGGTGGTGGGGGAGGACACCCGGCCCTCGCCCGCGACGTAAGTGATCTTGCGGCTGGCGACCAGCCCCTGCAGGCCCTTGTACAGGCCCGCGATCACGTCGTCCTTGTACTTGTGGACACCGGCCATGTCGATGCCGTCGAAAGTGGTCTTGACACCGAACTGCTCGCTCTCACGAGCCTGGTCGGCGATCTCGCCCGCGTGCAGCAGAGCCTTTGTGGGGATGCAGCCGTTGTGCAGGCACGTGCCACCGAGCTTGTTCTTCTCGATCAGGGCGACGTCCAGGCCCAGCTGCGCCGCGCGCAGCGCCGCGGCGTAACCGCCACTGCCGCCGCCGAGGATCACTAGGTCGAAAACGGTGCTGGCGTCGTTCGCCACGTCACGTCCTCCATGCATGGGTACGCCGGAGCCGGTCTGTGGTGACCGGGCGGCGGCTGTTTATCGGCCGCTATGTCTGAAAACTTTGAAAACTGGGCCCTGTCGTGCCGACCAACATCTTCGCACTTGTTCGCGGCGGACGGGCCACCGGGCCGGGGTCTGAGACGGACTTAAGCCGCATCATGGGAGGCTACTGGCCCGTAAGGGGCACTCCGGGCGCTGGAATCTCGCTCAGGGCGAACACCTGCCCGGTCGCGCGGACGGCCCCGGGCGTGCTAGCCCGGGGCCGTACGTTCGTACGAACGGGTACCGGAATCCGGCCGGAGGACGCCGGCCGGTAGTCCGTCGTCCGCCTACTGGAGAACGTCGCCCGAAGCGGCCTTCTCGACCAGCCGCACCAGCGTGCGGACCGCCGTGCCGGCGCCGCCCTTCGGGGTGTAGCCGAACGGCGCGCTCTCGTTGAACGCCGGGCCCGCGATGTCCAGGTGCGCCCAGGTGATGCCCTCGCCCACGAACTCCTGCAGGAAGAGGCCGGCGACCAGGCCGCCGCCCATCCGCTCGCCCATGTTCGCGATGTCCGCGACCGGCGAGTCCATCGCCTTGAGCAGCTCGGGCGGCATCGGCATCGGCCACGCCTGCTCGCCCGACTCCGTCGCCGTCTCGTGCAGCGCGGAACGGAAGCCGTCGTCGTTCGACATGATCGCGAACGTACGGGTGCCGAGCGCCAGCACCATCGCGCCGGTCAGCGTCGCCACGTCGACGATCGCGTCCGGGTGCTCCTCGGAGGCGCGCGCCAGCGCGTCCGCCAGGACCAGCCGGCCCTCGGCGTCGGTGTTGAGCACCTCGACGGTCTTGCCCGAGTACATCTTCAGCACGTCGCCGGGACGCGTCGCGTTGCCGCCCGGCATGTTCTCCGCCAGCGCCAGCCAGCCGGTGACGTTGACGTGCACGCCCAGCTTGGCGGCGGCCACGACGGTGGCGAACACGGCGGCGGCGCCGGCCATGTCGCACTTCATCGTCTCGTTGTGGCCCGGGGGCTTGAGGGAGATGCCGCCCGAGTCGTACGTGATGCCCTTGCCGACCAGCGCGACGGTCTTCTTCGCCTTCGGGTGGGTGTAGGCCACCTTCACCAGCCGCGGCGGGGTCGCCGAGCCCCGGCCGACGCCCATGATGCCGCCGAAACCGCCCTTGACCAGGGCCTTCTCATCGAGCACCTCGACCTTGAGGCCGTGCTCCTTGCCGGCGGCCGTGACCGCGGCCGCGAACGCCTTCGGGTTCAGGTCGTTCGGCGGCATGTTGATCAGGTCACGCGCCCGGTTGACCTCCTCGGCCACCGCGGTCGCCCGCTCGGCCGCGGCCTTGTGCGCCTTGTCGCGCGGCTTGGCGCCCACGAGGGCGACCTCGCCCAGCGGGCCCTTGCCGGAGGCGCTGTCCACCCGGTAGGCCGAGTAGGCGTACGCGCCCAGCAGTGCGCCGGTCGCCACCGCCTCCACGCCCGCCGCGTCGGCGGCCGGCAGCGCGAACGCCGCCTTCTTCGTCCCGCTCAGCGCACGGGCCGCGACACCGGCCGCCCGGCGCAGCGCCTCGGCGTCGTACCCGGCACCGTCGGCGGGCGTCGCACCCAGACCCACAGCGAGCACCACCGCCGACTTCACGCCGGACGGAGCCGGCAGCTTCGTCACCTCGCCCTCGCCGCCGGAGGCGCCGAGGAGTTCCAGCGTGGCGGCGAGCTTGCCGTCGAACGCCGCGTCCACGGCCTCCGCACCGGCGGCGACCTCGGGGCCCTTGGCGCCCTTGGTCACTCCGATGACGACGGCATCCGCGCGCAACGCTGCGCCGGAGGAAGTGCTGAGTGTCAGTGCAGTCACGGTGAGGGTGGTCCTGTTCCGTCGAATTGTGTCGGCCAAGGGGTGGGCCGGCCGCGCCCCTCGCATGGTATTCCGCCACGCCCGCGGGGCGGCATGCCAGGCCCGCCGCCCGCGCCGCGCCCGAGCCTACGCCTGACGCGCCCCGCCGTCGGCTCCCGCCTTGACCTCCGCGAGGAACGCGCGGAGACGCGCGGGGGTGGTCGTGACGATCACCTCGGGTGCCGTGCTTTCGCGTATGGCTACGCGGGGGCCGGTCGCGGCCAGCTCTATGCAGTTACTGCTCTCGGCGCAGAGCGAGGATCTCTGCCAGTCCAGCGGGGACAAGGGTTCTGCCTTTCAGAGGCTCTGGGCGATCTCACGGATGAAGTCCCGGGACTCGCCGGGCTTGAGGGCGACCCGGTCCAGCCGGTCCAGAATGTCCCGGTACTTGGTCAGCTGCGCCTCGGCGTCCAGGAGCGCCGGGCCGTGCGACTGGTCGAGCAGGACGGTGGCCAGCTGCGGGACGGCCCCCGACGCGTAGGCGATCGTCTGACCGGAGCCGGGGAAGCCTCCGGCGGCGAAGGGAATCGCCGTGACGGTGACGCCTTCGCGCTCGCTCATGTCCAGGATGTGCAGCAGTTGCTCTCGGGTGGCCGCCCGGCCGCCGAACTGCATCCGAAGGGCGGCCTCGTGGATGACCGCGGTGTAGGGGACCGGGTCGTCCCGGAAGAGGACGGCCTGCCGTTTGATCCGATGTGAGAGCCGGTGCTCGATCTCGGGCGGCGGCAAGGCGGGCACCGCCTCACGGAAGACGGCCCGGGCATGGTCGACGGTCTGCAGCAGGCCGGGCAGGCTCACGGTCTGTGCGGTCCGCAGTTCGACCGCGTAGTGCTCCAGCTCGGCGATGTCGAGCATGCCGGGCGGCAGGAGGCCCCGGTACTCCTCCCACCACTGGCGCTTGCGCTCACTGGTCATCCCGGCCAGCGCCTCGATGAGCCGACCGTCCGAGCAGTCGTAGTTGCAGGCGAGTGTTCTGACTCTGTCCGCGCTGAGCCCGACCCGGCCGGTCTCGATGTTGCTGATCCGTGCCTGATCCCCGCCCAGCAGCGCCCCCGCCTCGCGGGCGGACATCCCCGCCTTCTCCCGAAGCTTGCGCATCTCGGCACCCAGGCGCTGCTGACGCGCAGTTGGCGTTGTCCTCGGCGGCATTGGCCCCTCTTTCCGATCACGCCAAGTCTGCCGTTCTGGGCCCCGAGGGTCTACAGCCCGATGGATTCACCCTGTTCGGTAGAAACTATCTAACTCAATGCTCTAGCGTGTGACGCACGCCACTCCACCTCGGCCCGGAGAAGCCCATGTACGCAGTGCAACCGCCATGCCCCGACCATCTCACCCCCAGCGGAGCGTGGGAGTACCACCTTCAACTGCCGCACGACCCGAGGGCGCCCGGTGTCGCCAGGACGACCGTCCGGGCCGTTCTCGTCGCGCACGGTTTACGCGAACTGGTCGACACCGCGGCGCTGTTGACCTCCGAGCTGGCGACGAACGCGTACCGCTACGCGCAGGGGCCCGCCTCGCTGCGGGTGGACTGGGAGCCGCACCGTCTGCGGGTGGCGGTCCGGGACAGCAACCCGGAGCTGCCGGCGGCGCTGGCGCCGGATCCCGACGCCGACGGCGGGCGCGGCCTCTTCCTGCTGGACCTGTTCGCGGACCGCTGCGGCGGATACGCCCTGCGGGAGGAGCCCTTCGGGCTCTCCGGGAAGATGATGTGGTTCGAACTGGCGGCGCGCTGACGGGCGAAGCGGATTTCCTGGCATGGACGCAGACAACGCCGCTTCACGCTGGTGCGGGCGATGCCGTGGACCGGGCGGCCGCCGCTCAGGGACGCCCCGGCAGGACCGACCTGGCTGCGGTGGGCGCAGTCCCTGGGGTCACGTCAGGACCACGCTCGTGACCTGGCCGTCCACCCGGTCCACCGTGGGCGGGCCCGCGAAGTCCTGGTCTCGGGCCAGGACGAATTGGCGCGGGGTGCGGCCGATCATCGCTTTGAACTCGCGGTTCAGGTGCGCCTGGTCGCTGAAGCCGCACTCGGCGGCGACGCAGGCCGCCGGCAGGTTCTCGGACAGCAGCCGCAGTACCTTGCGCAGCCGCAGGACGCGCGCCGCGCCCTTGGGGGTGAGGCCGATCTCCTCGCGGAAGCGGTTCTCCAGTTGGCGCCAGCCCCAGCCGGTGGTCGTGACGAGCTGACCGATGGGCAGGGAGCCGGAGGTTCTGGCCAGTTCCCGCCAGGCGTAGCGGACGCGCTCCGAGGCGGGGACGGCATCCAGCGACCAGCGCAGGAAGGCGGCGTCCAGCAGCCGGAAGCGCTGGGCCCAGCCGGGGGCGCAGGCGAGTGCCTCGGCGAGGTCGCGGAAGCGGGGGCCGAGCAGGTCGACGGGGTCGGTGATGGTGTCGGCCAGCTCGTGCATCGGGATTCCGAAGAGCGAGTACGCCTTCCACGGCGACAGGATGACCTCCAGGCCGTACAGCCTCCCGCCGTGCCGTCCGAGGCCGGCGGTGGTGCGCATGCCGACGAGCATCGAGCGGTGGGCGCGGCCGGGAGCGGTCGGGGTAGAGGCTTCCGTCACCCGCACTTCCTGGTCGAAGGAGAACAGCAGCGTCACCGCGCCGTCCGGTACCTCCAGCCGCTGCCGCGGCAGGTCCAGGTCCAGCCGGAATCCCCGGTACCGCTGCACTCCCGGCCGCAGTCGCGCGTGCGGCCGCTCCGTCGCGACCTCCCAGCGGCCTTCCGGACACGCCAGATGTTGCATAGCCCGTTCCCCCGTAGCCCCTCGAAGGTGCGTCAACCTCATCCTGCGGGGTGCGGAAGTGAACAGGGGTACGGTTTTCGGTCAGATTCGGTGGAGGTGGCGGGTGTATCGGGTCAGGAGGCTGGAAATG
The DNA here is from genome assembly GCF_040636125.1 of Streptomyces sp. NPDC006733. Classification (NCBI taxonomy): domain Bacteria; kingdom Bacillati; phylum Actinomycetota; class Actinomycetes; order Kitasatosporales; family Streptomycetaceae; genus Streptomyces; species Streptomyces sp. NPDC006733. The sequence continues at coordinate 17,364 of NZ_JBEYJD010000007.1, read as the reverse complement.
CGATGCGGATTCCGTAGGTCCGTTCGGACTCCCTGATTCCCGGCACCAAGGAGTGGCGAATGGTGTTGAGCTCGCCGGAGTGATGAGCTGCGAAAAACGTGCGGAGTTCCTTGCGGAGGGGCTCGCGGACGGCTTCGACGGGGACCATGCATTGCGCATAAATGCGGGCCAGTGCGAGATCGTGCGGGCTGGCGTCGGCGAGGTCGAAGAATGCGTTCTCGTCCTGGGCTTTCACCTGGTGGGTGGCGAGGCACTGGGAGAAGGACCGAAAGGCCTGGACGACGGCCGGGCGGTCGCGCAGCGCGGTGATGTCCCGCCACCACTGCCCCTGCAGGGAAGCGTACCCGGCACGGAATCGCCGGGCGGCGGCGCCGCCCTCGGCGGCGCACCGGTCCTGGGCGGCCGCGGCCGCCGACCCCTCCGGGGCCGTGGAGGCGGTGGTGTCGGCGGGGGCGTCGGTGCTCAGGCCGTGGTCCCGGATGAGCGGCAGATCGGGGAGGTCGAGGAAGCGCGTCAGCAGGGGTGGGGCGATCTCCGGCATGGGGACGTTCCGGGACCGGGCGCAGCCCCGGGTGGCGGTGTAGCCGATGGTCTGGGCGAAGAGGTCGAGGCCCTGGCTGCCCCGGGACTCCGCGCCGGTCGTGGGCAGGATCAGGGCGGTGAGGTCCGCCGGGATGTCGTGCGTGGTCCGCACCGGGGGAGGCGCGGACGCCGGTGTCCCGGAGGGCGCGGGCGTCGTGGTGCTCCGGGCGGTGGTGGTGCATCCGCCCGCCGTCAGGACGAGGACGGCGCAGGCCAGGGATATTGCCGCCTGCGCGGACCGGCGTCGGCGGCAGCCGCCGGGGGTCGTCGTGCTCACCGTGGTGTCCCTCCTCCGGGTACGGGTCCGGTGGGTGCCGCGGCCGGGCCCGGTGTCGCGCGGGCCCGGCCGCGGGTGGCCGCTCAGCGGCGGCCGGGTGGGCGGGTCAGTGGGCGACGGTCACGCTGTCGCCGCCGTCGTAGTAGCTGCCGACGCCCATCGCGGTACCGGAGTTGACGTCCGAGAGCAGGACGATCCAGGGGCTGTGGCTGCCGTCGTTCGCCCAGATGTAGCCGCGCGAGCCGCGGACCCAGGAGCCGGACTTGAGGTAGAAGCCGGCGTACGAGTCGCCGATGGTGGAGGTCGAGTCGTTGGAGTAGGTCAGGTTCAGGTCACTACAACTGCTGCTTCCCGACTTGTTGACCGTCGAGCCGTGGGCCCGGTAGCCGGTGGAGAGCGATTTGGTGACACAGGCCTGTCCGGACGCCGAGGCGGTCGGCGCGATGGCGAAGACCGTGCCCCCCGCGAGACCTGCGATGGCCAGTCCCGTGGCCACGATGGACTTGCGCATGGATGGGATTCCTTTCCGGGCGCTGAATGGAACCCCTTCACCCTCCGTTCCGCGGCGCGGAGATTATTGAAGAAATTCGCATTGCAGAGGATCTTTCGGCCTCCCATTCTATGAGCTGGAATTCTGTGCAGAATTGACGCTCGCGTAAACCGTGATTCCTGGGACTGCGGTGATTTTCGGGGTTCCCGGTACTTTCCGGGGCTACTGGAGGCCCAGGGAAAGGACGACCAGGGCCACCGTGGCCGCGGTCTCGCACAGCGCGCCGAAGACGTCGCCGGTGATGCCGCCGAAGCGCCTGCGGCAGTGGCGGAGGAGGAGTTCGGCCGCGCTGAGGGCGAGGAGGGCGGACAGGGCGAAGTGGAGGGCGGTCGGGAGAGCGAAGAGGGCTCCCAGCGCCGCTGCCAGTGCCGGCGTGGCGGCCGCGACCACGGCTGCCGTGCGGAGCGGGACGGCTCCCGCCACCGCGGCGCCCAGGCCGTCAGGGCGGGCCGGGGGGACGCCGTCGCGGCAGGCCAGGGTCATGGCGGTGCGGGCGGTGACGGCGGAGACGGCGGCCCCCGCGGCGCCGTGCGACCAACTGTCGGCGTAGAGGGCGGCCAGGCAGGCGACCTGGGTGAGGAGGACGAAGAGCAGCGTCAGGACGCCGAAGGGGCCGATGTCCGACTGCTTCATGATCCGCAGCGCGTCCTCGGCAGGCTTGGCGCTGCCGAGTCCGTCGGCGGTGTCGGCGAGGCCGTCCAGGTGCAGGCCGCGGGTCAGGGCGGCGGGCACGGCGGCGGTGGCGACGGCCGCCAGCAGCGGGGAGGCGTTCAGGAGCAGCAGCACTCCGCCGACCCCGGCGGCACACAGGCCCACCACCGCGCCGACGACCGGCGCGCACAGCATCCCGCCGCGCGCGGCGGGCCGGTCCCAGCGGGTCACGGTCACCGGCAGCGCCGTGAGGGTGCCGAAGGCGAAGCGGAGGGCATCCGCCGGGGAGGGCTTGCCGAGGTCGGAGGCGGGGCCGGGGTCGGAGTCGGAGTCGGTCACCGCGTGAGGCTACCCCGCCCCGGCCAAGGCCTCCCTGCGCCGCCGGAAGTGGCCTTCCATCCCGCACAGCACCAGCGTCGCCACGATCGCCGTCAGATGCTCGAAGCCCGCGAGGTTCACGATGAAGACGACCTCGATGAGCATCGCGACGATCAGCGCCCCGCCCGTCCACCACGCCCGGTACCGGCAGGCCACGTACACGCCGAGCGCGACGACCGCCGCCGAGGGGCCCGTGTCGCGCACGACCAGGGTGGAGACCGGCAGCCCGAGGAACCCGTCGGGGCCGACCCACAGTGAGTAGCGGGCGAACGACGTGCCGGCGACCGTCGCCAGCAGCCCGATGCCGAAGGTGCGCCGCTTGCCCACCGTGATCTCGGCGATGCCGAACATGAAGACGACCTGGGCGATCAGCCCCCACACCGGCAGGGACGGGTCGGGGACGAACAGCGACAGTGGAGTGCGCAGCAGCGCCTTCCACCACGGGAGCGTCGCGTAGACGCCGCCGACCCGGTTGACCCACTGGGTGCCGGTGCTCCCCGAGTGCTGGATCACCTGGAGCGCCAGGATCAGCGCGCACGCGCTCAGCGTCATCGGCACCGCACGCAGCTTCTTCCGTCGCAGCGCAAAGGTGACGTCTCGGTATATAACGCCCCATTCGAGGTACGCGAAATCGCGGAACCGCTTGAAAAACGGGCTCACCTGGCGGCGGTCCGCTCTCGGTCGCGTCGGCGCAGCGGGGACGGCAGCCGCGGCGCTTCGAGGAAGCCCTCGGCGCGGGCGCTGGCGATGCCGATCCTCGGCAGCTCGCTGCTCTTGCCGAACAGCAGGTAGCGCGGCTCCCAGATGGGCCGGTACTTGGCGTTGGCGCGGTACAGCGACTCGATCTGCCACCAGCGCGAGAAGAACGTCAGCAGGGAGCGCCAGAACCGCAGCACCGGCCCGGCGCCGAGCTTCGAGCCGCGCTCGAAGACCGAGCGGAACATCGCGAAGTTGAGCGAGATCTGCCGCACGCCGACCTCGTCGGCGCGCTGGATCAGCTCGATCACCATGAACTCGATCAGCCCGTTCTCGGACTCGCGGTCCCGGCGCATCAGGTCCAGCGACAGCCCCTGCGGACCCCACGGGACGAAGCTGAGCACCGCGCGCGGCACGCCCTCGCCGTCCTGGCACTCGACCATCACGCAGCGCCCGTCGGCGGGGTCGCCGAGCCGGCCGAGCGCCATCGAGAAGCCGCGCTCGGTCTCCCCGTCGCGCCAGGCGTCGGCGTGCTCCAGGATCGCGTCCATCTCCTCGGCGGGGATGTCGTCATGACGCCGGATCCGGACGGTGTACCCGGTCCGCTTGACGCGGTTGTACGCCTGCCGCACGGTGCGCATGGCGCGCCCGTCCAGGGTGAACTCGGCGGTCTCGACGATCGCCTCGTCCCCGATCTCCAGGGCGTCCAGGCCGTGCCGGGCGTAGATGACGCCCGCTTCCTCGCTGGCGCCCATCACGGCGGGCACCCAGGCGTGCTCGCGGGCCTCGGCGAGCCAGGCGTCGATGGCGCCGGGCCACGCCTCCGGGTCGCCGATCGGGTCGCCGGACGCCAGCGACACCTCCCCGACGACGCGGTACGCGATCGCGGACTTGCCGCTCGGCGACCAGATGACGCTCTTGTCGCGGCGCAGCGCGAAGTAGCCGAGCGAGTCCCGGTCGCCGTGGCGGTCCAGGAGCCCACGCAGCCTGGCCTCGTCCTCGGGGCCGAGCAGCGCCCGGCCGCGCGGCGAGCGGAACGCCACGTACAGCACGAGCAGGAAGAGCAACGCACTCATGACGTTGATGACGACATCCACCCACCCGGGCGTTGAGATGTTCGCGAACTTGTCGTCATTCGGGTCGAGCGCGATCATGCGCGAGATCCCGTAGCGGAAGGCGGTCCAGAAGCCCGCGCCGTCCTCCCGGTTGGTCGCCGTCACCAGGAGTGCGCTGATCAGCGAGCCGACGATGAGGCCGCCGATCGCGGTCAGGACGGCGTGCAGCGGGTTGGAGCGGTCGCCCTTGGCCCGGAACTCGTGCCGGCCGACGAGCAGGGCGGCGACGAAGGACGCGGTCAGGCCCAGGGTGATCCAGTTCTGGACGTGCGCGCGGAATTCCTCGTACAAGCCCATCGACAGGGCCAGCACCAGCAGGAACAGCCCGCTCAGCACGAGGTTGAGCACCCATGCGGCGCGCTTGCGGCGCCGCATGGTGATGGCGAAGAAGAGCGCGAACAGGCCCGTGGTGAAGCCCGCCGTCAGCAGGTACGGGGTGAAGAGGTCCTCGATGTTGTGCCGCCGGATGTCGGCACCGAAGGAGACCCACACCGCGCCGAGGAAGTCCAGGAACGCGACAGTGCGCAGGTACCAGACGGCGTAGGCGGCGGAGCGCTGCCCCCAGACGTGCGGACGGCTCTCCGCGTCCTGCGGCGTGCGGCCCGGCGCCTTCGGCGTCTTGGACGTCTCCGATGCCTGCGGTGTCTGCGGTGTTTGCGGCGTCTTCGGTGTTCGACCCGGTGTCGCGCTGCCCGTTCCCATAGTTTTGGATCTTATGACGGAATGTCCGGATCCTCGCCGCAGGGGCGCCGCCCGGATTCGGCCGGGCCTCGTTCCGGCCACCCGAAGGCGGCCGGAACGTCGGCGGAGCGTCGCTCCAGGGAGGTTCGCTCTACGGCGCTTCGATCGGATCCGCGGGCGGTTCGTCCGACTCCACGGCGACGGGTTCCCCGACGGGCTCCGGGGCCCGTTCCACGACCGGTTCGCCGGACACGTCCGGCAGCTCCGCCGCCAGCGCCCCCGCGACCTGCAGCAGCGGCAGCGCCAGCAGTGCGCCGGTGCCCTGGCCGACCCGCACGCCGTGGTCGAGCAGCGGCTCGATGGAGAGCCGGTCCAGGGCCTTGGCCTGGCCCGGCTCGCCGCTGGCCTGGCCCGCCAGCCACCAGTCGGGGGCCCGGAACGCCACGCGCTGCGCGACCAGCGCGCAGGCCGCGGTGACGACTCCGTCGAGGACGACGGGCAGCTTGCGCACGGCGGCCTGCAGCAGGAAGCCGGTCATCGCGGCGAAGTCCGCGCCACCGCTGGTCGCCAGCAGTTCGAGCTGGTCGCCCAGGACCGGACGGGCCCGCCGCAGCCCGTCGCGGATCGCCGAGCACTTGCGCATCCACGCGAGGTCGTCGATGCCGGAGCCGCGGCCGGTCACCACGGAGGCGTCCGTGCCGCAGAGCGCCGCCACGAGGATGCCGGCGGGCGTGGTGCCGCCCACGCTGATGTCACCGAGCAGGACGAGGTCGGTGCCGGAGTCGGCCTCCTCGTCCGCGATGGCCATGCCCGCGCGGAAGGCGAGTTCGGCCTCCTCGACGGTGAGGGCGTCCTCCACGTCGACCCGGCCGGAGCCGCGGCGCACCCGGTGCGCGGTGACGTCGGCGGGCAGCTCGGCCGGATCGCAGTCCAGGCCCATGTCGATCACGCGCACCTGCGCGCCGAACTGACGGGCCAGCACGTTGACGGGCGCGCCCCCGTCGAGCACCGTCCGGACCAGCGCCACCGCCGTGCCCGGCTCGTGCGCCGAGACGCCCAGGCTCGCCGCGCCGTGGTCCCCGGCGAACAGCAGCACCCGCGGCCGGGCGATCGGCCGCGCCGGAACGCAGCCCTGAGCGGCGGAAAGCCACTCCGCCAGCTCCGCCGGCTTGCCGAGAGCGCCCGCGGGGCTCACCAGCCGCTGCCACCGGTCTTGCGCGTCACGCCGCACACCGGCGTCGGGACGCTCCACCAGGGAGCCGAAGTCATCAAGATTCAGGCCGCTCATTGGCCGTACGGTACCGGGTGAGCCTCCGGCCGGGTTAGCGGGCGCCGGTCGGCCTCCGGCCCGGGGCTCGACGGCTGCCGGTGTGGGGCGGCCTCCGGCCGGGGGGCGCACGCCCGCAGGTCCGGCGCGGGGCCCTCGCCTTGGCCCGGCGGGCCCGCGCAGCTCTGCGCCGGGCGGCGGCTGCTTGTCGGCCGGCCTCCGGAGGTAACCCGCAGGTGTCTCCACGGCCCCCGCCCCGGAGGGGCGCTAGCCGCGCAGCGTCAGTGCCTGCCCCGCCACCACCAGCAGGACGTGTTCCGACTCGCCGGCGACGGCCGTGTTGAGACGGCCGAGTTCGTCGCGGAAGCGGCGGCCCGACGCCGTGGCCGGGACGACGCCCGAGCCGACCTCGTTGCTGACGGCGACCACCGTGCGGCGGGTGGCGCGCCACGCGGCCGTCAAGGCGGCCGTCAGCGCGTGCAGTTCGCTCTCGCCGCCCGACGACCACTTCGCGTCGTCCCAGGCGCCGACGGAGTCCATGGCGGAGGTCAGCCACAGCGCGAGGCAGTCGATGAGGAGCGGGGGGCCGTCCGCGGCGAGCAGTGGCACCAGGTCGCAGGTCTCCTGCGTCGTCCAGGTGCCCGGGCGGCGGTCGCGGTGGAGGGTGACGCGGCGGGCCCACTCCTGGTCGCCCTCGCGGGTGCCGCCGGTGGCCACGTACAGGACGTCGGAGAACGCGGCGAGCCGCCGCTCCGCCTCGGCGGACTTGCCGGAGCGGGCGCCGCCGAGCACCAGCGTGCGGCGGGGGACGTCCGGCACGTCGTGGTAGTCGCCGGCGATCAGCGTCGTGCCGTCGGGGACGGCGCGCACGCCCAGCGCGGCGAGCCGGCGCCGCAGCTCGGAGCCGGGCGGCGCGTGGTGGTCGAGGTGCACCGCGACGATGTCGGTGGTCGGCCCGACGGCGCCGGCGGTGCGCAGCCGGGCCAGCGCGTCGGGCCGGCCGACCGCGTCGAACAGCACGACGTTGTACGGGGCCGCCGCCTCCCGCACCCCGGCGGGCGCGCAGCCCGGCGGCAGGTAGAGGGCTCGCATCCCGTCGGGCCCCTCGACCTCGTAGCCGGTGCCGGGCGCGTCCGTGGCGACCGCGCGCACCCGGTGTCCGGTCAGCAGCGTCAGCTCCTGGCCGTCCGGGACCCGGCCCGGCGTCGGCAGGCCGGCGGGGATCTCCACCGCGGGCCCGTCGTGCGGGTGCGACAGCAGGGCCTGCCGCACGCCGCCGAGGGAGTGCCCGGAGCGGGCGGCCGCGAAGGCGAGGCCGGGGGTGAGGTCGAGCAGCAGCACGCCGTCCACGAGGACGGCGGTCGCGGCGCGCGGCCCGCCGCGGTCGCCGATGGCGCCCGCACAGGAGGCGCAGGGGCAGTCGGGAAGGGGCAGGCCCTCGGGGCCTCCGGTGCCGAGCAGTGTCAGTTCCACCCCCAGATCGTCTCGCGTCCGCGTACGGCGGGCTCGCCGGGTCCGCCATGCGGTTACCCTGCGGGACAGGTACACGACGGACAGCAGCAGCTGTGGACCGAGGACCGAGGAGAAATACATGGCGTGGACGTGGCGGTTCGAGAAGGCCGACGGCACCGAGGTTGCGCCCGCGGTGGAGCCGGAGGAGTTCACGACCCAGGGGGACGCCGAGTCCTGGATCGGTGAGCTCTGGAAGGACCTGGCGGAGGGCGGCGCGGACCAGGTCGTGCTGTTCGACGGCGAGACCAAGATCTACGGCCCGATGAGCCTGCACGGCAGCGAGGAGTAGATCCCTCCGACGTGTGGGGGCAGCCACGGGCGTGGCCGCCCCCACACGTCAGGATCCAGTCCACGGATCCAGTCCGCGGATCCAGTCCGCGGATCCGGGCCGGCCGGTCAGATCGAGCCCAGCGTGGCCTCCGCCGTCTGCGAGCTGCCGTTCCGTTCGAACGTCACCTTCACCTTGTCGCCCGGCTGGTGCGCCGCCAGGGCCTCGGTCAGGGACTGCATCGTCGAGATGGCCGTCGAGTCGACCCGGGTGATGACGTCGCCCGCCTTCAGGCCCGCCTTCGCGGCCGCCCCGCCGGCGCTCACCGACACCACGGCGACGCCGGCCGGCTGGAGGTCGTCGCCGACCACCGTGCGGGCGGTGATGCCGAGGGCGGCGCGGCCGGAGTCGGTGACCTTGCCGTCCTTGATGATCTGGTCGGCGATCTTCGTGACGGTCGAGGCCGGGATCGCGAAGCCGATGCCGGGGGCCGCGCCCGCGCCCATCTGGGGGTCGGTGGCGGCGAGCGTCGGGATGCCGATGACCTTGCTGTCGAGGTTCACCAGCGCGCCCCCGCTGTTGCCGGGGTTGATCGCGGCCGAGGTCTGCACCATGTTCGCGATGGTGGCCCCGGTGCCGCCGCCTTCGGCGCCCTCGCTGACGGTCCGGCCGACCGCAGAGACGATGCCCTGGGTGACGCTGCCCGACAGCCCCAGCGGATTGCCCATGGCCAGCACGATCTGGCCGACCTCGACGGACGCGGAGTCCGCGAACTTCGCGGGCCTCAGGTCCTTGGGCGGGGCGCTGAGCTTGATCACCGCGAGGTCCTCCGCCGGGTAGGAGGAGACCAGCTCGGCCTCCAGCGGGTTCCCGCCGGTGACCAGGGTGACGGTGAACTTCTTGGCGTCGCCGACGACGTGCGCGTTGGTGACGATGTGGCCCCGGTCGTCGTAGACGACGCCGGAGCCCAGGTCCGAGTCCGTGGTGATCTGGACGACGGACGGGAGCACGTTCTTCACGACGCTCTGGTACTCGCTCTGCAGCCGGTCGGAGGCCACGGGCGCCGCCGAGGCGGCGGTCGAGGCCGGGGAGGACCGGCCCGTCGCGGACGAGGAGGGCTCGTCCGAGCCGGAGGTGCATCCCACCAGCAGTGCGGCCGCGCAGAGGGCGGCGGCGCAGGGGCGTGCCAGGCGCGTGGCCAAGGGGCGTGTCATGGGTCCACTCATGACAGAAGTGTCCCTTTTATGGGCAATGAAGGAGCTGATCCCGCGGCCGATCGGGCCTGGATCCAGCCGGATCAGACCCGGATGCGGCCCCTGCCCGGCCCGGATCCCGGCTGGATCCTGCCGGGATCCGGCCTAGTGCCGTACTCCGCACAGGTGCAGCAGGGCGGCCACCGCGCGGTACGGGTCCGTCCGCCCGGCCTGTTCCTCGGCGGCCAGCAGCGGTTCGAGATCGGCCGGGATCGGCGCGTCGTCCGGCGCGGCGTCGGTGAGGACCCGCACCCCGTACCAGGCGTCCACCGGGGTGCCGAGCCCGCTGAGGGTCGCCGTCACCGCCTCGCGGCGGTCGGCGCGCACGTCCAGGCCGAGCCGGTTGGTGTACGTCTGGGTGCCGAAGGCGGTCAGCGCGCCGGGCCAGTCGCCCAGCAGCCCCGGCCGCATGGCCAGCGCGTCGCCGTTGCGGACGAGCAGCGAGAGCAGGCCGCCGGGCGCGAGCACCCGGGCCAGCGCCGCGAGCATCGTGTCGGGCTCGGACATGTACATCAGCACCCCGTGGCAGAGCACGAGGTCGAAGCTGCCGGGCCCGAAGTGCCGCCCGGTCTCGCGGCCGTCGCCCGCGATCAGGGCGACCCGCTCGCGTATGCCCTCCGGCTCGACGGCCAGCGCGGTGCGCAGCGCGTCGAGCATCGCCGGGTCGGACTCCAGGCCGGTGACCTGGTGCCCGGCACGGGCCAGCCGCAGCGCCTGGGTGCCCTGGCCGGGGCCGACGTCGAGGACCCGCAGCCGGCGGCCCACGGCGAAGCGCGCCGTTATCTGCTCGTCCAGTTGGCGCGCCACCAGCTCCTGGCGGACGACGTTGCGCAGGCCGCCCAGCCCGTCGAGCCAGGCGGACGCGCCGCCGTCGAAGCCGGATCTGCCGGTGCTCAGAGCTTCACGCCGCGCTTGACCATCGGCTTCGGCAGCCGCAGCCGGCGCATCTGGAGCGTCCGCATCAGGGCGTACGCCACCGCGCCGCGCAGGTTCTTGTCCGGGAAGCGCTTCCGCAGCTGCTTGCGCAGCAGCACCGTCGTGATGACGGAGTCGACCACGATCAGCACGATCACGACCATCCACAGCAGCAGCGAGAGGTTTCGCAGCTGCGTGCTCTGGATCATGCTCATGACGAGGATGACGACCGCGAGCGGGAGGAAGAACTCCGCGACGCGGTAGCGCGAGTCGACGTAGTCCCGGACGAACTTGCGCACCGGGCCCTTGTCTCGGACCGGCAGGTAGCGCTCGTCGCCACCTGCCAGCGCTTCGCGCTGCTTGGCCATCTCGGCACGGCGCGCCTCCCGGGCCTGCTTGCCGGCGGCCTTGCGGTCGGTCGGCACGGTGGCACGGGTGCGGCGCTGGCCCTGGGCCTCGTTGCGCTTGGGCGTGGGGCGACCCTTGGGAGCCTGCGGGTCGCGGGGCTGGTCCTCAAGCACCGTGGTGGTTGAGGCCTGCTCATCTGGGGAACGGCGTCGGAACACGACTCCAGGTTACGTGCCCCGGAGCGGGAACCCCAGCCCTCACCTACTCCTTGGGCCTGAGGTCACCGAACCGTGATCGTCCCTAGGGAGGAGCGCATCCGCCCCGGAACAGTGCGGTAATGGAACCAGGGCCCGTACTGTGGGGTCTGTAGAGGTGCTGGAGCTGTTGTCCGAGAAGGGGGCGCGCGAGGCCCATGAGCGGTGTCATGAAGCGGATGGGACTGATTTTCCGCGCGAAGGCCAATAAGGCTCTGGACAGGGCCGAGGACCCGCGCGAGACGCTTGACTACTCGTACCAGAAGCAGCTGGAACTGCTGCAGAAGGTACGCCGGGGTGTCGCCGATGTCGCCACCTCGCGCAAGCGCCTGGAGCTGCAGCTGAACGAGCTGCAGAAGAAGTCGTCGACCTACGAGGACCAGGGCCGCAAGGCGCTGGCGCTGGGTCGCGAGGATCTGGCCCGCGAGGCGCTGTCGCGCCGGGCGGCGCTGCAGCAGCAGGTCACGGACCTGGAGACGCAGCACCAGACGTTGCAGGGCGAGGAGGAGAAGCTCACCCTCGCGTCGCAGCGGCTGCAGGCCAAGGTGGACGCCTTCCGCACCAAGAAGGAGACCATCAAGGCCACGTACACCGCGGCCCAGGCACAGACCAAGATCGGCGAGGCGTTCTCCGGCATCTCCGAGGAGATGGGCGACGTCGGCATGGCGATCCAGCGTGCCGAGGACAAGACGGAGCAGCTGCGCGCCCGGGCCGGTGCCCTGGACGAGCTGATGGCGTCCGGCGCCCTGGACGACCAGAGCGGCCTGCAGAAGGACGACATCCAGGCCGAGCTGGACCGGCTGTCCGGTGGTACGGACGTCGAGCTGGAGCTGGCCCGGATGAAGGCCGAGCTGGCCGGCGGCACCCCGCAGCAGGCCATCGAGGGCGGCAAGCAGCCCGAGGACCGGCCGCGGATGGACAAGCAGTAAATTAGCAGCGCAGCACCACTGCCGGGCCGTAGCCGAACCGACGAGGAGGCGCCGTCATGATCGTCAGGATCATGGGGGAGGGGCAGGTGAAGGTGGCCGACAGCCATCTCACCCGCCTCAACGTGCTGGACGACGAACTGCTCGCCGAGATGGAGAACGGCGACGAGGAGGGCTTCCGCACGACGCTGGGAGCCCTGCTCGACGCCGTGAGGGAACTGGGCGAACCGCTTCCCGACGCCTCGCTCGAGCCGTCGGAGCTGATCCTTCCGTCGCCCGACGCCTCGCTGGACGAGGTCCGGGAGATGCTCGGCGACGACGGGCTCATCCCGGGCTGAGCCGGGCGGCCGCACCTCGCACCTCGTACCGCCGTGAACGGGCGGGGGGGGCGCCCCCGCGGGGGGGGGCGCGCCCCGCCACCGTGCGCTACTTGCCCTCGCCGACCGACTCCTGCGCGGAGCGGAGGTCGATGATGATGGCGATGCCGGACTCGCGGCTCTCCTCGTCGCCCTCGAGCAGGCCGCCGTGAATGATGTCCTTCTTCATGATGTTCACCTCCTCTCCGCCTCGGCGGGCGGCTCGGCCTGCGCGGGCGCCGTGAGCGGCCCGCGACCGAGAAAGGGGAGAGCAGAGCGTATCCCGCCCGGGGCCCGTCAGTATTGGACTTTTGCGTACTCCTCCCCATTCAACGAAATCATGCGCATTTCAACCCATCACCCCGCTTCTGACCCGCGACCGCGGGACGCCGCCCTGGCTCCGAGCGCTTCCAGGGCGGCGTGGGGTTCGAGCTCAGGGACCTCGACTCAGACGGTCGGGTCCGTGAGGCCGTCGATGACCAGATCGGAGAGGCGCACTTGGTACCAGACGTCTCGACTGGTGCCGTCCTCCCACCTTTCGGTAATGATGACCTTCATGTGGGTTGCGGCGCTGTCACCGTCCGTTGTTGACCAGGCCTTGGGGAGCTTCTGCTCGCGCAACACCGGGTCCACCTGGTGCTCGGATCCCCAGACGGTCAGGGCTTCGTCAAGTTCGGTGCTGAGGAACTCCGTTCGGACCTCGAACGGGGTCTGCGCACTGACCTGATTTACAGCGTCCAGGTACTTCTGAAAGAACTCGGCGACTTGGGCAGTCGCTCGTGGCTCCATCCCACAGAAGAACGCTTTCTGCGCCCTCGGGTCAGGCGGTTGGTGAAATCGCCCGTACGGCCGGTGGTACCGAAACCATGCCGCACGCGTGCGGCTGTCGGCGGTGACCGCGTTCGGACCGCAGCGAGGTCATCCGGCGGGCTTCACCGGTCGCGCGCAGGAACGCGGCGTTGGTGCCGGTACCTTCGGCGGCGCGGCCTTGGTCGAACGTCCGGCAGGGCGGATCCTTCTTGGTGCAACCTGCGAGGCCGCGCCGTTGCCGGGTCGTGACCGCCGAGGCGCGGGCCCGGGCCTACCTCCGGGAGCACACCCGCCTTCAGTTGAACCCCTGCCGTGGCCCACCACCATCTCCGCGGCTTCGTCCGAGCGGTCGAGCTAGTTCAACACACGTCTGGTCGTCTGCACTCGGGCCGCCACACGACCCCAACCTGGAGCGACCCCGACCCCGTGACACGGCAGCGCCCCGCCTGTCCGGGAGAAATTCCCTGGGTGAGCGGGGCGCTATGGGGTGGCCGTGCTGGCGGTCAGCCGCGGTGGGTGCCGTAATACCCCTCGACCTGCTGGTGATAGCTCAGGTCGCCGGCGTGCTTGTCCTTGTCGAACTCCGGCGAGTTTTTGATCTCGTCCTTGGTCCGGGAGACATAGACCTTCCGCTCATCGATCTCGATGGACCGGATCGTGCCGGCCGGCAGCAGGACGTGCTTGCCGAAGATCCAGACGCCGGTGTCAACCACAATGTACGCGGAGCCGACCTCGTCGGAGTGCTTGTCGACCTTGCCGATGCTTCCGTCGACCGCTTCGACCGTAAAGCCCGTCAAATCCATGTCCGCCAGGTGCCCAGCAGTTTCCGGGTATCCCCACATGCTGTCACTCACCAGAAAGCCCTCCGTCGTCGTCCCGTGCCACCGAGGAAAACCCTTTCAGGAACCCCCGGCGATTGCTCTCACAGGGACGCCTGCCCCGCACACCGGACCGCACACACCCGCCCCACCCCCAGGGCCCAGCAGGCGGCAGCAGTTCACTCGACTGGCAGCCACATGCCCCGCTACCCCGCCAGTCCCGCACTCTCGGCGAGCACCACGGCCTGGCACAGACGCGCCGGCTCCGCGGCTGCCGCACGAGCACAGGAGAGCGCGCAGGCCCTCCCCCGTCGGAGGAAGACCCACCGAAGAGGCCGATGACGAACGCTCGCCCACCGACTTCGGGGGCATGGCGGCTCCACCCTCCACCCAACCGCGTCGCAGCCGCCCGTGGTGATGAGCTGTCATGCCCCGCAGGCCGTGCCCGGGTCGCTCTGTCAGTGGGCCGTGATTGACTCGTCCGCCGAAGACCCGTAGAGCGGTCGACGGCGTCCACCGCTCGCTATGGCCGGTCCCGGCTCTCGATGGACAAGGAAGGCGCGATGAAGCTTCTCCTCACCTCCGGCGGCGTCAGCAACCAGAGCATCCGCGACACCCTCGTCGACCTCCTGGGCAAGCCCATCGCCGAATCGACCGCCCTGTGCATCCCCACCGGGATGTACGGCATGCTGCCCCGGACCGCGGTCGCGACGTGGCAGCAGATCGCCGGGCAGACCTCCACGCCCCTGGTCGAGTTGGGGTGGAAATCCGTCGGCATGCTGGAGCTGACGGCCCTGCCCAGTATCGACCGCGAGCAATGGGTCCCTTTGGTCCAGGAGACCGACGCCCTGCTGGTGTGCGGCGGCGACGTGCTGTATCTGCACCACTGGATGCGGGAGTCCGGCCTGGCGGATCTGCTTCCGTCCCTCAGCGAGACGGTCTATGTCGGGCTGAGCGCCGGCAGCATGGTGATGGCCCCCCACGTCGGCGAAGAGTTCGTGGGCTGGAAGCCGGCCGCTGGCGGCGACAGCGCACTGGGCCTGATCGACTTCTCGATCTTCCCGCATCTGGACAACCCCTTGTGCCCGGACAACACCATGGCCGACGCCGAAACATGGGCCGCGCGCGTGCCCGTGCCGGGCTACGCGCTCGACGACGACACGGCCCTCACAGTGGTGGACGGTGCCCTCGAGGTCGTCTCCGAAGGGCACTGGAAGCTCTTCGAGCGTTAGGCCGCGCCATGGGGCCCCTCTGGTCATCGAGGGCTGCGATCGCCTGCGCCAGCCCCGCACCAGCCGCGCCGCGGATCCATCCTCGCGCGGACGGAGGGCCGCGCCGCTGGGCGCAACGGGCAGTGGAGGTTGTTCGGCCTGCCCCCACGCAGGTGAGGGAGGGACTGGTTTTCCCTCCGTGTGGGGGCCGGCGCACCGTTTCTGTCCCCCATGGACCCGTCGCGCCCCCGCCTCAGACCTCAGAGCTGGGTGATGTGGACGGAACCCACCCGGTCCTCAGCGCCTTGGCCCGCACCGGCCCGTGCAGCGCCGCCGACCTCAGCCGCGAGGTCGGGCGGGACCGCACCACCGTCAGCCGGCACGCCGACCGCTTGGAGCGCTCCGGCCTCCTCGAACGCCACCCGGACCCGGGCGACAGCCGCCACCGTGCTCACCCTCAACAACGCCGGCCACGCCATCGTGGCCGTCACCCGGCAGTGCCTCGTGCACGGCGTCGAGGACTCCCCCGCAACCTGGCCGCACGGCGACGCCCGCACCGTCGCCCGTCTCCTGCTCCGCTTCGTCGAGCAGGGACCCCTCGCCACCGCACCCGGCTGACCGACACAGGCCCGGCGGGCATGGGCACGCTGCGCCGCGCTGGCCTCTTCTGCCTGCGCGCACGGTTCGCTGCCCACCCGTCCTGCCCGTCCCCGGCGGCGCGGTGCCGGGCGGCGTCGAAGGCGCCCACTCTCAGTTCGCCGCCGGGCCGCGCGCGCTCCCGGCCGAGAAGCACATCGCGCTCCGGCGTGGCGGTCAACGCCCGCCCAGCAGCGTCAGGGGCCGCTCACCTGCGCCGACTCGCCGGCCGGGATGAGCACCACGGGTCACTTCGCCCCCGCTACCGCCCCCAGCAACGCCGACCCGACCCGCAAGCTCGAGAGGCCCGCACCCCGGGGTGAGCCGAGGACCCGAAGCCCCTCTCCTGCGCGACGACCGGAAGAACGGCCGCAGGTTGCCCTCCCACCCGGCCGATGACGCGTTCCAGCGCGGCCTACTGGAGCGTGAGTCGGGCGGCGGCCTTCTTCGCCGGGCGCGGGACCCACTCCGCCGACGTGCACGCGTCGAGGGATCAGCAGGCGTCGCGGCACCCGGTGACCGCCGTACTGCTGCACGCCGCGCCGCCGGCAGGACCACCCGGTCCCTGCGGCTCGGCTCGGCGCATCCTGCCCTGCGTCACCCCGCCTGCTGCCCGATAGCCCTGCTGCCCGCTGCGCAGGGCAGCAGGCACCGCGAGGCGCACCCTGACGGATCATTCCGGCACGTCCCCCCCTGTGCCGTCGTTGCGGCCTGTCCCGACCCGGGCCGCCCTGCCCCCCTTCGAGGACGTTCGGCCCCTGCACGGATCGGCACCGTCCGGGCGAGGATGAGCAGACCGGCAAGCCCGACGGGCGGTGTCTGCTGTGGGGCCGCTGCGCCTTTGGGACCTCCGCGCTCCCGGTCGACCCGGCCGGCCGACGCTGGTTCGGCCAACACCGCACCGGGGCAACGGTCCTCCTGCCGTCACGGCAGGACCGCATCGACGGCCAACTGCACTGCACGCGGCCCCGGTGCGGCGCAGTCGGCCCGGACCGTGGCCCCCCGCAGCGGGGCCGGCCCGCAGGGCCCCAGCAGCCGCTGGGCCCGCAGCACCCCTCAACAGCACCAGGAAAGCGTGGGGCCATGAACCCGCAGACGAAATCCGACGCCGCCTCGGCCCGCCCCCAGCCCGTCGGAAGCATGGGGCGACGGGTGACGTTGCGCCGTGAGGAACTCGGTCTCACACTCGACCAGGTGGCCGAGATGGCCGGGATGGCCACGCCCTATCTGACCTACCTGGAACAGCAGCCGACGGCCGTGCCCAGCGCGGTCCTCCTGCTGAGCCTCGCCGACGCGCTGCAGACCACCGTGTACGCGCTGCGCGGGGGCGGGACAGACCTGCCGCCCGGTCTCGGGAAGGCGGCCCGCCAGGCTGTCTTGGTGGAGATGGCGCCCGCGGAGTGCTGGGAACGGCTGTCGACCCACGGGGTGGGCCGGATTGCCGTGACCGCAGGCAGCGGTCCCGCGATCGTCCCGGTCAATTACCAGATGGTGGACGGGGCGCTGTACTTCAGAACCGCTGATGGATCCGCGCCCGCGCTGTCGATCGGCACCCGGGTTCCCTTCGAAGTGGATCATCTTGACGAGGCGATGAGCCAGGGATGGAGCGTGCTGCTGGTCGGTGATGCCGAGCGCGTCGCGGACCCGGACACCGTCCAGCACCTCATCGCGCGGGCCCACAGCGGCCCCTGGGCCGGTGGGGAGCGCGCCGTGTGGGTGCGCATCGCACCGGACCGGATCACCGGGCGCCGGATCGTCATGGGCTAGGTGAACCGGGCCGCGTGGTCGATGACGCCGTACGCCGCCAGCCCCAGCCCCGCCGGGTCCGACAGGTCGTACGTGCGGCGGTCCAGCCAGCCG